>CAZRHP010000011.1:0-28225 GCA_964599975.1 uncultured Gulosibacter sp.
GGCCCCGACCCGATGGGTTCCACACCGTCCAGCAACCCCGAATCGTGCCGCAGTTCCTCGTCGGAAAAATCGGGTACAACGGCCTCAAAGCCCCTCAGACCCTCGACGGCTACTGACCCGTCGGCCGAGTGGAAGGACGCCATGACGGCCGCCGCGGCCATCATCGCATCGGGCACGGCGCCACCCAGCATGCCCGAATGCGAGGCGTGGGCCAGAGTGGAAATCGTGAGCGTGAACGTAGCGTTTCCGCGAAGGCTCACGGTTAACGAGGGGATGTCGACCGACCTGTTGTCACTGTCTGCCACGACAATGATGTCGGCCGCGAGTGTGCTGCGATAGGTCGAAAGCAGGTCGGGGAACGACCGCGAACCAAATTCTTCTTCGCCCTCGATGAACACCACGACCCCAATGTTGGGGTTGTTGTCGGTGGCCTGCGCCAGCAGGTTCAGGGCGGTCAGATGAACCATGACTCCGGCCTTGTCGTCCGCGGCTCCTCGGCCATAGAGTCGGCCATCGCGGACCTCGGGCTCGAAGGGCGGGCTGTCCCACAACTGATCGTCACCCGGAGGCTGCACGTCATGATGTGCATAGAGCATCACGGTGGGATAACCGGGAGCCGGGTTACGGCGAGCAATCACGGCTTCGCGGCCCATGCCGCCCGAGGGAACGCTCCCCCGAACAACTCGGACACCCTCGAGGTCACCGGTACCCGCAAACAGCGGCGAAGCCACGAGCTCGTCGTGAATCACCTGGGCAGTGCGAGTGACGTGATCCGCGTCAAAACCGTCCCACGACACACTGGGAATTCGCACCAGGCTCTTCAGCGCCTCGAGTGACTGGTCAAACGCCGCATCCACCGCGGCGCGAAGTTCCGGCAATGAGCGAGAGAGTTCCGTCATGAGGGTAATCTTAGAACCCTTGATACTAAGGAGTTCGGGTGTCCGACATCGAAAACGAAACCACCGCAACGGGCAAGGGTCACGCCACCCCGACCCGCAAGGAACGGGAAGCCGCGAACAAGCGCCCCATCGTTCCCTCGGACCGCAAGGAAGCACGTCGCGCGATGAACGCAAAGCGCGCAGCGGAACGCGCCAAGGTTCGTGCAGGCCTCGAAGCCGGTGACGAACAGTATCTTCCCCCGCGCGACAAGGGACCCCAGCGCCGTTACGCGCGCGACTACGTCGATGCGCGCTGGACCGCTGGCGAATTCATGGTTCCGGCCATGGTCCCCGTAGTCCTGTTCTCGTTGTTCCCCGTGTTCAACGACGCCACCGTTCAGCTGTCGCTGCTTCTCGCTATCTATGGCCTGCTGCTGATCGCCATCCTTGACGGCCTCATCATCGGACGCACCGTATTTAAGAAGCTCGAAGCCAAGTACGGCGCCGGCAAGGTCGAACGTGGAATCAAGTGGTACTGCGCCATGCGCGCCTTCCAGTTCCGCCCCCTTCGCCTTCCCAAGATTTCGGTCAAGCGCGGCGAATTCCCCGTTTAGCGTTCACCGAGTAATGGCGGCGACTCCGACGAGTCGCCGCCATTGCTGTGTAGGCAGTTAGTTGGACCGCAGCCCGCGGGTAATCTGACGGGCCCAGAAAGGTCCGCGATAGATGTAGCCGGTGTACCCCTGCACGAGGTTTGCCCCCGCCTCAAGTCGTTCGGCAACATCGGCCGCGGTTTCGACGCCGCCCACCGAAATCAGGCACATGTCAGCGGGCACCGAGGCGCGCAAACGGGTCAAAATTTCACGCGAGCGAGCGGCAACGGGCGGACCCGAAAGACCGCCGGCACCAATTTCGTCGATGCGTCGAGCCGAGGTTTTCAGGCCCTCACGAGACAGCGTGGTGTTGGTCGCGATGATTCCCGCGAGGCCGACTCGTGTTGCCAGAGCGGCGACGGAATCGACACCGTCATCGGTCAGATCGGGGGCGATTTTGACGAGAACGGGTGTTGCTCCCGCTGCGGTTTTGACCGCAACGAGCAGCGGCTCGAGCTTGTCGATTTCTTGCAGACCGCGAAGCCCCGGGGTGTTCGGCGACGACACGTTCACCACGAGATAGTCGGCAAGCGGCGCCAGCAGCGTTGCGCTCGTGACATAGTCGGCTTCGGCATCGTCCACATCGACGACCCGAGATTTGCCGATGTTGACGCCCACAATCGGGCCACGGCCGGAACGCGTCAAACGCGGGGCAACGTGGGCAGCCCCCTGGTTGTTGAACCCCATGCGGTTGATCAGTGACCGGTCCTCGATGAGTCGGAATAGTCGAGGCTTGGGGTTACCGTCCTGAGCGATGGCCGTCACGGTACCGACCTCGACATGCCCAAAACCAAAGCCCCACAGGGGGCGGTACATCGACGCGTTCTTGTCAAAACCCGCGGCCAGACCGAAGGGCGACTCGAAGGTCAATCCCATGGTGGTCACCCGCTGCGAGGGATCGGGAGCCGTGAAAAGCCGCAACAATGGCACAGCACCGACGCGATCCACCGTCTTGAGGAAGGTCGAGACGAGATTGTGGGCGTTCTCGGGGTCCATGCGCGCAAAAAACGTGCGGAAGATGAAGGGGTACATCAGGCGTCCTCGCCCGAATCCAAGCCGTCGGCGATGCGTCGTTCGTCGTCACGCAGGCCCTCGATGACACTCTCGAAGTCGGCCAGCGAGTCGAAGCCCTGGTAGACCGAGGCAAACCGCAGGTAGGCCACGACGTCAAGCCCGCGCAGTTCGGGCAGAATCGACAAACCGATGTCGTTGGCCTCGATCTGGGATGTTCCCGTCTGGCGAATCGCTTCTTCAACCCGCTGTGCGAGCCCGGCGAGGTCGACGTCCGTGACCGGTCGACCCTGACATGCCTTGCGCACGCCCGACACGATCTTGTCGCGCGAGAAGGGTTCGACAACACCGCTGCGTTTGATGACCATGAGCGATGCAGTTTCGGTCGTCGAGAAGCGGCCAGAACACTCGGGGCACTGACGACGACGACGAATCGACAGCCCATCATCCGAGGTACGTGAATCGATGACTCGGCTATCCGAATGACGACAGAAAGGACAGTGCATGGTTCCCTATTTCCTCGAGCGGGCGATCACGGCGTCGCCGTGTGCGGGCAAGTTTTCGGCCTGGGCAAACGTCACGATGGAATCGGCCACCTCCGCCAAGGCGTCCTCGGTGTACGTCACCGTCTGACGAGGACGCAGGAACGTGTACGCACCCAGCGCCGCCGAGTGACGAGCATGACCGTGGGTCGGCAGAACGTGATTCGATCCCGCCAGGTAATCCCCCAAGGACACCGGAGTGTACGAACCGACAAAAATTGCCCCAGCGTGTTTGACCAGCGCGGCACGGTCGGCGGCATCACGCGTGTGAATTTCCAGGTGTTCGGCACCGTATGCGTCACTGAGGGTCATGGCCACGTCGAGATTGGGGACGACGAGAATGCGGGATTGCTCGCCGGCGAGTGCAACGCGAACGCGGTCTGCGTGACCCGTGGTCTGGACGCGCGATTCGATGTGGTCGTTAACTGCTGTCGCAAAATCGAGCGAGTCGGTGATCAGCACGGCACTCGCCGCCTCGTCGTGTTCGGCCTGGGAAATCAGGTCGGCGGCAACGAAATCGGGGTTCGCGCTGTCATCGGCGATGATGAGAATTTCGGTGGGACCCGCCTCGGAGTCGATTCCAACCACTCCTGACACCACACGCTTGGCGGCGGCAACGAACATGTTGCCGGGCCCCGAAATCACCTGAACGGATCGAAGACCCATTTCGGGCACACCGTAGGCCAGTGCGCCAATGGCTCCGGCGCCGCCGATGGCGTACACCTCGTCGACGCCGAGAATTGCGGCGACCGCGAGAATCGTGGGGTGCACGGAACCGTTGTGGTCGCGTTGTGGAGGCGAAACCACAGCGATTGACTCGACGCCGGCGGCCTGGGCGGCCACGACGTTCATAATCACGCTGGACGGATAGACGGCCTTACCACCGGGAACGTATAAGCCAACTCGTTCGACGGGAACCCAGTGCTGGTCAATCACAGCGCCGGGTGCAATCTGGGTGCGTGTCGACGCGGGGACCTGAGCCGCAGATCCGGACCGTACTCGCTCGATTGATACGTCAATTGCGGCACGCAGTTCGGGGTCGAGCGCGGCAAGGGCATCGTCCATCACGTCGCGGGGAACGCGCAGCTGCTCGGGTGCTCCCCCATCAAATCGTTCGGCATGCCGACGCAGTGCGGCCTCGCCGTCACGGCGGACATCCTCGACGAGTTCCGCCGCGGCATCCATGACCGTGTTGTGGTCCAGTGCGGAACGCGGAATCAGATCACGCGCCTCGTCCGATGTGAGGTGCGTCTGCGTGAGAATTTGTACCGTAACCATGTGCCCCCAGTCTACCGTTTGAGGGTCACCGCCCCTGCCGCTAGTCGAAGCAGTTGGGGCCCAGAATTCGTTTGATTTCTGCATACAAACTGCCACTCGGGGCGACCTTGTGTGGCAGGGCAAAAACCCGGGCACCGGTCGGAGTAATCACTCGGAACTCGACGTCGACATCACCGGTATGACGGTCGAGGACCTCGGCGAGGTCTCTGAGGCGGGACTCGGTGGTGTGGCGCTCGGGCAACGCAAATTTCACGACCGAGACAACCTCTTCGCGGCTGGAATCGAGTGTGCGAACATCGAATACACCGATCGAGACCTCGGCCTCGCGCAGCCGCACCCGACCGCGAACGGCGACGATAGCGTCCTGCACCAGTTGGTCACGGTTTTCGAGGTAGCTCTTGCCCATAAAGGACAGCAAAATCGTGCCCGATTGGTCCTCGAGTACGGCCATTCCATAGGGGTTGCCCGAATTGCGCGCCACGCGGTGCTCGACCGAACGCAACAGGCCCGCGAGTCGAATGGTGTCGCCCTCGTTGGCGCCCTGCAGTTCGAACGTCGACTCGGATTCGGCATCCGAGTCCTCGCTCGCCGTGATCTTTTCGTCCACTCGCAGCGTCACGATGGGGAAATCGGATTCGCGGACCAGCATTTTGTCGAGTCCATTGAGCGGGTGATCACTGACGAATTGCCCGAGCATTTCCCGCTCGAATTCCAGCTTGATTTTCTTGGGCCACTCGGGTCGGTCGGGAATCGTGTTGATCGGAGAGTCGTACAGTTCCTCAAAGTCAAAACCGACATCACCGCGCGAGGCGCCGCGCTTGTCCTTGGCGGCCTCGTCGACAGCGGCCTCGTGGATTTCCAGGAGCGCTCGGCGGCTGTCACCGAACGAATCAAAAGCGCCCGCCTTGATCAGGGCTTCGACGGTGCGCTTGTTCAAGGCCTGAACGGGAACCTTGCCGAGGAAGTCATAGAAACCGGTGTAGGCGCCGTGTTCGGCGCGAGCGGCGAGGATGTGTTCGGTCACGGACACACCGACGTTGCGAATCATGCCCAAACCAAAACGCATGTTTTCGCCCACGGCGGCAAAGTTCACCTGGGATTCGTTGATGTCGGGCGGCAACAGGGTCACACCCATGCGACGCGCCTCGACCATGTACATACCCATTTTTTCGCGGTCGTCACGGACGCTCGTCAGCAGAGCGGCCAAATATTCGGCGGGGTAATGGGCCTTGAGGTATGCGGTGAAATAGGACACCACACCGTACGCGGCGGAGTGAGACTTGTTGAACGCATAGTCCGAGAATGGAACAAGGATCTCCCACAGCGCCGTTGTCGCCGCCATCGAATACCCGCGCTCGATCATTCCCGCACTGAACGGCTCGAACTCTTTATCGAGAATTTCCTTCTTCTTTTTACCCATCGCACGACGCAACAGGTCGGCCTGAGACAGGCTGTAGCCGGCGACAATTCGCGCGATTTCCATGACCTGTTCCTGGTACACGATCAGGCCGTAGGTGGGCTCGAGAACCGGTGCGAGTGATTCCTTCAGCTCGGGGTGAATCGGTTGAATTTCTTGCAGATTGTTTTTGCGCAAGGCGTAGTTGTTGTGCGAGTCGGCACCCATCGGACCGGGACGATACAGCGCCAAAACGGCCGAGATGTCCTCAAAGCTGTCCGGCTTCATCTTGCGCAGCAAGTCACGCATGGGTGGTGAATCGAGCTGGAAAATGCCGAGAGTCTCGCCCGTGGACAGCAGATCAAAGACACCAGAGTCGTCAAACGGAAGTTCCTCGAGAACGACGTCGACGCCTCGATTCAGCTTGATGTTTTCCAGTGCGTCATCGAGGATGTCGAGGTTTCGCAACCCCAGGAAGTCCATCTTGACCAGACCCAATTCCTCACAGCTGGGGTAATCAAACTGCGTAATGATCTGGCCGTCGGAATCGCGCATCATCAACGGCACGATGTCCGCCAACGGCTTGCTGGACATGATCACACCCGCGGCGTGCACACCCGTGTTGCGCTTGATTTTTTCCATTCCCCGAGCGGTCTCGTAGGCGATCTTGGCCATCGGGTCGGACTCGACGACCTCGCGGAATGCGGCGGCTTCCTTGAATCGGGAATGATCCTTGTCGAACAGTTCGCCGAGCGACATGTCCTTGCCCAACACGCTGGGCGGCATGGCCTTGGTCAGCCTGTCCCCCAGTTCATAGGGGTAACCCAGCACGCGCGAGGCGTCCTTGAGGGCCTGTTTCGCCTTGATGATGTTGTACGTCACGATCTGGGCTACGTGGTCGCTGCCGTATTTCTCGGTGACGTAGTGCTTGACCTCGTCGCGACGACGAGGGCCGAAGTCGATATCGAAGTCGGGAAGCGATTCGCGTTCCGGATTGAGGAATCGCTCAAAGAGCAGACCGTGTTCCAGCGGATCAAGGTCTGTGATGCCCATCGCGTACGCGGCGATGGAGCCAGCGCCCGAACCACGGCCGGGTCCCACACGGATGCCATTGGTACGCGCCCACCGAATAAAGTCCGCAACGACGAGGTAATAACCGGGGAAACCCTTCTCGGTGATGACACCGATCTCGTATTCCGCACGTGCCGTCACCTCGTCAGTCAGGCCGTGGGGGTAACGGCGAGCAAGGCCGTCCCACACTTCACGAACAAAGAGCGAATCCTCGGTTTCCCCCTCGGGAGCCGGGAAACGAGGCATGTAGTTGGCGCCCGTGTCAAAGGTGACATCGCACCGCTCGGCAATCAGCAGAGTGTTGTCGCAGGCCTCGGGAAGGTCGCGGAACAGCGAACGCATCTGCTCTGCGCTCTTCAAATAGAACTCGTTGGACCCAAACTTGAAACGCTGTACGTCGTCAAGTTTTGAGCCCGTTTGCACACACAGCACGGCATCGTGGCTGGCCGCATCGTGGGAGTGCGTGTAGTGCAGGTCATTTGACGCAATCAGCGGGATGTCGAGGTCCTTGGCCAGCTGCAGCAGGTCCATCATGGCCCGCTTCTCAATATCGATGCCGTGGTCCATGATCTCGACGAAATAGTTGTCGCGACCCAGAATGTCGCGCATTTCGGCCGCGGCCTGCAGCGCCAAATCGTACTCACCGCGTCGGATTCGGGTCTGAACCTCGCCGCTGGCACACCCCGTCGTGGCAATCAGACCTCGACCCAATTCGGCCAAAATTTCACGGTCCAGTCGGGGTTTTTGGTAGTAGCCCTCGAGGTACCCCGCCGAGGACAGTTTGAACAGGTTGTGCATGCCCTCGGTGGTTTCCGCGAGCAGCGTCATGTGCGTGTACGCACCGGCACCCGAAGTGTCATCCTCGCCGCCATCGCCCCACCGCACGGGCTTCTTGTGAAAACGGCCCTCGGGAGCCACGTAGGCCTCGAGTCCAATGATCGGCTTGATGCCCGCCTTGGTCGCCTTTTTCCAGAATTCAAAGGCACCAAACATGGTGCCGTGATCGGTAATCGCGATGGCCGGCATCTCGAGTCGTACCGCTTCGGCAATCAGTTCATCGATTCGCGCGGCACCGTCCAACATCGAATTATCGGTGTGTACGTGCAGATGTACGAACGAATCGGCCACAAATTCTCCTTGCCTGAAACATCAGTTTACGCAGGTCGAGTCGGAAAGACGGCGTGACGCTCAGGACGCGTCGAGGATGTCCAGAACGTGCTGCAGATCGTCGGGATACGGTGCGGACACGTCGATCTTTTCGCCCGTCACCGGGTGATCAAACACAAGCCGTACGGCATGCAGCCACTGGCGCGTCAGGCCCAATCGAGCCGCGAGCTTGGGGTCGGCGCCATAGTGCGTGTCCCCCACCAACGGATGCCGGGTTGACGCCATGTGCACGCGAATTTGGTGTGTACGGCCGGTCTCGAGGTCGATGGACAACAGCGTGGCGGCGGCATACGCCTCGATGGTTTCGTAGTGTGTGACCGCGTGACGACCGTCCGTGACGACCGCAAACTTCCAGGCCGAACCCGGGTGACGACCCAACGGAGCATCAATCGTTCCCGACAGCGGGTCTGGGTGGCCCTGCACCAGCGCGTGATATTCCTTGCTGACCTCGCGGTTGCGGAACTTGTCCTTCATGACCGAATAGGCGATCTCGCTTTTTGCGACGATCATCAGTCCGCTGGTACCGACATCGAGGCGGTGCACGATGCCCTGGCGCTCGGGAGCACCCGAGGTCGAAATCCGGTAGCCCGCACCGGCCAACGCGCCGACCACAGTGTCTCCCTCCCAGCCCAGCGAGGGATGGGCTGCGAGAAACGGTGGCTTGTTGACGATCACGATGTGGTCGTCGTCGTACACGATCGACATTTCGGGAATTTCCGCGGCGACAACGGTCGGTTCGCGCTTGTCCTCCCACGTGATCGACATCACCGTATCCGCAACCACACGGTCCGACTTCGCCGCCACGACGCCGCCGATTTCGACGCCGCCCGCCGCAACAATGTCCGCGGCAAAAGTACGCGAAAAACCCATCAACTTCGACAGTGCGTTATCGATGCGTTCCCCCACGAGACCGTCGGGGACGGGGACTACTCGGTGATTCGCCACCGGGAACTACGAGGCGTCGGCCCCGGCGGGTGCGCTCTTCGCCAGCTCGTTGAGCTGAGTCTGCAGGAACTGACCGAGGTGCGTGCGGTAGTCGCTTTCGAAGCCCTTCAGTTCCTCGATGCGACGCTCGATGACGATGCGTTCCTGGTCCAGCTCGTTGATACGCAGACGCTGCTGCGCCTCGGCCTCCTGGACGATACGAGTGGCCTCGGCCTGAGCCTCGGAGACCATGCGCTCGCGCTCGTCGAGGCCTTCCTGGACGTGCTGATCGTGCAGTTTGCGGGCCAGCTGCAGGAACTGGCTCGAAGTTGCGGCCTCGGCTTCAACCGACAGAGGGGCTCCGACGGGTGCGGCGGGTGCGCCCTCCGCAGCAGCACGCTGCAATTCCTGAATTCGAGCCTCTTCGGACACGAGACGCTGACGAAGTTCCTCGGCCTCTGCCTTGTCGGCGAGCATCTGGGCAACGACCTCGTCGAGGAAGTCGTCTACCTCGTCCTGGTCGTATCCTTCGCGGAATTTGACCGTCTGAAACTGCTTGTGGGCGATGTCTTCAGCGCTCAGCGACATGCGTAGCCTCTTTCTTCTTAAACCTAGGCTTACAGACTACAACGCAACGGGCGACGGAATAAATGCCGAAAGTAAATACACGGCCAACAGGGCAACGGTCCACGATAAGTCAATCGAGGCGCCGCCCAGGTTGATCGGCTTCACGACGGCACGAATCCACCGCAGCGGCGGATCGGTGACCGTGTAGACGACATCGGCGAGGAACAAGACGGCCCCGCGGGGACGCCATCCCGGACGCAACACGCGCGCCCAATCCAGAACCAAACGCCCCCACAGCATCAGCGTGAAAACGAACAGCAGAAAGTGCAGTGCCCCGTAAACGAGAGACATTAGGACAGGAAGTCGGTGTCGACGTTCTGAACGGGTGCTTCGTCGGCGACCTCTTCCACGAGCGAAACGCCGAAGGGGGTCAACATGTAGACCTTGCCCTGCTCGGAAACTCTTTCGATTCGGCCTTCGAGTCCCTTGGTCAAACCGGACAGGAAGTCAATCATGCGACGAACCTCGGTTTCGAGCATGCGCGACAGATCGATGATCATGGGCGAGCCCTCGCGGAAGGTCTCGGCGATACCCTCGGCCTCGGCGTAGCGGGTGGGCCGCACGGTGTGAATGGTGGCGAACGCGGGTTCCTGGTTGCGACGCAACGAACCACCGGTGAAACCGGACGAGGTCGCGCGGGGAACCGCGGTGGGGCGTGCGGTCGGTGCGGGTGCCTGACGCGATGCTGCGGGACGGGCTTCGCCATCACGCGCTTCGGTGAAACCTAAACTTTCCCAAACCTTTTTCACTGCAAGCCTCCTGATTGTTCTGTCTAAAAGTTAACCCACGGCGGGGCGGTTTCCCGTGATTGTCGTGCCGATGCGCAGGTGTGTCGCTCCGTGTTTCAGCGCGATTTTCCAGTCTCCGCTCATGCCCGCCGAGATGAAACGCGCCTCGGGAAAACGCGTGATCAGTACCTGCGAAAGACGCTGCAATTCCGCAAATGCCGGTTCGGGATCGCCGGTCATCGGGGCTACTGCCATGACTCCTCGAAGAGTAATCGAGGGGACGGTTGCGATGAGGTCCGCGAGGGCCAGAAGTTCGGTTTCACCGTTGACCCCACCACGGCCCGAGTCATCGGTCAGATTGACCTCGATGAAACCCTGAACGGGATTCTCGTTGGTACGCAGTGCCTCGACCACGCTGACTCGATCGAGCGAATGCAACACAGTGGCATATTTCGCGATCGCCTTGGCCTTGTTGCTTTGAATCTGTCCGACAAAATGCCACGTGATGTCAGAACGATCGATCGCTGCGGCCTTGGGCGCCGCGTCCTGGTGACGGCTCTCGCCGAAATCCCGCGCACCCGCGTCGATAAGTTCCGAAACGAGCGAGGCGGGATGAAACTTGGTGACGGTGACCAGCGTGACGGATTCCGGGGAACGCCCCAGTTGCCGGCATTCCGCGTCGACGGCGGCGCGTACCTCGCGCCACCGGTCAGCGGCTGTGGGCATTACCGAAGGAATTTCGGCAGTTCGAAGCTGTCATCAGCATCGTCGAACTGGCTGGGAATCGAGGGCACGTCACCGGTTGCAAAGGCCCCAGGAGCCGAGAACGCGGGGATGGCCTCGGTGTCAGAGCCACGCGACGAGAATTCGTCGTCGTAGGACGCGAACGAAGGCAGCGGGTCACGAGGTGCCGACGGCTCGCGGCCATCGAAACCTGCGGCGATCACGGTGACGCGAACCTCGTCACCCAGTGTGTCGTCAATCGACATACCGAAAATGACGTTGGCATCGGGGTGCACAACCTCGGTGATGAGCGAAGCGGCCTCGTTGATTTCGTGGATTCCGAGGTTCGAACCACCCTGAATTGACAGCAGAACACCGTGTGCGCCGTCGATGGTGGTGTCCAACAGCGGTGAAGCGATGGCGGCTTCGGTGGCCTTGACGGCGCGTTCTGCGCCCCGTGCCGAACCGATACCCATGAGGGCTGTTCCAGCATCCTGCATGACGGAACGCACGTCGGCGAAGTCAAGGTTGATGAGTCCGGGGTTGGTGATGAGGTCCGAAATACCCTGGACACCCGACAACAGAACTTCGTCGGCGATGGCAAATGCCTCGGGGGCCGAGATGGCCCGGTCGGCGATGGCAAGCAGACGGTCGTTGGGGACCACGATCAGCGTGTCAACCTCGGCGCGAAGCTTTGCGATACCGGCCTCGGCCTGTTCGCGACGGCGACGGGCCTCGAAGCTGAAGGGCTTGGTGACGACACCGACGGTCAGTGCACCAATCGACTTGGCGATACGAGCGACCACGGGGGCGCCACCAGTACCCGTTCCGCCACCTTCACCAGCGGTCACAAACACGAGGTCGGAGCCGGCGAGGCATTCTTCGATTTCCTGGGCGTGGTCTTCGGCGGCACGACGACCCACCTCGGGGTCTGCACCAGCACCGAGCCCGCGCGTCAGTTCGCGTCCCACGTCCAGCTTGACGTCGGCTTCGCTCATGACGAGTGCCTGCGCATCGGTGTTAATTGCGATGAATTCAACGCCGCGAATGCCGGCCTCGATCATGCGGTTGATGGCGTTAACGCCACCGCCACCAACGCCGACAACCTTGATTACAGCAAGGTAATTGCTCGAGCTTCCGGCCACCGTATCCTCCAACCTTCAGGTTTTACTTGAAGTCAAATCTTTTTGCACCCTTTTCGGGCAGCACGAGAGTAGGCGAACCCCCTCGTCTGACGACGCAGGCGCGTCCGCGTGTCGCGGAAATTACCGACGTGGGCTGATGACGAGGCTGTCCGGTGCGGACACGTCGATCGTGAAATTACCGCCCTGGCTCGACACGGCCTTGATGGCCGACGACAACACGACCGATTTGAGGTCGGACTGTTCCGGTGAACCCCAGATGATCTCGTTCCTCGAACCCTTCATCGTGAAGCGAACAGAGTCATGTGAATCGGCGGCGATGACATCGATCTTGGACCGCAGGTTCGGGGTCAGCGACAGCAAAACGTCGACGATATCGGCAAAGTTGGGATCGTCCGGGGTCGCGACCTTCAGAAGGGGCAGCTTGTCGGGGCGCTTGTCGGTATCGGCCAGTACGACTCCCGCGGAATCAACCAACTGGAACAGCGTGCCCTTTTTCACCAACCCAATAGTTTTACGTTCGACCACGCGCACAATCAAGGTGTGCGGCGGGACCAGCTCGGTCGTGAAGGACTCGATTCGCGGAATCTTGGCAAGCTTGGCACGAATTCGGTCAAAATCGATCAACGCCAACGGGACGCCGACCTGATCCTTGACGGCAGCGGTCACCGTTTTCGTTGGCAGGTTTTTATTACCCACCACGTCAATCGTCGTCAGGGTCAGCAGGGGCGACAGCACGATGCCCGCAACCAGTGCCACGACGCCCACGACGGACCCAACCCAGGTCAGAAAAATGCGTCGTTTGCGACGACTGTGTTCAGTAAATCGTCGAACCTCGGTGGCCTCGGCCTTCTTGCGGCGTTGCCGAATTTCACGCTCCGATGGCAGAGCATGCGGCACGGGCCGCTTCATCGGGCCTCCAGCGCGGCACAGACCTGCGGGATGATGCGATAGACGTCACCACAGGACAACGTCATGATGATGTCTCCCGGCCCAGCGGCGGCGGCGGCGGTGCGCGCAGCGTCGTCCCAATCTGGGCAGTACGCGACCGCGGTCGAGTCCACGAACGCCGACGACACCAATTCGCCGGTAACGCCCTCGATGGGATCCTCGCGGGCACCATAGACATCGAGAACCACAGTGAAGTCAGCGCCCGCCTCGTATGCCGCGGCAAATTCTGTGGCCATGGCCTGAGTTCGCGAATACAGATGAGGCTGGTGAATCGCAATCACGCGGCCCTCCCCCACCACACTGCGAGCGGTTGCCAACGCGGCGCGGACCTCGGTCGGGTGATGGGCGTAATCGTCGAAAACGCGGACACCGTCGACGGTGGCGTGCAGCTCAAAGCGACGGCCGGTACCGCGGAACGCCGCCATACCCGCAACCGCTTCGCCGAACGGAACGCCCGATGCCACGATCATTGCGGCCGCACCGCAGGCATTGAGTGCATTGTGACGGCCTGCTACGGCGAGAACCAAGCGCTGGGTTTCGCCACGATACTCGATGTCAGCGCTGATGCCCTCGTTGGACGAGACGATGTTGGTGATCCGGAAATCTGCACCTAATGTTTCGCCGAAGGTCAGCACTGTGCTCGTGATTCGTGGCGTAATAGCCACCACACCGGGATCGTCGTGGGAAACGACCACGGTCTCGGACACGGAATTGGCAAAAGTCACGAATGCGTCGTCAACCGCGGCCTGTGAACCGTAATGGTCCAGGTGGTCCGTGTCGATGTTCGTGATGATTCCGAACGCGGTGTCATACAACAGGAACGAGCCATCGGATTCATCGGCCTCGATCACAAACTGCGGCGTCGTTCCTTGGGCCGCCGATACCCCGTAGCCCGAGACGACACCACCGTTGACAAAACTGGGGTCAGCACCGGTTTCACGCAGAGCGGTCACCACCATGGCTGTCGTGGTGGTCTTGCCGTGCGCACCCGCAACGGCTAAAACGCGCTGTCCCGTCAACAACCAATTCAAGGCGACACTGCGATGAGCCACGGGAATTCCCGATGCGAGGGCGCGCTGGTATTCGGGGTTGTCCTCCCATAACGCTCCGGTAACCACAACGGCTTGTGCATCGCCAACGTTGGCGGCATCGTGGCCGATATCGACACGGATTCCGGCATCACGCAGAGCACGAGTTGTGGCGGATTCACTGCGGTCAGAACCCGAAACGTGAATTCCCCGACCGGCAAACATTCGAGCGATTCCGCTCATGCCACTCCCGCCGATTCCCACGAAATGCACTCGCTGCAGATCGGCGGGCAATACAACGGTCAGGTCAGGCTTAATCACCTGTACAGCCTACGTGTCTGGTCAGTCAATAGCGCGGAAGACGAGGTCGACGAACTGCGCCGCACCATCGCGGGTTCCGGCCGAGCGCGCTGCCAATGACATGGCATCACGTGCCGCACGGTCAGCCAGGAGCGGAATCAGAGTCCCGCGAACCCACTCGGGAGTGAAATCTTTGTCGAGGCACAGAATTCCGCCGCCCGCCGAAACCACTCCGAACGCATTATGAACCTGCTCGCCGTTCCCCACGGGATAGGGAACGAAAACAGCGGGAATACCCAAGGCCGCAAATTCAGTGACGGTGGCGGCCCCGGAACGTGCCACGGCAAATTGGGCGGCGGCCAGGGCCAAATCCATTCGATCGCAGTACGGCATCGGCTGATACCCCTCGATGTGCGGGTCCACGAATTCGCGCGATTCGCCCACCGTGTGCAGGATTTTCCATCCCGCGGCGACGATATCGGTCGCAGTCTGCGCAATCGTCGAATTAATTCGCGCCGCACCCGTGGAACCACCCGTGACCAGCATTACGCGGTCTTCCGGATGGAATCCCCAGTGGCGCAGAGCCTCGGGCCGCGCAGCCTCGACGTTCATTGTTGCAATTTCGGACCGCAACGGCATGCCCACACACTCTGCGCCTGCGATGGTGGTGTTCGCAAAGGCAACGGCTCGGTGTCGAGTCAATCGGGCTCCGATGACGTTTGCGATTCCGGGCCGGGCATTTGCCTCATGGAAGATGAGCGGAATCCCCGCGATCCGTGCGGCAACGTATGCGGGTGCCGAGGCATACCCACCGAACCCTACGACCGCCGCAATTCCACGGTCGCGAATCAGCCGGGTCACCTGTGCCACCGCAACCGCAAAACGGAACGGGAATACCAGCGCGGCACGGTTCACGCGACGAGGAAACGGTAACTTTGCAATCGTGACCAGTTCATACCCGCGTTGCGGGACGAGTCGAGATTCGAGCCCCTCTGCCGTTCCCAGCACCACGATTTCGTGGTCTCCGCGCGACATAATCTCGTCCGCTGTGGCCAACAAGGGATTGACATGCCCCGCCGTACCGCCACCGGCCAGCAGAAAAACGCTCATCGTCGCACCCCGCGCAGCGAGTGGCTTCGGTCCGCTTCCTCTGCTCGAACCGCACTGATGGCCAGGCCGATGGCCATGAGGTTAGCCAGCAGCGAACTTCCACCGCTCGACAGGAACGGCAACGGAACGCCCAGAACGGGCAAGACGCCCACAACAACCGCAATGTTGATCAGGGATTGTCCCGTCAACCACACGAATACACCGGTGAGAATCAGACGGGTGAACATTTGGTCGTATTCGCGGATCAACTTGACCATCGTCACGCCCATGAACGCGATCACGGCGAGCACCAACAGGGCGCCCAACAGTCCAACTTCCTCACCCACAATGGCAAAAATGTAGTCCGATTCGGCGTGAGGCAACCACGACCACTTGGCGTGGGAGCTGCCGAGGCCCAGTCCAAACACGCCACCGGTGCCCAGCGCCCACAGGCCGTGTTGGCTTTGCCAGCAGATGCCCTCGTAATCCTCAACTGAACAACCATTGACCCATGACATTACGCGCTCGACGCGCGACGACGACGTGACCATGACGATCAGCCCGAGAATTACCGCGGAGAGTCCGCCAATGACCAACCAGCGCGTCTTCATCCCCGCGACCATAAAGATACTGAACACGATGAGCGCGGTGACGATGGTGGTACCGAGGTCCTTGCCGACGATAATCATCACAATAGGAATGCCTATAGCCGCGATTGCGGGAACCCATTCCTTGACATAGGTGCGTTCGTGCAGCTTCCATTCGTTGTCGGAAATCCACAACGCAAGCCACAGGATAATCGCCAGCTTGATGAACTCAGAGGGCTGGATGGTCGCGAACCCGAGGTCCAACCAGTTGGTGTTTCCACCGTAAGAAACGCCCAGTGAGGAAAAGACCAAACCCTGCAACACGATTCCCGCAACGATGCCCCACAGAGCAAACTGGTGCCACAGAGCACGGGGCATCTTTGCCATCGTGAACAGGATAAAGAAACCCAACAGCGCGGTGCCACCCTGTTTTATCATGTCGGCAAACAGATTGCCGTTGTTGTTCAGCCCGCTGGACACCGAAGAGGCGGACAAGACCATGACCAACCCCACCGCCGTGAGAAAAATCACGGCGCCCTTAAGCTGTGAGACTAACCGGGTGTCGACCGTGAACAAGCTCCGGATCTGGACGACCACCGAATTCTGCGGCTGATTCATCGACGGCCCTCCGCGCGACTGCGTGCACTGGCCTGGAATTGACGGCCACGATCGGCATAGTCCACAAACTGATCCATCGAGGCGGCAGCGGGCGCGAGCAACACTGTGTCCCCCGGCAGTGCGAATTCAGCGGCCCGATCGACCGCAGCCGTCATGACGTCACTCTCGACGATTTCGATGACGGGGACCGAGGGTGCGTGGAGGGCCAAGGCGCGCAGCGGTTCCGCGCGGTCCTCACCGATGACGACGACACCACGCAAACGGCTGGCATGCGCCTGCACCAACTCGTCAATCTGGGTGCCCTTGAACAGTCCGCCGACAATCCAGACGATCGAGGGGAAAGCTCGCAGCGACGCGTTGGCGGCGTGAGCATTCGTGGCCTTGGAATCATCGACCCAGGTGACACCATCGGCTTCCACAATGATTTCGCACCGGTGATGATCGACAATGAACGAGTCAATCCCCGCCGACACCGATTCGGCCGAGATTCCCGTCGATCGGGCGAGGGCCGCGGCGGCGAGAATGTTGAGAATCATGTGGGGCTGCGCCATGTTGAGCTCGGCAAGGCGATCGATGGTGGTGAGCTCTTGAGCGGTCTCGCGACGATTTTCGATAAATGCGCGGTCAACGAGCAGACCCTCGATTGTTCCGAACGCGCTGGGGCCAGGAACCATGAACCCGAATCCGATGGCACGACAGCCCTCGTGAACGTCCGCATCTTCGACCATTGATTCGGTCACATGATCGACAGTGCTGTACACGCACGCGACGGTGGTGTTGGAATACACCGCCGCCTTTGCGTTGCGATACGCCTCGGACGAACCGTGCCAGTCATAGTGGTCTTCGGCCACATTGAGGCAGGTGGAGGCCAGGGGGTGCACGGCGCCGGCCCCCGTGGTGGGCAGCCAGTGCAGTTGAAAACTGGACAGTTCGACGACCAGGAAATCAAAGCCCTCGGGGTCACGAACCGCGTCAAGCACGGGAACGCCGATGTTTCCACACTCGATGGCACGGTGACCGGCCGTTCGCAGGAAATGAGCAGTCAATTGGGTCGTCGTCGTCTTGCCGTTGGTGCCGGTGATCAGAATCCACTCGGCGGAACGAACCTTGTCACGTACTCGCCACGCCAGTTCGATGTCACTCCACAACGGAATTCCCTGCGATGCGGCCCACTCCACAATCGGATGGCGCGGTGACATACCCGGCGACACGATGATGAGGTTGGGCGCAAATTCCTGCGCCACAGCAACGGTGGCCTGAGCGTCCAGAGCGACCGCGTGGTCGACACCCAGAGCATTGAGCATGGTCTGCTGGTCTTCGGAACCTCGTTCATAGGACACGTGCACCGTCGCACCGAGTTCCCACAGCGTGTCCGCGACCGCGAAACCGGTGACACCGAGTCCAATGACGAACGCGCGAACTGGCGACCAGTCCGAATGCCAACTCGTCAGATCATCGACGAGGTGACCCATTACTGGCCCGCCCATTCGAGGTAGAAGGCACCGACACCGACGGCGACACCGAGGGCGGCGATCAACCAGAACCGCACGACGACGGTTACTTCGGCCCACCCCTTGAGTTCAAAGTGGTGGTGCAAGGGACTCATGAGGAAGATCCGCTTGCCCCTCGTAATTTTGAAATAGGCGCGCTGCAGGATGACCGAGCCCGCAACGATGACAAAGAGTGACCCGATGAGGATAATCAACAGTTCGGTACGGGTCAGAATCGCCAGTGCGGCCAGTGCACCGCCAAGGCCCAGCGAGCCGGTGTCGCCCATGAAAATCTGTGCGGGTGATGTGTTCCACCACAGGAAACCGATGGTGCTCGCGGCGACTGCCGCCGCGATTGCCGCGAGGTCCAACGAATCGCGCACCTCGTAACACTTGTAGGCGACCTCGGGATCCAGCACGAGTGAGTAGCAGGACTGATTGAACTGCCAGAAACCGATGATGATGAAGGCGCCGATCGACAGAATCGCGGACCCACTGGCAAGGCCGTCCAGTCCATCCGCGACGTTGACACCGTTCGACGTCGACACGACGATGAGATTGACCCACACGACGAATCCGACAACCGCTGCCGCGCCACCCCACAGGGCGAAGGTCAGCCATTCGATATCGCGAATTCCGCTGATGGCCATGGACGCCGGCGTGATTCCGTTCTCGTCGGGAAAGTTAATGGCGAGAAGCGCAAAAATTGTCGCCACGATGACCTGGCCGGCAACCTTGGCCCAGCCCGTCAAACCCAGGCTGCGCTGTTTGTGGGTTTTGGTGAAATCGTCGATGAACCCCACAAGCCCCATGCCCACCATCATGAGAATCACGAGCAACGCGCTGACGGTGAGCGGCTCGGAGGACATGGCATGCCCCATGAAGTAACCAAAAATCGCACCGAGAATGATGACAATGCCGCCCATGGTGGGCGTGCCACGCTTGGTGTGGTGGCTCTGCGGTCCATCCTCACGAATGAACTGACCCCAACCGATTTTGTGGAAGATACGAATGAAGACCGGAGTCATCAACAGGGTGAAGGCGAGGGCGAAGGCGCCGCCCAGGAGCAGTGCTCTCATGCGGAGTCCCCTTTCACGGTGGCGACCAGGTCGGTCATTGGCGTCACGGTGGAACCCGTGATCAGAATTACGGTCTGCGGGCCACGAAAACGTGACACTTCATCGTAAGCATCAGCGAGGCTCGAAACGAGGAGCGACTGACCGTCCCACGATCCTTCCAACCCCGCCGCGTTATGCACGTGCCGAGCACCTTCACCCACCGTCACAATACGGAAGACGTTGAATCGCACCGCCAATCGACCCACGGCATCGTGGTCCTCGAGCCATTCCGTGGGGCCGCAGTCCAATTCGCCCACCACGTGAATGGTGTTTTTGCCCTGATGCTCCCATTCGGCGAGCTGTTGCTGATAAGCGCGCACACCACGTTGTGTGACGGCATCCGTGCCATCAATCACCACGGTGCCGTCGTCGAGTACCTCGTGCATTAGTTCGGCCAACCCGCTTCGCGCAGTGCGGCGCGCGCAAGGTCACGTGCCGAATATTCGGTGCGCACACCTCGGATATCGCGGTAGTTCTGGTGACCAGGCCCCGCCCACAAAATCGAATCACCGGCTCCCGCCAGCGCAACCGCCGCGCGAATTGCGTCCTCGGGCGGTGACACCTCGAGGATTTCGGGTCCGTTCTCGACGCTGCGTGCTCCCTCGAGAAGCATCTGGCGAATCGCTGCTGGGTCCTCGAAACGGGGGTGGTGATCGGTAATGACGAGGATGTCGCAGCCCTCAGCGGACACACGACCCATGTCGAATCTCTTGGTTGCGTCCCGGTCCCCATCGGCCCCGAACAGCATGATGGTCTTGCCCGGGGTAAAACGTCGAACTGCGGCCAGCGTGTGTTCGAAAGCGTCGGGTGAGTGCCCGAAGTCCACATAGACATTGGGGCCGGTGTCCCCCGAAACCTTTTCGGTTCGCCCGGGCAGCTGTGCACGGATGCCGCCGTCACGGTCCAGCGCGTGGCTGATCACATAGGGGTCCACACCACTCACGATCAGCATGACAATGGCCAGAGCGGCATTCGCTGCCATGTGACGACCAATGACGGGTTCACGCGTCAGAATGTCAATTCCGTCCGGTCCGGTCAGCCGGAATTCGGTGTAAGCGGGGTTGTCCTCGACGATCTCGACCTGCCATTCGGCGTCAGGGTGGCCGGTCGATGAGATGGTCGTGACGGGAATGTGCGATTCGGCAACAATTCGCTCCCCCCACGCCGTGTCCAAACACACGACTCCACGACGCGCCACATCGGGCTGGAACAGCCTGGACTTTGCGGCGCAGTATTCGTCCATGTCGGCGTAGTCGTCGAGGTGGTCGTGTGACAGATTGGTAAAGCCCACGGTGTCAAAGTGAATTCCCGACACGCGGTTATGCGTCAGGGCCTGAGCGGACACCTCGATGACGACGCCGCGGACGTGGTGTTCCTTCATTCGAGCAATCAGTGCGTGAAGTTCGCTGGCTTCAGGGGTGGTGAGCCTCGAGATAACCGACATCTCGCCGATGTGGCGTTCGGCGGTTGTCGACAACCCGGTGACAATGCCGATTTGCTTGAGGATGCCCTCCAACAGATACGCGGTCGAGGTTTTGCCGTTCGTGCCCGTGATTCCAAAGAACTGCGGGGCATCGTCGTTCGTGCGGTAGAACCAGGCGCTGATGTCACCCAGAACCGCACGAGGGTCGTCGGTGACAACGATGGGGATTCCCGCGTCCTGTGCAATCGCCGCGCCGTCGGGATCGGTCAGAATCGCGGCAGCTCCGGCCGCACGCGCCTCGGCGGCGAATTCGGCTCCGTGGCGGTTGACACCGCGCAGAGCAACGAACACATCGCCGGGTTGAATTTCGCGTGTCATCACAGTCATGCCCGAAATTTCAATGCCGTCTACCGCCCCGTGAGCGATAAGACCACACTCACGAACCATCTGGGACAACACCCGTGGAGTCAGGTGCTCCGGACGTAAAACCGGTGGGATATTTCCCGTCATTACTTTCCCCCCCATGTTTCAGGCAAATCGGGGGTCTTCGTCGTCGACGGCGGCACCCGGTAATACTTCAGAACCTGTCCCATCAGGGTACTAAATGCGGGGCCGGCATAGTACGAACTGTCGCCGTTTTTCGGCAAACCGAACGTAACGATCACGGCATATTCGGGGTTCTCTGCAGGAGCCAAACCCGCCACCGAAATAATGCGCTTGTTGCCGTACACGCCGTTCTGCGCGACCTCGGCGGTACCCGTCTTTGCGGCAACGCGGTACCCCGGAATCTTGAGAACGGGGGCGGCCGATCCCTGGGTCACGACAAGTTCCATCATTTCGACGGTGTCCTTCGCGGCCTTGGCACTGACCACCTGGGTCGGCGTTACCGGGGGCAAGTTCGTCACCGTTCCATCGGCGTTGTCACACCCCGCAACGAGGGTCAGGGGAATTCGAACGCCGTCGTTACCCAGGGTCTGGTACACCTGCGCCATCTGGGCCGAGGTCACAGTCACACCCTGACCAAACATCTGTGTGTTCTGGGTAATCACATCGACACCTGCCGGGTCGGCAAGGTAACCAGGGTCCTCGCCAAGGAAATTCACGGACGTTTCGGTGCCAATTCCCCACGACTTCAGCAGGTCATAGCGCTGGGTTGCCGACAGCCCCTCGGAGAGCAGGCTGACGCCGATGTTAGACGAGTTAATAAGAACACCCGTCGTGGTCCACTTCTCTGTTTGGTGTCCGAACGAGTCCTTGATCGAGGCGCCGCCCACCGTAAAACGGCTGGGAACCGTCACCTGGGTCAGCTGAGTGATTTTGCCCATGTCGATCAATGAGGCGACCGTCATCGGCTTAAAAATTGATCCCGGTTCGAACGGTGATGAAAAGATTCGTGCACCCAGGTCATCGGGCTTGGTGACATCCACGTTGTTGGGATCCACGCTGGGCCAGTCCGCCGCGGCCAGGATATTTCCATCAGCGACACGCACGACCATTGCCGTCGCCCACGCGGCCCCGAGCTTGGTGCCCTGATCCTGCAACGTCTGCTGGGCGAACCACTGCAGGTCGGAATCGATGGTCAAACGGATGTCCCCGCCCTGTTTGGGCTCGACCGTAACGACCGTCGATCCAGGAATGCGCACACCATCGGCGCCACGTTCGTAGAACGAGTTGCCGTCCTTTGCGGCCAAGCATTCGTTGTGGTAATACTCGACGCCGGTCTGGGGGCCGTCGGTTCCCATGAAGCCCACGAGATTGCCGGCAACGGCGCCGCGCGGGTACGTTCGCGAGGGGCGCAGATCGGAATACACCCAAGGAATTTGCAGGTCTTGAATTTCACGCAGCACATCGATCGTCACGGACTTCGACAGATACGCAAAATCGGATTCGGGGTCCTTATTAATAGCGTTCTTCATCGTCGCCTGCTTCTCGCCGGTGACAAACGAAATCTCGGCCAGTGCCTGATCGACCGTCACGGTGGAACCGTCACGCACAAAGCTGGCCACAAATCGAGGCGACACGGTGATGTCGTACCGCTCGACGCTTTCCGCCAGAACGATTCCGTTGGCGTCATAGACGGTGCCGCGGGTTCCATACAGAGTCTGGGACATGCTGCGTCGGTTGTTGGCTTCCTCGGTCAGCCGAGCGGATTGCAGGACCTGGATATCAAAGAGTCGGACCACAATGAGGCCGATCATGAAATACGTAAAAATCAGCAGCCAGGTAACCCGGCTCACGTTCTGTAATAGTCGGAACACGGCGCTACTTGTTCCGCTAGTTGGTCTTGGGTGCGGGAATTTCGCTGCCCGAGGCCACTGCACCGGACTCTGATTCGGCCTCTGTTGCGGGGGCCGTGGTCGCCTCGTCTTGGGCCGCAGTGGTCGCGGCAACGACAACCGAGTTCACACCCAGCTGCTTGACCAAATCGTTTGCGATGGGAACGGCGCCCTGGCCCGACTTTTCGGCGCCGGACGGCGAACCAAAAACATGGGCGTCGCTGAGTCGCAGGTACGCGGGCTGAGCGTTCGAAATCATTCCCAGTTTTTCGGCCATTGTGGCGAGGTTCTGGGGCGAGTCCATAACCCGCAGCTGTTCCGACGCAAATTCGGCGTCGCGCTGAAGGTCAACCTGCTGCTGGTTCAATGCTGCGAGTTCGTACGCGCCTTCGGTGACCCCGACGGACACCAGCTGGCGCATGATGACGATCAGACCGATGGCGATACCAATCAGGACGGCACGTCGGATACCGCGGCCCGGTGCCGCAGCGGACCGAGCACCGTGGGACACAACGCGCAGCGAGGGCCTCTGGGTGACCGTGGTCGCCGAGGGACGTTGAGTTGCATAGTTACCACCAGCAGCAACAGCGCTCATCGGGCAACCTCCAATCGTTCAATCGCACGGAATTTCACCGAGGCGGCGCGGGAGTTACGAGAAATTTCGGCGGCAGAGGCAGTGCGTGCGCCGTTGAACAGCAAGCGGTATGGGGCCTTCATCGCGGCCGGTTCCACGGGAAGCCCGACGGGCGCGCGCGATGTGGACCGTGCAGCGAATTCGGTCTTCACGATCCGGTCCTCGAGGGAGTGGTACGACAGAACCGCCAAGCGGCCACCGACGGACAGAGAATCGAGCGCGTTCGAGATTGCAGTGCGCAGGATGTCGAGTTCGTTGTTGACCTCGATACGCAGCGCCTGGAAAACACGCTTCGCGGGGTGACCCGCGTTGCGCAACGCATACGGAGTTGCATCGTTGAGGACCGTGACCAGGTGACCTGAACGTTCGATCGGTGCACCGGCGCGTTCCGCAACGATGGCGCGCGCATAGCGAGGTGCAAGCTTTTCTTCGCCGTATTCACGGAAAATCGTGATGAGTTCCGACTCGGTGTAGGTCGCGAGGATGTCGGCCGCAGTCATGCCCGTGGTCTGGTTCATGCGCATGTCCAGCGGTGCGTCCTGGGCGTAGGCGAAACCGCGGTCGGCCTCGTCCAGCTGCATCGACGACACTCCCAGGTCCAGCAGAATCCCGTCGGCCGCATCGATTCCGAGACCCTCGAGTGCTGCGGGGATCTGGTCATAGGTCGCGTGTACGCCGTGGAAACGGTCGGCGAAAGGGGTGAGCCTCTTTCCGGCCAAGGCCAATGCCGACGTGTCGCGGTCGATTCCCACTGCGGTGACACCCGGGAATCGTTCGAGGAACGCCTCGGTGTGGCCGCCGAGGCCCAGGGTACCGTCAACGTACACGGCGCCATCGCGGGTCAACGCAGGAGCGAGGATGTCGACGCAGTCGTCGAGAAGTACAGGGATGTGAATCGGGGTGGCAGTCATAGTGTGTCGGGATCCCGATGCTCCGATTCCCTTCCGTTGACCTGTTACCGGGGAAGGTGTCTCAGGGCACGGCGGGGAGTCGCAGCATCGCGACTAGAAGAGTCCCGGAATCACCTCCTCTTCCGTCTCACTAAATGCCTGTTCCTTGTCGGCGTAGTACTCGTTCCATGCCGAGGTCGACCAGATTTCGGCGCGGTTTCCCGTTCCGATGACAGTCAATTCGCGGTCTAGTCCGGCGTAGTCACGCAGGTTTGCGGGGATGGTTACACGGTGCTGCTTGTCCAGCTGCTCGTCACTTGCTCCCGAGAGGAACAGGCGAAGGTAATCGCGAGCGCCCTTGGAGTTCACCGGGGCCTGGCGGATGCGCTCGTGGATCAGGTTGAACTCGGCGATCGAGAACACGTACACGCAGTGTTCCTGGCCGCGGGTGAGAACTACGCCGTCGGCAAATTCATCACGGAACTTTGCGGGGAGGATGATGCGACCTTTGTCGTCGAGTTTCGGTTCGTAAGTTCCGAGTAACATCTGCTCCCCCTTCCCCGGTGTGCGGCGATTCGGTGTTCCCGGATTACGCCTGAGCGAGATTGTTCCAACATCTCCACTTTACTCCACAATCACCCATTTTGCTCCCTTATGCCAGAAATATTTGGGCGTGTCCCCCACGCGCCTCCCCCTGGCGCCCATTCCCCTTCCCAACACCGGACATGCCCGGAAATTGGCGCACAAAAAAACCCGGCCGAGGCCGGGCTTTACCCCCACTGACTCGTGGGCGGTTATGGATGAGACGGGTTAGCGATCACCCTCGGAGCGACGGTCCCATCGTTCCTCGAGGGTTGACGTGAACGAACGGCCGGGCTTGCGTGTTGCGGTGGCTTTAGCAGTGGGAGCGTCGGACTTTTTCATCGACAGCGTGGTCCCCACGACCATGACAGCAAAACCGGCAACTCCTACCAGCGGCATCGCAAGAATGACGCCCAACAGCAGAATTCCCGCTCCCGCCACGATGGTGACAATCCCGGCCGTGACCATAGTCAGGTTCGGGGCACTCGCACGCGACGTCGACACGACATCAGCAGAGCCAACAGTCAGCTGACGCTCCATCTCGTCGAGCAAACGACGGTCTTCTTCAGATAACGACATGTGCGCCCCTTTCAGGAAACTGATTTCATTGTACGCCCGCTTCGACTTGTATTCTAGAAACCATGAGCGCCACCACCCTCACCGCAGCAGTGACCACCCGCATCGAGGACACCGTCGCCGCCCGCCGCTCGGAAATGGCGCAGATTTCACCGGACACTCTTCCCCTCGCCGACATTGCCTCGGGCCTGTTATCTGGCGGCAAACGGTTCAGGGCACAGTTGGCCTATTGGGGGTGGCGTGCCAGCGTGCTGGCGAACGACCCCGCGGCATCCCTGGACACACACCCGGGCAAACCCACCGTCGAGGCGCTCGCGACGGGGCTCGAAATCTTCCACGCCGCAGCATTGGTTCACGACGACGTGATCGACAACAGTGACACCCGCCGGGGACAGCCCTCCGCCCACCGGCGACTCGGCTCGCTTCACGCAGAACAGCAGCTCGCGGGTTCCGGCACCGAGTTTGGGGCTTCCGGCGCCATTCTGCTGGGCGACCTGTTACTCGCATGGAGCGACGATCTGTTCCTCGAAACAGCGCTGGCAATCGACCCCCGCGACCAGGCAGCACTGCGGACCGAACTGCGCACCATGCGGTGCGACGTCACCGCAGGCCAATACCTCGACATTTTCGAATCCGTGGCCTGGCGTTCCGTTGACGAAATCGAGGCCCTCAAGCGCGCACAACAGGTCGTCATCTACAAGTCCGCGAAATATTCCATGGAAGCACCCCTCGTCCTCGGCGCCATTGTCGGCGGCGCACAGCGCTCACTGATTGACTCGCTGCGCGCATTTGCTCTGCCCCTGGGGTTCGCGTTCCAATTGCGAGACGACCTTTTGGGCGTGTACGGAAACAGCGAACAGACCGGCAAGCCCGCGGGCGATGACCTGCGCGAGGGCAAACGCACAATTCTCATGGCGTTTGCACGCAAGAACGCCGACCGCTCGTCACGGGTCCTGCTCGACGAAATAGTGGGAGATCCCGAGCTGACAATCGAACAAATCGACATGCTGCGCACCACAATCACGGCAACGGGCGCTGTCGACGAGGTCGAAAAACTCATCACGCTGTCACGCGAACGCTGCCTTTCCGCCCTCGAATCGTCGTCCATCGACAGCGAATCGCGCGGGGAGCTCCGTGCGCTAGTCGACGCGATTACCCACCGAAGCGTGTAACACACGCCCCAAATCCCCACAGTTTCGGCACCGTCGGCAACAATAAAGGGGAACGAAAGGGGCCGCGCGGTGGACAATCCGGAACATCAGCACAATGCGCCCCACCCCCTGTTTGAGGGGCTCGTCCCACAGCTTCCGACCCGCGCCGAACGACGCGCAGCGGAACGCAAGACCCGAATTGTTCGCGCCACCGCATTGGGAACGATTCCCCTCCTGATCTCGGGCACCGTCGCCGCGCTGGTGGGTGGCCCCATCGTCGCGGACGCGAACGCGGAAACCCGCCAGCACCCTGCGCCCCCCGCTGAACCCGAGGTTGACCCCGCCACCGTCAGCAGCACATCGGGCGCAACCGAACACACGGTCACGGACGGTGAAAGCCTGCATTCCATCGCAGCCCAACACGGGATCCCCACCGCTGCCCTGCTGGCACTCAATGGACTGTCGTGGCGAACCGCGGTGCAGCCCGGGCAAGTGCTGGTCGTGAGCAAGAAACCCAAAACCTCGGTTCGATCCACCCCGGTACCCGTGACCGACATCACCGCAGCACCGGTGCTGCGTTCCGGTCAGCGTGCGGTAAACGGAAACGGTGGCGGTGTCATCGCCCCGCTAAGCCGATCCATGACGGAAAACGCCCGGGTCATCATTTCGGTTGGCCGAGAACTTGGGGTCCCGAACTTTGGCATCGCCATCGCATTGGCCACGGCAATGCAGGAATCGCGACTGGAAAACATCGACTACGGCGACCGGGACTCGGTGGGATTGTTCCAGC
The DNA here is from genome assembly GCA_964599975.1 of uncultured Gulosibacter sp. Classification (GTDB taxonomy): domain Bacteria; phylum Actinomycetota; class Actinomycetes; order Actinomycetales; family Microbacteriaceae; genus MWH-TA3. The sequence continues at coordinate 27,644 of CAZRHP010000011.1, forward strand.
AACGCCCCTCGTCGGGCTGGGGCAGCATTGCCGAAATAATGGATCCCCGAAACGCTGCCATGGCGTTCTATGGCGGGCCGAACTCGACCGCCAGCACGCGCAACCGAGGCCTGTTGGACATTCCCGGCTGGCAGACGATGAGCCTGTCACGAGCCGCTCAGTCGGTCCAGATTTCGGCGTTCCCCGACGCCTACGCCCAATGGGAATCCAGTGCATGGAACTGGCTTTTCGACCTGACATAGCGTGTACGCAAACGACCCGGCGGCAGCCATGAATAGACTCGACACGTGACTACGAATTCCCAGGACCGACTGATCGGCGCGACCATCGATGGCCGTTATCGCATCCAGTCGCGTATTGCTCGGGGCGGAATGGCGGGCGTGTACCTGGCCACCGACCTGCGGTTGGAGCGTAACGTCGCCATCAAGATCATGCACGGTCACCTCGTGGACGACCCGGCCTATGCCCAAAAATTCATCACCGAGGCGCGCCATACCGCTCGGTTAACCCATCCCAATATCGTGTCCGTCTATGACCAAGGCCAAGAGGGCGACATCCTCTTCCTCGTGATGGAATACCTGC
>CAZRHP010000011.1:28235-29993 GCA_964599975.1 uncultured Gulosibacter sp.
AGGCCGTTGAGCAGGGTGCCCTGCCAGTTGCCAGGCGCCGGATGTACCACCAGCCCCGCCGGTTTGTGAACCACCCGCAGGTGCTCGTCCAGGTACACCGTTTCAATGGGCAAGTCCTGCGGGACAAAGGCCCGTGACTGCGGCGTGGCCTGCAATGTGATGCCGATCTTCTGGCCGAGCCGCACCTTGACCGAGGCCTTGGTGGCCGCCTGACCGTCGAGCAGGCCTTGGACATCACCACCGCCGTCCTGCAGGGCCTTGATGCCGCGCACCGCGAGGGCATCATGCACCGCGACGTCAAGCCGGAAAATGTCATGCTCGTGGACGACGGTCGCATCAAGGTTGGCGACTTTGGGCTCGCGCGACCCGTGACGAGCGCCACCCAAACCGGCGCAACGTTGATGGGCACCATCGCGTACATCTCGCCCGAACTTTTGCAGCGCGGCACCTCGGATTTCCGCAGCGACCTGTATTCGGTCGGCATCATGCTGTATGAAATGCTGACGGGCGCACAACCGTTCACGGGGGAAACCCCGATGCAAATCGCGATGCAACACGCGAACAACCCCGTGCCTCGTGCCGCGGACGTGGTCGCGGATCTGCCCTATGAACTGGACGAAGTCATCCAATGGGCCACCGCCAAAAACCCCCAGAATCGCCCCAAGGACGCTCTCGCATTCCGTGACGGCATCCGCAAGGCCATCGCTCACGCGAATGCCCAGTCCCCCGAGGTCGTGACCGAGGTCATCGATGCAATCGACCAGACCCGAGTGCTGGACCGAATCGATACCGCCGCAACGCACGTCATCCAACGCCCCGATCTGGCCCGCGCCACCGGTCCCGACCGTGCCGTGTCATCGAATGCGACGGGAGCCCTGACCACACTGACCGCAAATCGTCAACGACGCGGCAAGTTGTTAGCGATCATCGCGGGAATAGTACTGATTCTGACGGGTGGCGCCGGCTGGTGGTTCGGCATGGGACCGGGTTCCCTGTCTCCCGCGGTGGCCGTAGCCGGGCTCACCGCCGACGAGGCGACGGCGCAGCTGACCGATGCAGGTCTTGTCGTCCTCACCCCCGCGGTCGAGGAATACACCCAGGACGTGGCCGAGGGGCTCGTTATCCGAACAGACCCCGAACTGACGGGCCCCGTTCCCAAGGGCACCGAGGTTCACCTCGTAATCTCGTTGGGTGCCGAGCCAGTAACCCTGCCGGAATGGACCGGCCAATCCATCGCTGATTACACCACGGCCCTGGGCATGCTCGATATCTCGATTGCGGCGAACGTCACGAGGTTCGACGACACCGCAGCTGCCGACACCATCATCAGCGTGCTGGGCCCCGATAGTACGCCCGTGACCGCGGGATCGCAGCTGTATCGCGGCGACGTCGTTTCTCTCATCGTGTCGGCAGGACCTGTCCCCGACGTCGAGGGCCGTTCCGCCGCATGGGCCACGAAGGCGCTCGAAGAGGTGGGGCTCGTCGTCACCGTATCCCCCACGACGGAATTCAGCGACACCGTGAAAAAGGGTGCTGTCATCCGCGCGGATCACGCCGCGAAATTGTCGCCCGGTGACTCGGTCACCCTCATCATCTCCAAGGGACCCGAACTGATCACGATTCCCGAGGTGTCGGGGTTGACAATTCAACAGGCCAAGGAGCTCTTGGAGTCACTCGGTTTCGTGGCCGAAGTGTCCTCCGACCTTCCCGCCTCGCTGTGGGGTGAGGACTTCGCCAAGGCCGTGTCGGTCGATCCCG
>CAZRHP010000011.1:30016-31120 GCA_964599975.1 uncultured Gulosibacter sp.
CCACCATCACCATCACCGGCGCCTACTAACGCATTCGTGGTGGCCACCCGCTTGGGCAACCACCACGAATGGCGACAACGATTGACTTAGCGCGCCGAAAGTTCCTCGGCCACGAGGAACGCCAGTTCGAGCGACTGCTTGTGGTTCAGTCGAGGGTCGCACAACGATTCGTAGCGCGTTGCCAGAGTGTCCTCGTCGATCATTTCGGCTCCACCGAGGCATTCGGTGACATCGTCACCGGTCAACTCGACGTGCAGTCCACCGGGGAAGGTTCCGGCGTCACGGTGAGCCTCGAAGAATCCCTTGACCTCGTCGACGACGTCGTCGAAACGACGGGTCTTGAAACCATTGGGGGTCGTCAGGCCGTTGCCGTGCATGGGGTCCGTGATCCACAGGGGCAGTGCGTCGCTCGCCTTGGCGGCCTCCAGCAGCGGGGGCAGTGCGTCACGGATCTTGCCGGCGCCCATGCGCGTGATGAACGTCAGTCGGCCGGGTTCCCGGTTGGGGTCGAGCTTGTCGATCAATCGCAGCATGTCATCGGGCGACGTGCTGGGTCCCAGCTTGACACCGATCGGGTTCTGAATGCGCGAGAAGAAGTCGACGTGTGCGCCGTCCAGTTCGCGGGTGCGTTCACCCACCCAGACGAAGTGGGTCGAGGTGTCGTAGGCCAGGCCGGTGCGCGAGTCGATGCGCGTCAAGGGACGCTCGTAGTCCATCAACAGGCCCTCGTGGCTAGCAAAGAATTCAACGCGAGTCAGTTCGTCAAAGTTCGCGCCCGCAGCGGCCATGAATCGGATGGCCTTGTCGATTTCGCCCGCAAGCTTTTCGTAACGCTTGTTGGCGGGGTTCTCGGCAAATCCCCTGTTCCACGAGTGCACCTCGCGCAGGTCGGCAAAACCACCTTGAGTAAAGGCGCGGATCAGGTTGAGCGTGGACGCCGAGGTGTGGTACCCCTTGACCATTCGCTGGGGGTCGGCGCGACGCGATTCGGGCGTGAAGTCGTACCCGTTGACGATGTCACCCCGGTAGGCGGGCAGTGTGATGTCGCCACGGGTCTCGAAATCGCTGGAACGCGGCTCGGCTGCCCAGTCCCCAAGGTCACGC
>CAZRHP010000012.1:0-12414 GCA_964599975.1 uncultured Gulosibacter sp.
GAGGGGATTTCGACGTTGCCCACCTGGATGAAGTCCAGTCCGTCCGAGACGACTTCCCACACGTTCTTTGCGGGGTCGATACCGGACCGTCCCTGGTCGACATACGACAGTTTGACGGTTTCACCGATCTTGACGGTGCCGCTGTCGATGGGCTCGAGTCCCACGATGGTCTTGAACAGGGTCGACTTTCCGACACCGTTGGGGCCGATGATTCCGACGATTCCGTTTCGGGGCAACGAGAACGACAGGTCCTCGATCAGGACACGGTCTCCGAAGCCCTTCTTCAGCTTGTTGACCTCGAGCACCACCTGTCCCAGACGGGGCCCCGGCGGAATCTGGATTTCTTCGAAATCAAGCTTGCGAGTGCGCTCTGCTTCGGCAGCCATTTCCTCGTAACGAGCGAGACGCGCCTTGGATTTCGCCTGACGGCCCTTGGCATTCGAGCGAACCCATTCGAGCTCTTCCGCGAGTCGCTTCGCGAGCTTCTGGTCCTTCTTGCCCGCGATTTCCAGACGTTCGGCCTTCTTTTCGAGGTAGGTCGAGTAGTTGCCCTCGTAGGGGTACAAGCGACCACGGTCGACTTCGGCGATCCACTGTGCAACGTGGTCCAGGAAGTAACGGTCGTGGGTAATCGCGATGACGGCGCCGGGGTACTTGGCCAGGTGCTGTTCCAGCCACAACACGCTCTCGGCGTCGAGGTGGTTGGTGGGTTCGTCCAAAAGCAGCAGGTCGGGCTTCTCCAAAAGCAGTTTGCACAGGGCAACGCGGCGCTTTTCACCACCCGACAGGTGTTCGATGTGCGCGTCCGACGGCGGGCACCGAAGTGCATCCATGGCCTGTTCCAGCTGTGAGTCCAGGTCCCACGCATCGGCGTGATCGATCTGTTCCTGCAGCTCGCCCATTTCCGCCAACAGTGCATCGAAATCGGCGTCGGGCTCGGCCATCAGCGCCGAAATTTCATTGAAACGCTGGACCTTGTCCACCATCTCGCGGACGCCGTCCTGCACGTTTTCCAGGACGGTCTTTGACTCGTCCAGCTTGGGTTCCTGCATCAGGATGCCGACCGAATAGCCGGGGCTCAACATCGCGTCACCGTTGGACGGAGTGTCCAGACCGGCCATGATCTTCAGAATTGTGGACTTACCGGCACCGTTGGGGCCGACCATTCCGATCTTCGCGCCAGGGAAAAACGACATCGTTACGTCGTCAAGAATCAGCTTGTCACCCACAGTTTTGCGGGCGCGAACCATCGTATAAATAAACTCCGCCATGGGGCTAGTTTATCGGCTGAGATTCACCGACCAGACACGTTCCCGAGCTCAGGATTTTCTCGAGGCTCGAATAATACGAATTGTCGTGCATGCGCTGACCAATGAGGCAGTTGTTCGCAATTTTCACCGAGACGATGATCGAATCCGCAGGTTGGCCCGTGCCCGAGGTGCTGGGGGTGATCTCGATGTCGTCTTTCGTGAAACCCGCATCGACCAGAGCTTTCACCATGGATTGATCGTTGTACTTCGGATCTGACGCGATGTATGACTGTAAAACCCAGTCAAAGTAGGGCTTGTTGAGTGCCGCGCTGCCCTCGGGGTCGAACACGGGCGGAACTTCGGGAAGAACTGTCGATGTGGCCGAGGGTGTTGCCTGCGGCGCCGTGGGTTGCGCGGAACAGCCGGCCATGACAACCGTGCCGGAAAGCACCAACGAAATGGCCCATCGTGCGTGCAACATCGACAGCTCCTCTCGTGTGTCTTATTCGATAGTACCCGCGGGTGCATCGGTCTCGGATTCCCCGGCGGGGTCGACGGGACCGGGGTTCGAGCGAACGTAGGTTGACGTCCCCCAGAACAGGTCGTGACCGACGGTCTCGGCCTCGATTTCCACCGTGGTTCCGGTGCGATCGTCGGTCTGCCAGTCACGAATGCGCAGTCGGCCGGCTACGGTGATGCGGTCGCCCTTGTTCAGGGACACCTGCGAGTTGACGGCCAACTGACGGAAGGCCGTGACGGTGTACCAGTTCGTGTCGACATCAATCCACTTTTCGGTGGAACGGTCAAAACGTCGCTGCGACGACGCCAGTCGAAAACTGGTGATGGGAAGGCCCTCGCTCGTCACCACATGTCGTGGTGTGGTGGCGATGAGCCCGGTGAGGTGAATGGTGTCGCTCAATTCGATTTCCTTTCGATGGTGGCGGGTGCCGAGCCATCGCGCCGCTTACGCCCGGCACCCATCACCAGTGTCGGGATCGGGATACCGCGAGCGCCGAAACGGAATCAATCCGTGGAAAACAGAGAAATCAACCGAGTTGTGAGTAACTAGTCCCGCAGGTACGCAGTGAAGGCGGACCGGACCTTGGTGACCTTGGGCGCCGCAACGGCGAGGCAATACCCTTGGGTCGGATTCCGGGCAAAGAAATCTTGGTGGTAATCCTCGGCCAGATAGAACACGTGCCCCTCTTCCAGGGTGGTGACGATGTCTCCCTCCCAGAGGTCTGCGGCCCGAGTCATCGCCGCCGTGAATAACTCGACCTGTTCAGCGTCTGTGGGGAACATTGCGGAACGGTACTGGGTCCCCACATCATTGCCCTGGCGGTTGAGTTGCCGAGGATCGTGCATCGTGAAGAATGCGTCGAGGATGACCTCCGAGGGAATCACCTCGGGATCGAATGTCACCCGAACGGCTTCGGCGTGTCCCGTAGCGCCCGTGCATACCTGTTCGTAGGTCGGGTTCGGTCGTCGTCCACCGATGTACCCGGATTCCACATCGGTAACGCCCCGCATGACGCGATATGCAGCATCGAGGCACCAAAAACATCCGCCGGCAAGTATGTAGCTGAGCATGCTCTCAGACTACGCGCACTGACTACTCTGGAACCATGACGTATATCGCCGATCCCGACCGCTATTCCTCGATGCCGTACGTGCGCTGCGGCAACAGCGGGCTGCTGCTGCCCCGTGTGTCCCTGGGTTTGTGGAATAACTTTGGCGATGACCGCAACTTCGAGACGCAGCGAGCCATCGTTCGGCGAGCATTCGACCGCGGTGTCACGCACTTTGACCTTGCGAACAACTACGGCCCCCCTCCGGGCAGTGCCGAGAAGAACTTTGGCGAAATCCTGAGACAGGACTTCGCGGACTACCGCGACGAGATGATCATTTCATCCAAGGCGGGCTTTGACATGTGGCCCGGTCCCTATGGTGAATGGGGTTCACGCAAATACGTGTTGGCGAGCCTCGACCAAAGCCTCAAGCGCCTGGGCCTTGACTATGTCGATATTTTCTATTCGCACCGTCCCGACCCCAACACTCCGATGGAAGAAACCATGGGCGCCCTGGTCACCGCTCTCGACAGCGGTCGCGCCCTGTACATCGGCCTGTCAAACTATGACGCCGCACAAACCGCCGAGGCGCTGGCGATCCTGGAGGATATGGGCGTGCCGTTGCTGATTCACCAGCCTCGGTACAACTTCTTCGACCGCAGGCTCGAGGACGGACTTCTGGACGTTGTGCGCGAGAACCGTTTCGGCAGCATCGTCTCTTCGCCCCTCGCGCAGGGGCTCGCCACCAATCGTTACATCGACGGCATCCCTGCAGATTCACGAATCCGCCTGACGCATTGGCTGGACGATTCCGTCGTGTCGGACGGGTACCTCGACCATGCGCGCGCGCTGAACGACATTGCGGCCGCCCGCGGACAATCGCTCGCGCAGATGGCCATCACCTGGACTCTGCGTCACCCCGAGGTCACCAGTTCGCTGGTGGGCGCCAGCAGCGTGGCCCAGCTGGACGCTAACCTCGACGCGGCGTTGGCCGAGCCTCTGACCGCCGACGAGCTTGCCGCCATTGAACCGCACGCCGTCCACGGGCTCGTTGACGCGTGGTTGAGCGAGTGAGCGGCACGTCCACCGCACGCGGGTACATCATCGGGCTGACCGCAGCACTGTTGTTCGGTGCAAACGGCGTCGTGATCAAGTTGTTGATGGACGGGGCCGGATTCACAGGCTTTCAGATCACGCAGTATCGCGTGACCGGCACGGCCATCCTGATGGGCGTCGCACTGTGGTTCGTCGACCGGTCCGGATTTCGCATTCCCCGCGCACAGTGGTTGCCATTGGCATTGATGGGCATCATCGGCGTTGGCATGTTGCAGGCAACGTACGCATTCGCCGTCCAGATCCTGCCCGTCGGCATTGCCCTGCTGCTGGAATATGTCGCCGTGCTCGCCGTGGCCTTGATCGCGTATTTCTTCTTCAAAGAACAGGTCAAGCCCCGACTGTGGTTGGCCATCGGACTGGTCCTCGTCGGCCTCGCGATAGTCGCCGAAATTTGGGCATCCTCGCTCGATTTCGTCGGAGTCCTGTGGGCACTGGCCGCCGCCGCGAGCCTCACGTTTTACTACGTCATGGGCGAACGCCAAACCTCGAGATTGCACCCTCTGGCCGTCGGATTTTGGTCAATGCTCGTCGCCTCGATCTTCTGGGCCCCGCTGAGCGGATGGTGGTTGGTCGACCCCGCCGTATTCACGCAGCAGATTCCGATGACCGGTGACCCCGCAGGATTCCACCTGCCCGTGTGGCTTCCCATGCTGTCGAACATCGTGTTGGGAACCTTCCTCTCGTTCGCTCTGAGTCTCACCGCGATCGTGCACCTCAAGGCCACCCGAGCCGGGGTCCTCGCGACCAGCGAGGTGTTGTTCGCATTCCTCGTCGCCTTTGTGCTCCTGGGTGAAACCCTCAACACGGTACAGATCGTCGGTGCCGCAATCGTTCTCGTGGGTGTCGTCCTCGCTCAAACCGCGCGTACAGGTCGAGTGGTGGACGCAGACCTGGCCCTGATTCCCGACGCCCTCAAGGTTCCGCCCCACCGGACTTAACGGGTTTACGCTGAGTTCATGGCTGACATTTATGAAATTCCCGTCGTCACGCTGACGGGCGAATCGACCACATTGGCGCAGTATCGCGGCGAGGTTCTGCTCATCGTCAACGTCGCGTCGCGTTGCGGATTGTCGCCACAGTACGAGCAACTAGAGCAACTGCAGAAAACCTATGGGTTGCGGGGATTCACTGTCCTCGGATTTCCGTCGAACCAGTTTTTCCAGGAACTCGGGTCCACCGACGCCATCGCGGAGTACTGTTCAACGACGTGGGGCGTCAGTTTCCCCATGTTCGACAAGGTCAAGGTCAACGGTCGACACCGTCACCCGTTGTATGCCGAACTCACCAAGGCCCCCGACGCGTCGGGCTCAGCCGGGAACGTCCGCTGGAATTTTGAAAAGTTTCTCGTGCTGCCCGATGGCGAAATTCGCCGCTTCCGTCCGACGACCGTTCCCACCGATGACTCAATTGTCAGCCTGATCGAGGCGAATCTCCCCCGCTAAATTCGGGGTTTTCCCTTTTCCCACACCGAGGCAAGAGTGTAATCTGGGGGTTCATTACCGTCAGGATTATTGGTGCTCCCCCTTCGAAAATTTTTTGTCAGCGCGCTCGTGCTCGCGCTGAGTGGAATCTTCGCGCCTCTCCTGGCTGTCACACCCTCGGCTGTCGCCGCAGTTCCCGAGAACCCCACGTTCCGGCAGTTCGATAACGGTCGAATCCGCATCGGAGCGGGAACTGGTGAAAACTCGGTGACCACCAACGGGCTACTGCGCGGCCCTCAGTACCACTCCCCTGATGGAAACTGGTACAACCTGACCATCAGCAACAACACCCTGGATTCAGCATTGGGTGTCGGAGGTGACGGTACCAACAACTGGAATCTCAACGGTTCGATCCTCGAAGGCTCGGTCACCGGGGTTACGCACGATTATTCAGAATTTGTTGCGACCGAGGCGCGCGGAACTGGTGCAATTGGGTACGGAACAATCACGTCGACCGGGACGACGGTCATCAACGGAACCGAACTTCGCGTCGCGCAGCGATACACGCTCGAGGTCAGCTCGGGGTTCATTCGGGTCACCACGACAGTTACGAACCTCAGTGCGGCAACTGCGACAAACATCCGCACCTGGGTGGGAACACGAGATGACTGGATTGGAACCTCGGATGCGTCGACCAAACAACGCGGCAGCCTGACATCGACCGACTTCATTGCCAGCAGCAATTCGGCCGACCGTTCCCCTGCAATTAAAATTTCAACCGGTTCCGAGGGTGCACTGTTTTATTCGACCAGCCCTCGTGCGAACACCCAGATTGCGGGCTGTTGCAGCTTTTCGAATGCTTACCGCGCCGACCCTCTGACTAACGCAACTCAGCTGTACGGTGACGGTTCCTACGCTCTCTTTGTGCGACTTGATGACCTGACACAGAACCAGTCGGACAGCTACACCTGGTACTACGCCGCCGGCGAAATTTCAACATTGACCGAAACCATTAACGAGGTCGCCCAGGCCGCCGCGACCTGGTCAGACCAAACAGTGGTCGAGATTACCGAGAACGGTCAGTTCTATTCCGATGGCGTCAGCGCGAGCGGCTCGGGCGGTATTACCTATTCACTTCTCAGCGGGAACCTTCCCGACGGCATCACCCTCGATTCCTCGACCGGCGCCCTGACGGGAACGCCGACGATCAATGGAACCTTCACCTTTGCGATTCGCGCGACGGCCGTCAGCGGCACCAGCACCGCCACCAGCGATTCACCTGAATTGCCCATCACCGTGGGTCAACGACCAGTCTTCACCGACCTCTCGGTGTTGCCTGCAGCCTCGGCACACGTCCCATTGGGTGATGGAGTCCTCGCCACCGGTTACCCCGCACCGACGTACAGCATCGTTGATGGCGCACTGCCCACGGGCGTGGCCCTCGATGCGCAGACCGGAGTGATTTCGGGCACGCCAACCGTCCGCGGCGCCTCGAACTTTACGATCATGGCGACCAACGCGTTGGGCAGCACCGAGACCCCCAACCTGTCGATCGCCGTCACCCAGGCACCCCAAATCAGCAGCATCGAGGGAATCCCCCTCGAGATCCTGCGGGGCAACGAATATTCGGGTTCAGCCGTGACATCGGACGATGTTGACGGATTTGTGATCAGCTCGGGTGTGCTCCCGCCGGGAATCTCGCTCAATACGGTGACGGGAATGTTGACCGGCACACCAACCGCCAACGGTACCTACTCATTTGTGTTGCGTGCGGCAAATGCGGACGGTTTTGATGACACCGAAACACTGACGATTACCGTGGGCCAGGTGCCGAGCGCGACCGACAGCACGCTCGTCACACGCGCGTACGCAGGATCGCTGCTGCAGGACTCGGTCGCCGCAGCGGGCTACCCCGTGCCGACCTATGCCCTCGGGGACGGCGAGCTGCCCAACGGAGTGACACTGAACGAATTGACCGGCGAGATCACTGGAACGCCCGACACCATCGGCAACTACTCGTTCACGGTTGTCGCCACCAACATTTTCGGCACCGCTACCGTCGCCACCACAACTCTGGCCGTGACCGAGGCCCCACAGTGGACCGATTCTGACATTGTCACGGTCGTCACCGAGGGCGACGTGTATTCTGACGCCGTCGAGGCCTCGGGAACCCCTATCCCGACATATTCCGTCGCGTCGGGAATGTTGCCGGCAGGTATTACCCTAAACACCCAGATGGGAACCCTCATCGGAATTCCGACGAGGGCGGGCACTTCCAACTTCAGCATCGCTGCGTCCGCGGACGGATACCGCCTGACGACTCGGGTGTTCGAATTTGTCGTCGAAGCGCCTCCCGCGCCGGAGGTTCTTCCCGCACCCGCACCTGAAACCCCGGAAACACCCCCCGCACCTCGCCCAGAACCCAGCCCCGAACCTGCGGCAACCACCTCGATTGAATTTGATATTCCCGTCGGAATCGATGTCGTCGGCGCGCCCGTTGCCATCACTTCCTCGGGTCTCGCACCTGGCGCGGCATTCAGCGTGACAGTACGATCGACACCGCAAATTGTCGGGTCAGGGTCCGTCAACGACCTGGGCGAGATTGGAACATCAATCGGAATTCCGGGCAACCTTGAACCCGGTTGGCACTCCATCACAGTCGACAGCACTCTGAGGTCCGGCGGGCCCTCGTCCGAGGTCATATATTTCGAGATCACGGAATCCCAGATCCTGGAAACCATTTCCGCCACGCCCCCGACAGCAGCCGAGGAAGCATCCAGCCTGACGGACGACGAGGAATTCTATGCAGAACAGGGAATAGACCCGGCCACAATCGTGACGACCGCAACGGCGAACGAACAGGTGACGCAGGTCGCGACCGTCGTGGCATCGGTTGCACTGGTGTCGGCCGTTGCCGGAGCCGCAGGAGCCGCGGCGGCGGGCTCGGCGGGCGCTTCCGGCGTACGAGGATCGGCCTCGGCACGCTCGGCGTCCAGCGGCGGGTCGACTCGCACCTCACCGAACTCGCAGTCGTCCGATTCAGAGGAAGCCGAAGCCGAAGCCGACTACGGAAACCTCGAGGCGGATCACGACGATTTCACGCACGAGGCAACCCGTTGGGGTGACCGGTGGGCGCTCTGGAGGCTCGCTCCGATGCGTGCCGTCGACCGCTTAGGGGCACGACTCACTGTCGGGTCCAGCCCGCTGTCGCCCGTTCTGTCCCGAATAATCAATGACGGTTCCTACCTGCGGGCTATGGTCGGCAGCATTTCGGTACTGCCCTATGTGGTCGCGGTCGTGTTGGGAATTGTGGCCGTGGACCCCGCAGCAGACACTCTCGCGGCGAGTGCGCTGGTGGTTCCCGTGATTGCAATCATCGCACTGGGTGTTCTCGATGCGTTTGCCGGACTCGTCGGGGTTTCGGCGCTCGTGATCGCGAGCGTTGTCGCGCACCCGGTTACGGGACTCGCAGACATCCGATACCTGCTGTCGATGTTCATTCTGGGGTTCGCCCCCGTCATCATGGCCACAACGTTCCGCAAGATTCGACGTGAGCCCGCAGCCCACGGCATGGATGCGTGGGAACGTATTGTCGATGTGGCCCTTATCGCCTTCATCGCCTCGCTGACCACGGTCAGCCTGGTCAGTGCCGTACCAGCCTTTGCCGGTGCCAGCGTGCCCCTGGCCGACCACACCATGACAATCGTGGTCTGGGTCACCGCACTGGCGGTCGCCCGAATTGGGCTGGAAGAACTTGCGGCCACCGCATTCACCGCACGACTCGAGGCGGTCAACCCAACCGAGGTCCCGGCACCCGGATTGATTCAGCAGTGGGTTTCGCTTGGCGTTAAGTATGCCGTTCTGATCATCATGATTGCGGACATGGTCGGCTGGGGGTGGCACCTGTGGGTCGGCGCAGTACTGATCTTCTTGCCCGGCCTCTTGGCCCTCGTGTTACCCGAACTGCCGTCGTTCCCGTGGATTACCCAAGTCATGCCCGGAGGGATCGCAGCGCTGTTAGTCGCCACGCTCATTGGCAACTGGAGCAACGACGCCGTGACGGCGTGGTTCGGCGCCAACGCGAACTTTGGGGAACTGGCCTTCGTGCTGATCCCGATTCCCGTGATCGTGTTGGCAATTCTGGGTATGTTTGCGACAGATGAAGACAAGTGGTATCGGACTCGCGGGCTCACCTCGGTCTATGTCCTTGGTGGCATTGCCGTTTTCGCGGTGACGTTCTGGGTCACCGACTTTGTCGGCTCCCTCGCTGTCTAAGGGCAACAAAAATGGCCCCGGTTGCCCGGAGCCAATTCTGTTGTAACTGTGTTACAGAACCTTTTTGACGACGCTGGACTTTAAGAAAATCTGTCCGAAACCATCGACCTTGGCGTCAATGTCATGCCCATCGGGTCCGTCGACCAATCGTATGCTGCGCACCTTGGTGCCGACCTTGATCGAGGTGGCGCTGCCCTTGACCTTCAGATCCTTGACAATCGTCACGGCGTCGCCGTCCGCCAGCACGTTACCGACGGCATCCTTGATGACCGATGCGGCTGCCGCAGCCTCGGCCTCGGCTTCGGCCTCCCCTGCAACCCATTCGTGGGCGCATTCGGGGCACACCAACAGGGCACCCATTTCGTACGTAAATTCGCTGCCACACTGCGGGCATGCGGGAAGAGAGTCAGTCATGACCCCCATTCTATCCTCGGGGCAGCCCCGCGGACTGTGTTGCGACGAGACGGCCAATCAGCTCGATCAGGGCAATCGCGACAACGGCAACCAGCAGAGTGCCCGCCAGTTTGTCCGTCGCCAACGCGGTAAAACCAAAAAATTCCGTGGAAACCGGAACGGTGAATTCGGCGGCACACAACACATACATGCCGGCCACAATCCAGGCCCGAGGCGCGCTAAACGGCCGCGACAACCCAGTGAGGACCCACAGGCCCGTGATGGCGATAACTACCGAGGTAGCCGTCTGAGACTCGGATTCCGTCCAACCTCCCCAGGCCGTAGTCCAAAGGTTGATGCCAACGATGGCAAGACCCACGACAACACCGGCGGGAATGCAAAATAGCAACGAACGCCGCAGGAATCCCGGGATGTATCGTTGCGCGTTGGGCAACAACGCCAATGCAAACGACGGCAACCCAATAGTGAATCCATCAATCGCCGACAATTGGCGGGGAAGGAACGGGAACGACCACATCGCGACCCCAAATACGAGCGCAATGGTCATCGCCCAGGAGGTCTTCGTCAGGAAGAGCCTCGATACCCGTTCGATGTTCGCGATGACCTTCCGGCCCTCGGCAACGACACCAGGCAGGGACGCGAAACGGCCGTCCAACAGAACGACGTTAGAGACCGCCTTGGTGACCGCGGAACCGTTCCCCATGGCAATACCCAGATCGGCGCGTTTCAACGCCAGTGCATCGTTCACTCCGTCCCCCGTCATCGCCACGACATGGCCACGGCTTTGCAGGGCCACCACCATGTCACGTTTCTGCTCGGGGGTCACGCGCCCAAACACGGTGTGTTCGTCCATCACTGCCGCAATGTCCGCGATGCCGTGGGGCAGTTGCCGGGAATCGAACCCCTCTCCCGCAAATTCCATCCCCGCACGGCGCGCAATCGTCGCGACAGTGGTCGGATTGTCTCCCGAAATAATCCGCACGTTGACGCCCTGTTCGCGAAAATAGCGCAGTGTGTCGTGCGCATCGGATCGCAGTTGCTCGCTAAATACCAGAGCGGCGTTGGGACGCAATCCGCCGGGCAACACGTCACCGTGAACGACGTCCTGCGTTACGGCGAGAGCCACGACTCGGACGCCCGTAGCGGCGATGCGTGCACACGATTCCCGAGCCTCGGTGTGATCGGCGTCATCGCCGGGCAACACGATTTCCGGGGCACCGAGCACCCAGGTAGACGGACCCTGTGGACTCGTCACCGTCACGGCGCTCCACTTCGTCGTCGAGCTGAAAGGCACCATTGCAATCACGCTGATGGTGTCCTGTTGTGCAAAATTTGATCGGAGGCTCTGCGCCGTGATATTCGCCGAAACATCGTGCGCAAACTCTGCAACAACCGCATCGCGCACAGACGAATCGACGTCGACCTGCAATTCGACGAGCCGATCAAAACGGATGGTGCCGTCCGTCAACGTTCCCGTTTTGTCAAAGCACACGACATCGACACGCGCCAGGCCCTCGACCGCATGCAGTTCCTGGACCAGAACCTTGCGACGAGCCAAAGTCACTGCGGACACTGCAAAGGCAATCGAGGTGATCAACACCAACCCTTGAGGAACCATGCCGATCACGCTCGCGACCGTTCCGACGATTGCGGCGCGAACAGATTCCGGGTCAGATAGCCCATCGAGCCCACCGACCGATTGAATTTGACCGTTGGCGATGATGGCCACCAGCGGAATCAGCGCCAACGAAATCCAGGTAACCAGGGTGTTCAACGAATCCCGTAATTCCGAGGCGACAACGGAATACCGACGCGCCTCGATGGCAACCGTGTTGGCATAGGTGTTGACGCTGACCGCGGTCACACGCACCGCTGCGGTTCCCTCGACCACTCCCGATCCCGCCAGTACGGGGTCGGCGACGGACTTGTCCACCGGTTCGGCCTCGCCAGTCAACATCGATTCGTCAACGGTCAACCCGACATTGCTGACGACAACCCCATCAGCCGGAAATTCGTCACCAGGTTGCACCAATACGATGTCGTCGATGACCACGGCATCGCGTCGGATATCCACAATCTGGCCATCGCGCACCACCCGTGCCGTGTTTTGGTGCAGCATCACGAGCCGGTCCAGTGTGAATTTTGAGCGCAGTTCTTGCACAATCCCAATCACGATATTGAAAATCAGCGCAATTCCGAACAGCGCGTCCTTCCATTCGCCCACAATCACGAGTACCAGGAACGCACCGCCGACGACGCCGTTGAACAGCGTGAAAATATTCGCTCGAACAATATGAGCGATGGACCGACTCGTTCGGTGAGGAAATGCGTTGGTGAGACCATCGCGAACCCGCGCTGCGACCTGTTCAC
>CAZRHP010000012.1:12424-30942 GCA_964599975.1 uncultured Gulosibacter sp.
GGTCAATCCGGCGGGAATGTCGAGGCTCATGACTCCACGCTATCGGTGTTCACGCGTCAGGATGCGAAAAAGACTCCGCCATCGCGCACCACCACGGGGATCGATGCAAGTGCGGTCTTGGCAGGGCCAGAAATGGGCTCGCCGGTGGTGGGATCAAATTCGGCACTGTGGCAGTCACAGAAAATAACCCCATCTCGTGCCCCCGTTCGGCAGCCCTCGTGGGTGCATTCCGCGTCGAACGCAACAATCTCGGTGTCCGACACCCGTGTCAACACCATGTCGGTTCCGTTGACGGTGAGGTTCCGGCTCTCGCCGACCGTGAAATCGACCAACTGTGCAAAGGCCTCCGTTGCCGAACCCGACGGTGTCCCGCCGTTGGTGCAGCCCGACAGCACGACAGAACCGGCCACCGCAACAACCCCACCGGTCATCAGAACCGCACGGCGGCTCACAATTTCAGACATCGGCCCTCCCCCGTCAGGCTACCTAATCCTGGGGAACGAAACGTTCGCGGGCGCGCCTCGACCACATCGACACATGGTGGTGCATTTCAGGTATCAAGGCTTCGTGCTCGGGCTTCATCAGGACACTGCGCATTATTCTGGCCGAGGGTGCATCGTCGACAATGTCGATACTGCGCGAACGCAGCTGTTCGGCCGTAACCACATAGGTGGCTAGGTGAGTTTGCTGAGGGCGGTTGGTGTCGGCGGCCATCTCGAAGATTGCGTGGGACACGGCGTCCAGCTGGCTCATGGTTTGCACTCGGGGCAGATAGGTGACAATGTCCAGTTCAGGTGTCTGATATGGCATCAGAACGTCGGATTCGCTGATCAAGGAGTGCCACGCCATCGCAGCGCGGCGACCCGGTGCCACGATTTCGCCCAATCCCTGACGGTCGAGGGGGAACACGCGCAGTGTCGCCCACAGTGCCGCAGCCGAGGCGCCGGCACGGGAACATTCCAACTGAATTTCCCCGAAGTGCCGGTCCTTGCTCGCGAAATAGGTGTACGGGGAATCGTGCTTGTAGTACTCGATAATCGACTGGTCGTTGAACAGCACCGCTCCGCACCCATAGGGCTGCAAGCCGTGCTTGTGCGGGTCGACCACGATGGAGTCCGACTGCGCAATGGCGGCATAGTGTCGTGCGGTCTCCGGCGACAATTCGTCAGGGACAAGGCTAAAGAACCCGCCGTATGCGGTGTCCACGTGCACTCGTGCCCCGTATCGGCGCGCCATCGGAATGATGTCGGCCAAAGGGTCCACCGCTCCCAGACCCGTGGTTCCGAGTGTGACCACAACGGTCCCAATCCCACCGGTAGCGAGTTCCTTTTCTAGGGCCTCGAGGCTCATACGGCCGACGGAATCGGTGGCGATTGCCACGGTTCGCACGCCCAGGACCTCGCCCATGCGTGAGTGCGTGTAGTGCGAATCCTTGCTGTGTGCGATGGCCTTGCCGGGGTTTACCTCACGCCCCACCCACAGCGCCTCGAGGTTCGCTGTCGTGCCGCTCCACGTCAGGTGGCCCAGGTATTTGGGGCTGTACCCGAACATGGCCACGAGCTGGTCCAACACCTCGCGCTCCATCATCGTCGTGGCCTTGCCACCGTCGATCGAGTGGTTGTTGGGGTTCAGCATCATGGTGGCGGTATATGCGGCCATGGCGACGGGGTGCGGCGGTTTCAGCATCTGGCCCGCATACTGCGGGTGAAAGAAGGGGAAATTGTCGTCGAGTCGTTCCGTGAGTTCGGTCAGGACCTGGTTCACCAGCTCGGGGTCGGCCTGCTGCGACTCGTGGACGTCCCAGTCACCGTAGGTGGCCTTGAGCGAGTCCATTCGCGCAATCACATCGGGAAGAATTTCCGACAGTACAACGGGCTTTTTGGTCGACATCACACACTCCTTCGTATGCGAATGACTTTACAGGGTGAGCGCGGATTTCATCCAGCGACGCAGGGGTGGTTCCACAAAGCGCGTGACGGCGAAAGACAGCGCGACGGCGACCACGATTCCGGTCGCATAGGACAGGACAATTCCCACGCCGGCATCCAGCATCCACCCCGAAATCATTCGCCCGGGAATGACATGGAACAGATAGAGCGAATAGGTCATCGTGCCGACAAAAGCCCACGACGGGCTGTGCAGAGATGACAATGGCGCCCACCACACCGAGGCCGCAACAACGACGAGAATTCCGGCAACCAACACAAATATCGCGGTCACGGATCGCCCCTCGGGGTTCATCGTGGAGAGGGTTGATTCGACGGCCAGCAACCCGGCGGCAACCATACCCACCATCGCCGCCGCACGGTCCGCGCGTCCCGAGGCTGTACCAATCAGAATTCCCGAAATAAAGAACGGCGCCCAATCCGCCATCAGGATGGTGTTCAGCACCTCGTTGTCAGCACGGGATGCGACGATAATTGCCCCCAACCACACCCACGCAAAGCGCCACAACACCTGACGATCGGAACCCCACACCAGCACGACGAGAGCAACAATTCCATAGAAATTTGCCTCGATCACCAGCGTCCAGAACACGGGGTTCAGCCATCCCGAATCGGCTAACGACGGAAGCAGTACGAGGTTCGTGACCACCGATCGAATCGTGGCGGGAACATCGGCCCCACCGGCGACGATGGTCAACGCAGCGGAAAGCGGGACGGCAACCAACAGCGCGGGCATCAGCCTTAGAAAGCGTGCGATGACAAATCCGCGGGCGGTGCGGCCCACCGCAGAACGCGAAATCACGGCCCCGCTAATGACGAAAAACAAATGAACACCCAGAAAGCCATAGGCGCTCAGCTGGGCAATCCCACCAAAAACCGCCACAGGTGATTGGCCCAGATGTTCCGTAATCCACGTTTCCGACCATGCAAAATGTGCGGCGATGACTCCGACGACAGCGACGACTCGCAGCACGTCGAGTACCGCGTAGCGGTTGTGAACCGTCGGTGAACTCACTCGGACTCGCGCAACGGCATTGTCAGGCTCGCGTCGGGAAATTCGAAACGGGCACGGAACGCCTCGATCGAATCGACCTTGGCGACCCCGGGTACGGCGAAGTGCGACAGGAAGTGCTCGTCACGCGACTTCTCGAAGTGGTAGGGACGGAAATTAAAGGTGTCGTAGGGCAAAATCACCGTGCGCTTCATCATGCGCGGCTGCTGGAACAGCTGATAGACGATCTTGTCTTGGTCCCCCTTGGTGAACAGGCCCAGTTCGTCCTCGTCCCACCACTTGCGGATTTCGACGAGGTCACTGGCCAGCACGCTGCGCAGGAAACGGTGGACCTTGCGGCTCGACTTGAAAAAGAAGTTTCCCGAAGACAGGAACGTCCAGCCGCCCTTCGGGTTCACCGGGCTCTTGGCGAACACAAACTGGGTGCGACGGTCGAACGTGTCGACGAAGGATTCCAGAGGCGTGTCGATCTGGGTAAAGAATGCATCGTCGTCGACCCAGAACCACCACTGGTTGTCGATCGGCAGGTCCAACAGCGCGCGCAGTTTGTGGTCATACGGCGACTTGATGTCGCGGGGCTTCTCGTCCCACACATATTCGTAACCCCACCGGTCACAATACTGGCGATGGTTGACCTGCGATTCGAACCGAACCTTGGTACAACCTGAAATGACCTTGACCATGTGACGTCCTTATCCGGGCAGCGCTGCACCGATTGACATAATACCGACAGACATGCCGACATTCAGGGGGTGAATTCGTCCACCACCCATGCCCACAGTGTTGGCCTTCACGGTCACGGTGACTCCGGCATTCCACTGTTCCTTCGACACGGGCAACTGAATGACCTGAGGCGTGCGCGAACCGTTCGCCCAGTGAGCGGTGACACTCGCTCCCCCATCGACGGCAACAACGACGGTGAATCCGTTCTTCGGGGGTTTCACAACTGCCGGCTTCAAACGCAGCTTCACAGCCGAGTATTCGCCGTCAATATCCAGCGGAGCCAATGCGACAGTGCCCTTGGTTCCGACGACCCACAGCTCGCCGGAACGGTTCACGACGGAACGGCTGGTCGAGTGCTCGAAATCAACGCGATAGTTGTTGCGCGCCTTGGCGCCCACCATTTCCTCGGCAGCCTTGGGGCGACGCTGCGCCGCAAGTTCCGCGATCTCGGCGGCGGGGAAGGTCGCCAGCAGTTTCTCGAAATCAAAGGTGGGCAGCGCGGGAGCCTTCACGGTCAGCGCGTGATCGATGTCCCGTGCGGCCTTGATTCCCTTACGTCCCGTTCCCTCGTAATAGTCGAGGTACTTAAAGTGGCCCTCTCCACCGGGGGAATCGATCCAGACGGCGGGAATGCCCAGGCTTTCGGCAAAAATGATGCCGTGCAGCGAAGACGAAATCACGAGTTCCGCCCCCAGCATGGCCTCGAGAATCTTGACGGGGTCACCGTCGGCCGAAATGAAGTGCTTGATCAGGTCGGGGCGTTGGCGCTTGAACACCAACTCGTCCTTGAAATGGGGAATAACGCGCAAGGTGCCGCGGTGCTTGTTCTTGTTCACATCGAACGCGGCCAGGCGGTCCGCATACAGATGACGCAGCAGCACTCCGGGGTCAAACATTTCCGTGATACGCGAGGTGTCCCAGCCGGCCTTTTTCAGGACCTTAAGAGTCTTGGGTCCGCGCACAGCGGTCACGAGGATGTTTCCGCCGGGGTGCGAATCCAACGCATCGTCGGACTTCAGACCGGAACCCCAGATGACATCACCGTCATTGGCTCGGTGCAGAATCGAACCGATCGCCAGCAACTTGCGATCCCCGGGCACCACACGACGGCACGGGATGCCCGTCAGGTCGGTCACCAACAATGGCGAGGCGTCATCGCCGAAGTTTCCGTGCTTGAACAGAGCGTTCGAAATCTTGCCATTCATCAGGTTGCCCTTGGCATGCCACCAGAACACCGGAATCTTGGGCTCGAACGCGGGGACAGACATGGGGGTCAGTCGACGACCCTCGGAACGGTCAATCTGCATGGTGTGCTTGATACGAGCGGGGACCATTCCCGTCGTCAAGTCACCCAAAGTTCCCACAATCACGGACAAATCACTGTCGTTGACGCCGGCGGAAATGTTCACCTGGTCGCCGGTGATGACGAGGCCAGTCGGGTAGACAACATGCGAAGTGGTGGGGTTCAAAGAATTTTCGACCACGGCATCGGCCGCTGGCTTCGGGGTGTTCAGCTTGACGGGAACAGGCAACTCGCGGACCGGCGCGAACGGGAACTTAGCAGCAAATTCATACACCGCCGCCACGTATTCGCGACCCTCGGGCATGTTGAAACTCGAATGAACGAGGTTGATGAACCGGTCCCCCACCCGCACGGGCTGGGCACCGCCTCGAAGTGACCCAAAGATGTCGGAATAACGGGCGTTCCAGTCCACCGCGACCTCGGTCTGGCACACAACGCGGGTGTCCGACGACGTCAGGTCGGCGCTGAGGATCTGGTGCGGGGTAATCGAGTACACGACCCACACCTTGCCGTCAGCCTCAAAGAACGCCCAGTTCTTTTCGTTCTTGCGGCGGCCATCCTTGATGGTCAGTTCCCTAGCGGGTGCGGCCGGAGCCAAGGCGCCTTCGACGGTGACCTCGACCATGAACTGGTGGTTACCGTCCGAACGGTTGCCGTCGTTCCACACCATCCACGTTTTGCCCAACAGCTGGAACAACCGTGGGTCGGCAAACCATTCGCGCGAACGCTCGTCGGTGGCGGGGTCGGCGAATTCGATGAGGTCCGAGAAATCGACGGCACTGCCCGGGATGACGTTCATGTCGGCATCCAGTCGACACATCGCGATGCGACGGATTAGGTCAGAGTTCGAGACGAAACGGTAGGCCATGACGAAACCATCGCCGTGGGCAATCAACGCGGGGTTAAAGGTGTGGAATTCACCCTGTGCTAGCTTCTTCCACTTGGCCGGCACCATGGCCGCAGCGTCTGCTGGTTTCGCAATAAAAGTCATCTCAACCCACCGTTCATTCGTGATCTGGGCGCTGTGAAGTGCAATCCAGACCTGAGTTCAGTTTACCGAAGGCCTGGATGAGGGCGGTGAAGGCTCGCGCGGGTACCACAATCGCGGTACTCGCGCGAGAAGAAAGGCCCTGCCCGCACCTCGCCGTGTACAGGGACGTGCAAGCGTCGAGTTGCGGGATCGGTCTACTAGAGCAGCACGTCTCCACCGGTGACGGCCAGAACTACGGGACGCGGCCCAGGCGTGCACAGATAGGCCGCCGCTGCTGCGATCTCGTTTGGCTCGCCGTATCGACCGAGCGAGATTTGGACAGTACGCGCGGTGTAGTACTCCTCAGGTGTCATTCCCTCTGCGAGCGCGAACTTTTTCTGTGCCGCTATCAACAAGGGGCTGTTGGTCGCGCCCGGGCACAACGAGTGCACGGTGTAACCGTCGGCGTGACGTGCCTGAGATTCAACCCAGCCGTTGACGGCAAACTTGGCTGCACAGTACGCAGCATTCTCGGATTCGCCGATCAGCGCCGCCTGTGACGCAATGGCAACGAACGAACCACCGTTCTGCTTCAGCACGGATCGAACTGCCTCGAACAGAATGGGAATTGTTGCCCAGTTCACGGCGATGACACGATCGATGAACTCGTCCGAACAGTCGGCAAGGGCAGCAGAACCCGCAATGCCATGAGCGGCGACAACTCCTGTCAGCCCCAATTCATCACTCAGACGCGTGATTTTTTCCTGAACAACCTCGTCGAGCAGGTTGCCCTCGACTGTAACAAGCCGTTCGGACGCCTCTATGCCCTCAACGCTGAGGTCCTGTGCAATTACGGTTTCACCTGAATCCAGGAAATGCTTCACAATCGCGGAACCGATGGCGCCACGTGCGCCGGTCACCAGAATGCTCATGAGAAAGTCCCTTCGTCGGTGGTCAGATCGATAGTCGAGCCTGCTGTGTACGACCCATTGTCCGAGTCGAGGTAGCGGAGCGTGTTGGTGATTTCGTGTACGGCACTTTCATCGGCCGCAACCAAATTGATGGGCTGTGCGGCATGTGCAAACTCTCGTGTGACCGATTGAATGATTCCGCGAAGCGACTGAACGGTTGCTGCACGCTGCGCGGCGGAGTCGGGGTCACCGATGGCGGGGAAGGTTGCAACAACAATGGTGCGAAGGGAATTGAGGTTCTCGTTCTCAAGGTCCCCTCGCAGTGTGCGAAGTAGCACTGTGGCGCTGTCAGTGGCCCACTGTCGTGGTTCAGAGCGCCCCAAATCAAAATGCAACAGACGGCTGTGTGCAAGTGTTGCGCGCAGCCCGTTGAATGGGCCGGATTCGTGTATTTCGAGTGCCATTCCTGTTCTTTCTATTTCTGTGGTTTCTGGGCAAGTTCGATCACTACGCCCCAGGGGTCTTTGCCGTACACCCACCATCGGCCGGCCAATACGCCAGTTTCGATGAGATTCGGAGCTGTGTTGAAGGTCATACCTTTGCTGACGAGATAGTCGTGGGCAACATGTATATCGGCCACCTCGAAGCAAAAATGTCCGATCCCGGTATCGCTCACACGACGTGACGCCGTTCCGCGTGGAGTCAAATATTCGTGAATCTCAAGTTGGGTGCCTCCGGCGGCGAGAATTGCGCCACGAAGTCTCACAGGCTCACCCGGCAGTCCGATTGCATCGGAATCGACATCGGTGTCGGCCTCCCGTGTTACAACCTCGAGACCAAACACCTCGACATAAAACTCCACAGCGGCCTCGAGATCAGGCACGACAATTCCCGTGTGTTCAATAGTGAACCGTGGCTTGTTCATACAGTCCCCTTCATCCTGCGGAATGCAGGCGGTTGAGATTGAATTCGAGGGTTGTGGTTATCTGGTCAACCAGTAGTGTTAGTATACACATTTAGCCATCAGTTGTAACGGGTTACGGGAAAAAATCCTCGTCCGTCCTAGACTGAATACCTACACACCCGCTGCTTGGCGCGAGAGGAATTGGACGTTTATGGCCAACGCACCACTTCCCCAATTTGGACTCGATGCCCGCGAGCCGCTCGAATCAGAACTGGCCCGCAAACTTGTTGAATATTTTGCCGAATCAGGTCTTTCGGCCGGGCAGAAACTCCCATCCGAACGCCAGATGGCCGAGGCACTCGGGGTTGGTCGCGCCGCGCTCCGCCATGCGCTGAAATCACTGAGCCTGCTTGGAGTGCTCGAAGTCCGACCCAGCACGGGCACATATCTGCGTAATGGTGGCACCGAGCTCTTCCCCCAGGTGATCGAGTGGGGCTTGATGCTGGGTGATAACCAGATCGATTCCGTCATCGAGGCCCGCGCAACAATCGAAATCGCACTGGCGGGGATGGCCGCTCGTCGCCGAACCCAGGACGATATCAACACTCTCACCGAGCTGATTTCGATGATGCGCGAAACAGAAAATGGCGTTACAGAATACGTTGACGTCGACGTTCGCTTTCACCTCGCAATCGCAGATTCCGCCAAAAACGACGTGCTTGCAGGTGTTCTGCGCAGCCTCCAATCCCTCCTGCGCGTGTGGGCACGTCGGGTAATCGACGCCGCAGGAGAAACGAGCTCGTCACTCGCAATGCACGAACCAGTGCTCGACGCAATTGTTCGGGGTAACGAGGACGACGCCCGGTCAGCAATGACGGCCCTGCAGGAACGCGCGAGCCGCCGCCTTCACAATGTCATCAACACGCGAAACGACTAGACCCCAACTACCAGAGAGTCTGACCACCCTCGATGATGAGGTTGTGACCGGTCATGTAGTCGGATACACCCGAGGCGAGGTACACAATCCCGCCCTGAAGATCGGAAACTTCCCCGAGACGTCCAGCGGGAATTCCACCGAGCCATTCGTCTACCAACGGACGTAGTTCCTCGCTCTGTTCGATCAGTGCGGTGCGAATGATTCCCGGCGACATGCAGTTAACCCGAATACCCCGATCCGCCCATTCGGCGGCCAGGGTCCTGGTCAGTCTGACAACTCCCGTTTTGGCAACGTTGTAAGCAACCTGCTTTTGGGGATGCGGCACGATGAGCGATGCCATCGATGCTGTATTGATAATTTTCCCGTAGCCGCGAGGGAACATTGCCTGAGCCTCGATTTGGCAGCTGCGGAACACAGCACGAAGGTTCACGTTTTGGTGCAGATCCCAATCCGCCATGGTCGTGTCCTCAGCTGCGGCGTTTCGATTGATTCCCGCGTTGTTGACGGCAATGTCAAGGTGGCCGAACGTGTGAACCGTCTCGGCAACAAAGCGTTCAATATCCGACTCGACGGTAACGTTGCCGGCGATTGCAATCGCCCGCCCACCGGCCTGCTCAATCTCGTGAACAACTGATTCCGCGCGTTCGATGTCGAGATCAATCACCGAAACCGATGCGCCGGCCTGGGCCAAGGCAAAAGCAAATCCGCGCCCAATCCCTTGCCCCGAACCCGTCACGAGGGCGACACGTCCGTCCAAACGGAACCGGTCCAGAATGTTGTGGTGCAGCGTGGATTCCTCCGGTGAACTCATGACATGTTCCTTTCATCGTGTGCGTGCTGGTGAGAAATTCGAAGTTTTTTGAGGCTATTGGCGACAACCGTGAGGAAATTCACGAGAAGAACCTGCGCGCCTCGGGACACCCAATAATTTCCATCGTGCTCGTTGTCGGCGATGACAACAAGTGGAATTCCCACTTCATCAGCGGCGGCGACAACCTCGTCAACCGCATGAGTAACCAGGGGGTGCTGCAGATTCCCCAATTCGCCGAGTTCCAAAGAGAGGTCGGAGAGCCCAAGCCACACTCCCGAAATTCCCTCCACGCTGAGAATTTCGCGAACGTTCTGAACACCGGCTTGGGATTCAATTTGAACGATGACGAGCGTGTTAGAACGAGCCTCGACCAGATGATGCGCGGCCGGAGTAGTGCCATGACTGCCAGCACGTGTGCTCGTTGCGAAACCGCGACGGCCGTACGGCGGGTAATGCGACAACGACACGATTTTTCGTGCCTCCTCCGCAGATTCGACTTGGGGAACGATAATCCCCTCTGCGCCAGCGTCCAACGCACGTGCAATCTCCGCACGGTCAAGTTGCCCCACACGCACGAGGACGGGAACACCGGCAGAGTCAGCTGCACGAATGTGGTGTTCTAGTTCCGTTCCGCCAGTAAGGCCGTGCTCGGTGTCAATCAAGACGAAATCGAATCCAAGATGCCCCGATAACTCAACGTTGACCGGTGCGCTCATTTTGACGATCACCCCAACAAGGTTCTCCCCGTCACGTAATCGGGACGCAACGCTGTCACCCCACTCGACATCATTCATTTGTTATGCACCTCTCGACTTGCTCATTGCTGATTCGTCCAATCGACGTAACGCTCGCGACAACAACTGCGAATCCCCCACATTGCCGGGGAACACAATTGCCACAGCGTCACCCGCAGCATGCTTCCACCCTCGCAGTACGGGAAGGGTGCCCTCTAACAGTGGGCCTACCACTGTTGCAGCACCCCATCCCAGGGACTTTTCGAGCACATCATGCGAGGTGATTCCGCCTTTTGCGATCACAAAAGGAACACCCGAGCCCACAATTCGTCTGGTTGCTTCCGAAACGGCTCCGGCGATAGTTCCGGCAATTTGCAGTGATCCTGCAGGGGTTTCCCCCGTGCGCACATCACGGCTGGTGGCCACAACAACATGCGAGTTGGCCAGGCGTGACATCGCACAATCGACTAAATGGTCTATTTCGTCCGAGGTTGAATTTCCACCGATCCGATGAACGTCCAGTTCGCACTGCGCAACAGTGCCCTGTTCCACGACATCAGCGAGCTGGGCGGTGGTCTTTGCCGTATGGCTACCCACCACGATGAGTCCGTGACCGTCTGGAATAGTTACGGCTACCTCGTTTGTTAGGTCGAGACCGGCGAGAACAGCTGCATATGCAGGTGCCGCGTGAGTCACGATCTGTCGCCCAGAACGCTCCACAGCACGGTGTGCTTCGGCCAGTAAGACCAGATCAGCACCATTCCGGATAGACGGACAAAAAACCGTGAAATTGTTCTGCGACGACAGTGTGTCGATTAGTTCGTCGACGCCATTGTCGAAGGTCGCGCTGGGGATCTCAACAACCGCCCAGTGGGCTGGTACTCGCTCACTCGCCCAGGTCGTCAAAGAGGAGACCGAAAAACCAAATGTAGCGTCCTGTGCAAATTCGGTTTCGGCAATTGGAGTCGCAATCCCGTTCTGTGACACCACGTGCACACCGTCAATGGTTAGCCGTCCGGCAGCGGGGAACGCGGGCACGAGTAGACAGCCGTCGAACCGATCTTCGGACTTGTCGATAACCCGAAGTACCTCCAACGGAAAATGTCCTCGCAATGTCGAATCGCCCCGACTGATGAACTGAACCTCGCCACCCAATTGACGTGCGACCTTGTTCGATAAATCGACCGCCTGATCAATGGTGATACTGGCAGCCTCGGGCGACATTGATCGCGTATTGGTAAGGAAATACACTACGGGCCCGCTGCGGAACGCCCATTCAACAGTTTCTGGGGAGGGCGAAATCACGACGGGGATGCCCGACAGGCCCTGGGTGCCCGTCGGGTCATCGTCAAGAACCACCGTCCAATTCGCTGTCATGTTAGTGTGCAGTGCCTCCGGCGTGGTTCCACCCGCGTGCGTCGTCGCCGGGCGCTTCCCATCCGTCATCGGTGACAATAATCGTGTCCTCGAGCTTGATAAATCCAGACTCAACGTCCTCGAACCAGGATTCAATCGATAGGACGTATCCGGCCTTGAGTGGCTCATCCGCGTGAGTATCGGGGTACGGAACAGGACCAGTGTTGGTGAGTCGAGGGGCCTCGTGAACAATGAGGCCCATACCATGTGCGACAAATCGCATGTTGTCGCCGTCCGGCAATTTCGAAATGACGTCGAGAGAGTGGGTGTAAATGTCACGACCTTTTTTGCCTGCCGCAATCTGCGTACGCGCCTCTTGCTGCACTGTTTCTACCTGAGCGAGCAGGCTGATTTGACGCGCTGTCGGCTCGGTGTCAATTCCCATGCGCGAAAGATCACCGATGTATCCCTTGTACATTCCGCCAGAGTCCAATGAGAGGGTCGTACCAGACTGCCACTCGATGTCACTCGGTGATCGATTCATCGACCCTCCACCGATGGTGACCAGAGCGTATTCGAAATACATACCGCGATTGGTTTGCTCGCGACGGAAAATTTCTTGGAGGTCAAATTTTGTCATGCCGGGCTGGGCCAGCGCGAAGGCGGACTGCATCGACTCGATAATTTTTACCGAAGCCTCACGAACAATCACCAGTTCATCGGCGGTCTTCACTGAACGCATACGTTCAAAAACAGGGAGCGCTTCGACAAACGTGGCGTCGGGCAGTAGGTCACGCAGTGTGTCCATGGCATCGGCAGGGATGAAGGACTTCTCGACAGCAATTGTCGCAGCACTCATGCCCCGTTCGTGCAAAATCTTGGCGGTCTCGCGAGCTGTATCGACACTGGACCAGCTGATGTTTCGGATGTCATCGACCCAAACGGCACCGTATTCTGTGCCCCAGTTCTCGTTGCCGCCTCCAACGTAGAAGGCATCCTGTGCTCTACCACGAATCAGTCCAAGGGCCGGGAGATATCTGCTGATGCCCGTCGCATCGGCGTTCGCGAAGAAGAAATAACGGTAGCCCCCGAGCAAGTGCTGAACGTTGTGCTTTGTGGTGGCAATCACCACATCGATTCCGTGTTCATCGAGCAGTCGATCGAGATAGTCGTGATCGAACGGGATTGTTGCGGCCATTACAGTTCCTTACTGTGCGAAGTTGTCACCAGTATTACACCTTCCGGCAGACTGGTCAACCAGTTAACCAAGTGTTTCTAAAATTTTTTGGCGCACGATCCGAAATTCAGGAAAATCGGCCTGCGACATCCCGCGAACGCTACAAATTGGCCGCCAAGGCAACCCACTTTTGGCCAGGCTGGCGCTAAATTTCGTTCGAATGATCACAGAATAACGTCAACAGTTCGGAGTGAGTCGACAGTTAGTCAATCGCGCCCCTGGCAGGAATCGAACCTGCGACCAAGAGATTAGAAGGCTCCTGCTCTATCCACTGAGCTACAGAGGCGTACCGTCAGTGTACGCGGTCGACGGGACGTGCTCGGGGCCTCGGGCGACTAGTCCTTTTCCTTGCTGGCCGGAATCGGCGCAACCCGCTTCGGAAAATCACGGATAGTCCAGATCGCCGCCGCTGCCTCGGCAACAATGAACGCGATGGTGGCGAGAAGCATTGGGATCGAAAATTTCGTCTCGTACCCGAACATGAACTGTTCCAGAGGGGCAAGAGCGCACAAAACCAGGGCGACAACCGCCGTGAGCTGGAAATATCGCCACTGCAGTGCGCGTATCAGGGCTGCGGCTGAAGGTTCGCTCAAGTTTGCGATTGCCTTGTTGAATCTGGACGCCGCGATTGACGGAATTGCGAACAGTGCGGGCACCGCGATCCCGGTGACGGCGAGCGTGAAACCCTGTGGAATGACGGTGATGGAAAGGTAGAGCCGAACGAACGGATAGAACGGAACCAGCAATGACGCCCCAAACTCGCTGGCGATATCGTTCATAGCCATTCCACTGTTCGATCCGATGACCCACAGGATTGCACCGGGCATCACGATGAGCCAATACGCCTTGAGCGTCCTGCCTAACGGGCTACCCGAAATTCGCATCATGAATAATTCTTACCACACAAATTTTGACCCGGGATTACCCCAACGCCAAGCCCGCTGCTAGCGCCAACAAACCGATCGCGGATACCGCGGTCAATGCTCTGCGCACCCTGGGCCGTTGAACCAAGGCCGCTGCCCTATGAACGACGGCGACAAGGAACATGTACCAGGTTGACGAGGCCACCGCCCACACCAATCCCATAACAACAATTCCCGTGAACAGCGGCAATTCGCGTGGCGCATACGACGGGATAAACGCCACTGCAAACACCGCCGCCTTGACGTTTGTCAGGTTGGTAATGAGTCCGGTACGAAACGCTCCCCAGGGCGACGAGTACACGGTTCCCGTCATATCGAATTTCCCTGCCGGGTGACGCAATTGCAGGGCCGTGCTGACGCTCAGGTACACGAGAAACGCAACCCCAGACCATTTCAGTATCGCGAACGCCATTTCGTTCTCAGTAAAAATGACCGAAAGCCCCGCCGCTGACAGCACTCCCCACACCACCAGGCCAGTGCTGTTACCGGCTACGGCCCACAGTGCCGCCCTGGACCCGCCCAGCAGGGACTGGCGCAGCACCATGGCCATGCCCTGCCCCGGAAGCATAGCCAGCAAATACACCGTTATCAGGAACCCGGGCAGAAGTTCAACAAATGACATGGTGTGCAATTCGGGCTGACGGGCCTAAGCTGGCGACTCTTCTTTGTTCAACGCTGGGCTGAATACCGCCGACACGATCATGAGACCAACGGGCAGAAGGAATGCAAGAAAAATGCCGGTCAGGTTGGCCAGGCCGCCCAAAAGCGGCCCAACTCCTAGGTTCGCGAAATAGACGAAGGTCCACAGGATGCTTTGCAGCCGGTTTGACGTCACCGGATTGTCCGTAATAGCCGACACTGTCATTGCGATGGCCAAAGAATTACCCGCACCCCACAACAGTGCTGCCACATTTTCCACAGGAGCCGACGGAGTAAACACAAACATTCCGATGCCCACCGCGGCAACAATGGACGAATACAGGACCACGTTGCGTCGACCGATTCGGTCCACGATCCATCCGCCGACAATTCGCATGAACGCCATGCCTAATGAGAAGAGCGTGTAGGTGAAAGCTGCGGACGCCGAGGAACGGCCCGCATCGACCAGCGCCAGTGGGATGAATACCGCCGCAGCACCCTCGGCGAGTACAAAAATAAACGCGATGCTCGAGATCTTGACGACACGCACATAGTTCACGGGCGTGGTGTCCTTGACCTTCGCCGTCGACGGTTCAGCGTGCGACGGGTGCTTGCCATTCACCGCAGGGAGTGTCGAGGCGCGCCACAAAGCGATTGACCCCATCAGAACAGCGATACCCACGAGGTGGACAATCGTGTTCACACCCAGCGAAATCAGAAGGCCCGTAGAAGCCGCACCGAGCAACACGCCGATGCTGTACCCGCCATGAAGCAACGGCATGCGGCTCTTTGTCGAAGCGCGATCGAGGTCAGCGGCCTCGACGTTAGACACAAAATCAGCTGCACCAAAAGGCAAACCAAAAAATACCGCAACAACCATTGCCCAGACGGTCATACCGTTTACGGCCAACACAGCCATGATGATGAGGAACACAGGCATGGCAACAAACGAGAACACCGCGATGACTCTCGATCCGAACCGATTAATAATTGGCCCGGCCAACATGACGCCGGCGATGGCCCCACCCGCGAAGAACATCGCGAGCATGCCCATTTCCGCCAACGACACGTTGAGGTATTCGCGAATGTCAGGCCCACGAGTCGCCCAGGCCGTGTACATCAGGCCGCGACCAAAGAACAGGATGAAGACGGTGATGAACCAGGCGCGCAACGCCAATTCCGTGGAACGGGGTGAAGTGGACTTAGTCAACTGTTATGACTCCTGCGTCGATGCGAATGTTCTCAGTCTAATGTTCTGACATGGAGTGTCGCGCGACGGCTCAATTACCCGCAAACGCTCGCGACCTTTATTCTGGAAGTATGTCTAAGGTTCTTGCATCTCTGCCCGTTGGCGAAAAAGTCGGTATCGCGTTCTCTGGTGGTTTGGACACCTCGGTCGCTGTTGCGTGGATGCGCGAAAAGGGGGCTGTGCCCTTCGCCTACACCGCCAACCTGGGTCAGTACGACGAGGACGACATCGAGTCGATCCCCTCGCGCGCCGGTGAATACGGTGCCGAGGCCGGCCGCCTTGTCGATTGCCGCGCCTCGCTGGTCGAGGAGGCTTTCGCCGCAATCGCCTGTGGCGCATTCCACATTCGCACCGGCGGCAAGGTCTATTTCAACACCACTCCCCTGGGCCGTGTCGTCACCGGCACCCTGCTGGTCCGCGCCATGCGCGAGGACGGCGTCGAAATCTGGGGCGACGGCAGCACCTACAAGGGCAATGACATCGAACGTTTCTATCGCTACGGACTTCTGGCGAACCCCAACCTGCGCATCTACAAGCCGTGGCTGGACGCCGACTTCGTCGAGGAACTCGGTGGACGTCATGAAATGTCGGAGTGGCTGACGGCACGCGATCTGCCCTACCGCGCCTCGCAGGAAAAGGCATATTCCACCGACGCCAACATGCTGGGTGCCACCCACGAGGCAAAGTCGCTGGAGTTCCTCAACTCGTCGTACGAAATTGTGGAGCCCATCATGGGCGTCAAATTCTGGGACCCTTCCGTTGAAATTGAGACCGAAGATGTGACCGTCACTTTCCGCCAGGGCCGCCCTGTCGCCATCAACGGCAAGGATTTCTCGGACGACGCTGTGGGGCTCATGTACGAGGCAAACACTGTCGGTGGTCGCCACGGTATAGGCATGTCCGACCAGATCGAAAACCGCATTATCGAAGCCAAGAGCCGCGGAATTTATGAGGCACCGGGCATGGCACTGCTGCACATCGCCTACGAGCGCCTCGTGTCGGCAATTCACAACGAGGACACCGTTGCCGCGTACCACAACGAAGGCCGCCGCATGGGCCGCCTGCTGTACGAAGGCCGCTGGCTTGACCCCCAGACCCTCATGCTGCGTGAGTCGCTGACCAAGTGGGTGGCTTCGGCCGTCAATGGTTCGGTCACCCTGCGTCTGCGCCGTGGCGACGACTACACGATCCTCAACACCGAGGGCGAAGCATTCAGCTACCACCCCGAGAAGCTATCGATGGAACGCACCGAGGACGCCGCCTTTGGCCCCGCGGACCGCATCGGCCAGCTGACCATGCGAAACCTCGATATCCAGGACACCCGCACCAAGCTGGACCTGTACCGTCAGCAGGGACAGCTGGACGGCACTCAGTTCGAACTGACATAAACCACTCCTTTACAACACGAGGCCCGGACATTCGCTGTCCGGGCCTCGTGCGTTATAACAACGCCATCATCAGTAGTCGCAGACGATAATCCAGCGAGCGCCGGCAAGGTTATGCCAGTTGTACACACCGGAACCAACCTGCCCAGGTACCACACAGGATGTGCCGATGATGGGGTCGAGGCTCTGCCGGGGGTTCACAAAGACCGAACCCGTTGCGGCATCAGAGCTCACGACGTAACCCAGTTCAACGACCCTACCGTTCGTGGGAAAAGTGGTCGTCAGCTGGCCCCCAGAATTCAGGTACAGGGTGGAACCAGCCGCCCAGGCCGAGGTATCGAGGTTTCGAACAAGACCGTAGGTCGTGACGTAACCCTCGGCCCCCGTCGCGATGTCTTCGGTCAGAATCCCGATCACCGCGGTCGACGTTGCGGCCGAGGTGTTATCGCCGTATTCGACGGTGATGCGCCCCAGCGATGAACCGTTGACACGAACGGCACGTCCGTCCACCAGTGTTCCGCCATTAGAGTTCTTCACAATCTGAACGTTTTCTTGACCAATCTGCAGGGTGACCAGTCCGTCTTTTAGCTGCAAATCAACCGTGCCGTCGGTGGGGTTCCAGGTCATGCGCCCCGGAGCGTTCACTGCGGTGGAATTGACGTCGAATTGCAGGTACGACAAGCCCGCGAGGTGCGAGAAGTTGTCGAGGTCCAGGCTCAGAGACTGTCCCTGAATGTCGTACATCAGCGGCGCCGATGCACTGACGACACCGTCGGTGCCATTGGTGCCGTTCGTGCCGTTTACACCGTCGATGCCGTTGACTCCATCTGCACCATCCGTACCATCTGTGCCGTTCGAACCGGCCGGGCCTCGGCTGCCGTTCGTGCCGTCGATACCGTTCGTGCCGGATGTTCCGTTTGCGCCATCGGTTCCGTCAACACCGTCGACACCGTTCGCGCCGTCCGTGCCGTTTGTTCCGTCAGCACCGTCACGACCGTTTTCACCAGGAACACCAGCAAGAGAATCCGCGGATATCTTGAGCGATACTAACCCCGTACCCAAACCGACGGCCAACCCAGAGACGGAAATGGTCATGACGCCAATACTGGCCACGGCCAACTTCATCAAGGTGTTTGTGTTCATTGGGAACCCCCAGTACTTCTGTTGTGTCCCTCAGCCTACGACGAATTCTCCAGAAATATTCACAGACCGCCGACAGCACGCGAGGCGCGGATGACAACATCGAGCGCAGTCCGGTCCCCCTCGACTGTTGGGACAGTCCGCTCACGGTTTTCCACAACCTCGATCACAAGGCCCAGTTCGCGCGCAATCCCCGTCAGCGATTCGACGGTCGGCAGAATGTCGGGATCTTGCGGCCCGCCAAATCCGTTCTCGATATTGCCGCGTTCGTGGAACACGCCAAAGAAAATCCCGCCAGGGCGCAAGTGCTGCACAGCCTCGCGAATCGCACCGCGCAG
>CAZRHP010000013.1:0-30730 GCA_964599975.1 uncultured Gulosibacter sp.
AAGGTCAACCAGATCGGCACCCTGACCGAGACCCTCGACGCCGTGTCCAAGGCCCAGCGCGTCGGTTACACCGCCGTTCTGTCGCACCGTTCGGGTGAAACCGAAGACACCACCATCGCCGACCTCGCTGTGGCCACCAACTGTGGCCAGATCAAGACCGGTGCCCCCGCTCGCAGCGAGCGCGTTGCCAAGTACAACCAGCTGCTGCGCATCGAAGAGGAACTCGCGGACGCCGCCGTCTACGCCGGCCGCGACGCATTCCCCCGCTTCACCGCGTAACTCAATGCTCCACGATGGGACCCGAGGCTTTGGCCTCGGGTCCTCTCATTTTTTGCCCCGGCTCTTGTTACCCTTGACAGGTGAATTCGTCGAGACAGAACAAGGCACCCCAGTGGGGTATCTCTCTCGAGAACAGTTTCGCGTGGCTGCTCGTCGTCGTGTTCTTGATTGCGACCGTACTGACGATGTTTGAACCGGTCAGCATTTGGTTTGAACAGCGGTCGCGTATCGCGGAACTTCAACAGCAGGTGTCCGCCGATTCCGAGGCCCTTGCTGAGATTCAGGCGAACATTGAACGCTGGAGCGACCCGGCGTATATCGAGGCACAGGCACGTCAGCGATTGCTGTACGTGTACCCCGGTGATATCTCGTACCTCATCGTGAACGATGTCACCGTCGACGAAATTGACCGAACGGTTGCCCCCAAGACCGTCGGTGCGACAGAAATTAATTGGGTTGATGCGCTGGTCGGCTCGTATGCGGCCGCAGCGGTGGGAGAAAACGAATGACCTGGGATCCGGCAACCGAACGCGACCTCGAAATCTGTGCACTGCAGTTGGGGCGACCCATGCGCGATGTGTTGGGAATCGGAGCCCGGTGCGTGTGCGGCGCACCCACGGTGGTCGTCACCAAACCTCGTCTCAGCCACGGTGAACCGTTCCCCACAATTTTCTATTTGACGCATCCTGGCGCCACCGCGGCCCTCAGCACCCTGGAAGCCAACGGATACATGGCACAAATGCAGGAACGCTTGTCGCTCGACCCAGAATTCGCTGACGCCTACACCGCCGCACACCAGGCCTACCTCGATGTGCGTGAATCAATCGAACACGTCGACGAGATCGCGGGCATCAGTGCCGGCGGAATGCCGACACGTGTCAAGTGCCTGCATGCCCTCGCCGCACACTCGCTCGCGGCAGGCCCCGGTGTCAACCTCGTGGGTGACGCAGCCCTGGCCGATTGCGCGTGGAGCCCCACGGTGTGCGTATGCGCTCCCGACGCTCGCGGATAACCATCTCGCTCGCCATAGCGGCGGCGGTGACCATCGGCGCACCCTCTACGGCGTCGGCGGATGTGTATCGCGACGCTCAATGGTGGATCGACGACTACGGAATTTCGACGGCCTGGAACACCACGCGCGGTGAGGGCGTCACGATCGCGGTACTCGACACCGGAATCGATGGCGATCACCCTGACCTGCGGGGAGCCGTCGTGGGCGGCGCCGATATGAGCGGCGAAGGATCCGCCGACGGGCAGGAGCCGCTGGGGCTTGAGGGTGAACACGGCACCATGGTCGCGTCGCTGCTGGCCGGTCGGCCCGCGGGTGATTCCGGTGTGATGGGCGTCGCGCCCGCCTCGACGATCCTCAGTGTGTCCATGTCATTCGAGCTCGTCGACACCGTACCCAGCGACCAGCAAATTGCCCGAGGAATCCGTTGGTCCGTCGACCACGGCGCGGACATCATCGTCATGTCGTTTACACGCAACACGTTGGGTTGGCCGGCGGAATGGGACGAGGCCTTTCAGTACGCCGCCGACCACGATGTGCTGATCGTTGCCGCAACGGGAAACCGCGCCAGTGGCACCGATGTGGTGGGTGCCCCGGCCACCATTCCCGGGGTGCTTGTCGTCGCTGGGGCGACCCAGGACGGCGGAATCAGCCGCTATTCCAGCGCGCAGGGCGTGACGATCGCCGTTGCCGCCGCCAGCGAGGGGTTGGTGGGAAGCGTGCCGGGTGGCGCTCGCCGGTTCTGGACCGGAACCAGTGGTGCGGCGCCGATTGTTGCGGGCATTGCGGCGCTCGTCATGTCCGCTCATCCCGATCTGGATGTCCCGAACGTAATCAACCGCATCATCTCGACAGCGCACCCCGTGGGCGAAAACCCTCCCACCGTTCAGGCCGGCTACGGAATCGTCGACGCCGACGCGGCAGTAAACGACACGGTCGCCTCCGTTGTCGCCAACCCTCTGGGGGACCTGGGCGAATGGATCGCGCAACATCGTGAAACCCCGTGGGACACCCGGGACCTGCTGTTGCCCGCGGTCGTTGACCAGAGCCCAACCCCGACAAATCCCGGCGACGCTCAGGCCCAAGCCCGTGCTGCAGTCGACGAGAGCTGGCGCACCTTCTGGTTGCCCGTCACGCTGTGGTCGAGCCTCGCCGCGATATTGGGTGCTATCGCCACCTTCATCACCGTCCGAATCTGCGCAGTCCGCCGAGCCACTGACACGAAAGACCCAGAGAACACGCTAAATTAGAGTGTCCACTCGAAACTCACAGGAGTATTTTTCGTGCCCAAGATTCTTATTGTCGGCGGAGGCTACGCCGGCTTCTACACGGCGTTCACCCTTCAGAAGCACCTTCGTTCCGGCGAAGCCGAGGTCACCCTGGTTGACCCGCTTCCCTACATGACCTACCAGCCCTTCCTTCCCGAAGTCGCTGCTGGCAACATCGAACCCCGCCACGTCATCGTGCCGCTGCGTCGCCACCTGAAGAAGACCAACATAGTCACCGGCCGCGTCGTGTCCGTCGACCACAAGAAGAAGACCGCCGTCATCCAGCCCGCCGCTGGTGCCGAGTACACCTTCGCCTACGACCAGATCGTTCTGGCCGCCGGTTCGGTGTCGCGCACCTTCCCCATCCCCGGTGTCGCCGACGAAGCCATCGGCATGAAGTCGATCGAAGAAGCCGTCGCCGTTCGCGACCGCCTCATCGACAACTTCGCCAAGGCCGCAAACCTTCCCGCTGGCCCCCAGCGCGACCGCTTGCTGACCGTCACCGTCGTCGGTGGTGGCTTCGCCGGCATCGAGACCTTCGCGGAACTGCGTTCGCTGGCCTCGTCGCTGCTCAAGGACTACCCCAACCTCACCATCGATGACACTCACTTCCACCTCATCGAGGCAATGGGCCGCATCATGCCCGAGGTTTCGCTCGAGACCTCGCACTGGGTGCTCAACAACCTGGCCGAGCGCCAGGCCACCGTGCACCTTGACACTCAGCTCCAGAGCGCTGTCGGCGGCAAGATTGAACTCTCGACCGGTGAAAGCTTCGAGTCCGACCTCATCGTATGGACCGCCGGTGTTATGGCGAACCCCGTCGTTCGCGCCACCGACTTCCCCATCGAAGAGCGTGGCCGCATCCGTGCACAGGCCGACCTGCGCATCGTGACCGAAGACGGCAAGGTCGTCGACGGCGCATGGGCCGCTGGAGACAACTCGGCCGTTCCGGACCTCACCGGTGGTGGCGTCGGCGGCATGTGTGTCCCCAACGCTCAGCACGCTGTCCGCCAGGCCAAGCGCCTGTCGAAGAACATCGTTGCCGTTCTGCGTGGCGAAGAACCCGTCGACTACATCCACAAGAACCTTGGTGCCGTTGCCGGCCTCGGCATTGGCTATGGCGTGTTCCAGTCGGGCAAGATCTCGGTCAAGGGCTTCCTTGCCTGGGGCATGCACCGTGGCTACCACGGCCTGGCAATGCCCATGTGGGAGCGCAAGCTGCGCGTTTTCGGCGACTGGGTACTCCAGTTCTTCGTCGGTCGTGACACCGCAACCATCTCGGCCCGCGAGACCCCTCGCGACTACTTCGCCGCCTATGCATCGCGCCCCGCCGCTGCACCCGCAGCTGCTGCCGCTGCGAAGCCTGCCGCAAAGAAGGCTCCTGCCAAGGCTGCTGCAAAGCCCGCCGCCAAGGCACCTGCCAAGGCTGCTGCAAAGAAGCCCGCTGCGAAGCCCGCAGCCAAGTAAGCACGCTACTCAGCGCCTCGGGTTCGCTCGGGGCGCTGAGTGCTTTCTCGATAGGCTGAACACAACGCCCCAATAGCCCGACCGGCAGAGGCAGACGACTTAAAATCGTCACAGTCAGGGTTCGAATCCCTGTTGGGGCACCACATACGCCGTCGGCGAATCACAGGAAATTCATACCCGTTCGCGGTTACCATGAACACATGGAACCTACACTCGTCGTCCTTCTCGTCGTCGCTGGACTTGTCGTCATCGCCGGCATCTACCTCTGGAGCACCTACAACGGACTCGTCACGCTCAATGTCCGAGTGGATGAGGCCTGGAGCGACATCACCGTACAGCTGAAGCGTCGCGCCGATCTGCTGCCGAACCTCATCGAGACCGTTAAGGGGTACGCGAAGCACGAGAAGGAAGTGTTCGAGAACGTCACCCGAGCACGCGCCGAAACCACAAGCGCCGGAAACCCGGCCGAAGCTGCGGCAGCCGAGGGCCACATGCAGGCGGCGTTGCGATCCATTTTTGCCGTAGCCGAGGCATACCCCCAACTGCAAGCCAACGGAAACTTCCAGCAACTGCAGTTGGACATCACCGATACCGAGAACAAAATTCAGGCATCGCGTCGTTTCTACAACGGTGGCGTCCGTGAGTTCAACACCAAGATCCTCGTGTTCCCCAACAACATGTTTGCGGGCATGCTGGGTTTCTCGAAGCGCGATTTCTTTGAGGTCGAAAACCCTGACGCCATTGCCGAACCCCCGAAGGTTCAGTTCTAGTCCGCGATGTATAGCGCGATAGCCGCGAATAAGCGGAACACCATTCTGATCGTCGGATTCTTCATCGTCCTCGTTGCCGCCCTCGGATGGATTATCTCGTTCAGCATGGGCGACGGGTCCTGGTCGATTACCATCGCGACTGTTGTGGGCGCTGGCCTGTACGCCTGGTTCCAGTACTACAACGCCGACAAGATTGCGGTGGCGATGGCGGGGGCAACCCAGATCACCGAAAGGGATAACCCCCGATTGTGGCGAACGGTCGAGAACCTCACCATTGCGACGGGTATGCCGATGCCCCGGGTCTATATCGTGACCGACCCCGCACCCAATGCCTTTGCCTCGGGCCGTGACCCCGAACACGCCGTCGTCGCTGCGACCACGGGACTGTTGGACATCATGACCGACGCCGAACTCGAGGGCGTCATGGCGCACGAACTGGGTCACGTCCGCAACTACGACATTCGGGTCAGCACAATTGTGTTCGGCCTCGTGGTCGCCGTGGGTTTCATCAGCGACATCTTTATGCGCATCGCGTTCTGGGGTGGCGGCAACCGCCGCGACAACGACAACAATGGTGGCGCCGCGATCATGATGGTGCTGGGCCTTGTTGCCATGATTCTTGCACCCATCCTGTCGGCTCTGATTCAGGCCGCCGTGTCACGACAGCGCGAGTACCTCGCCGACGCGACCGGTGCGATGACCACCCGCAACCCCGACGGCCTGGCCAGTGCGTTGCACAAGCTGGGGGAATACTCGTCGCCGTTGCGCAAACAGTCCGGTTCGATGGCCCACCTGTGGATTTCCGACCCCATGAAGCCGGGTGTGTTCGACCGCATGTTCGCCACGCACCCGCCCATCGCCGACCGCATCCGCCGGCTTCTGGAAATCGGCGGCAAGTTCTAGAAAATTATGTCGCGCAGCTGTCTGCTCGCGTCGCCCCAGTCCTCGACAGAGATGGTTTCCAGGCCGCGCCATGACGCTGCGGCGCGCAGCACATCGGCCAGTCTGTCCAGAGCATCGGCCGGACGGTCACCTTCCCAGTGGGCCGATTTCACGATCAGGCTGCGGTTTTTTCGGTCTGCTTTGAGGTCGACCCGGGCAACCAACTGGTCGTCCATGAGTACGGGCAGGGAATAGTAGCCGTACTGGCGTTTGGCCGCGGGAACATAGATTTCGATTGTGTAGTCGAAGCCGAACAGTCGCCGGGCGCGGTCACGGTTCCAGGTGACCGGGTCAAACGGGGTTAACACGGTGTTTGCCGAAATTGCGGCGCCGGCCGAAGTACCGGGGGCCATGAGTGCGGGTTCGGTCCACCCGTCGACCGTCACCCGTTGCAGCGCACCCGCCTCGACCAATTCGTGGATCGCCACACGGGCGTCGCGTTTCGGCAGTCGAAAATAGTCAGCAATATCGTATTCGGTGCCGATCCCCACAGCGTTCGAGGCGCGCAGAACCAATTCGGAAATTGCGTCCGGTCGTGAGACCTCCCGATCCACAATTGCGGCGGGTAACACCATGTCCGGTGCGGCATAGAGGCGTTGGAATCCGCGACGCCCTGCGGACACCAGAATTCCCGCGTCGAACATGTACTCCAATGCCCGTTTGGCGTCGCTCCAGCCCCACCATGCCCCGGTGCGGCCGTTGCGTTCATGAGTGATGTCACTCGCGGTGATGGGGCCCTCGGATCGAACCGCGGCCAACATTTCGTCCGCAAATTTCCGGTTGTGCGCCAACCACCCACCCTCGGCATGGTGGGAGTCGCGGTACTCGTCCATCTTCCAACGCCACAACGGCCACGATTCGACGGGGATAAATGCTGCGACATGAGCCCAATACTCGATGTGCGTGGGTGTGCGGGAATGTTCGAGCAGCACGGTGTCCGCCAGCGACGTGTCATAGGCGCCCAGTCGAGAAAACAACGGAAGGTAGTGGCTTCGTTCGAACACGTTGACTGAATCCAGTTGTAATGCTTCCAGTCCAGCAATTACCCGTGTGATGCCGCTCGCGGTGGGATCGGGACGGGGCGCGGCGAATCCGTGCGCAGTCAACGCGATACGTCGTGCATCGGTTATCGACAGTTCGGTCACGAGATTCACGCTATCGTTTCTGAAGGAGGAAATTGTGACATCACCGCTTGCTGGGCCCAGTCTGGACGAATTCGAGGCCGCACGGGACATCGTGGCGCACGTCGCACAGGGCACGCCTCTGGAACAGTCCCGTTTTCTGTCCGAGGTCTTAGGCCACAACGTCTTCCTGAAATGTGAAAACCTGCAGCGCACGGGCGCCTATAAGGTCCGTGGCGCCTACCACCGCATGTCAAAGCTCAGCGCGGAGGAAAAGGCTCGGGGAGTGGTCGCCGCATCTGCTGGTAATCACGCTCAGGGCGTGGCCCTCGCTGCGGCCGAGCTGGGAATCAAGGCCACAATTTTCATGCCCATGGGCGTCGCATTGCCGAAACTGCAGGCCACTCGTGGTTATGGCGCCGACGTTGTGTTGCGCGGTGTCGTGTTCCAGGAATCCCTGGCCGCGGCCACTGAGTTCGCCGAAAAATCGGGTGCCGTATTCATCCCTCCCTATGCCGATCACGAGGTCATTGCAGGCCAGGGAACCGTGGGTCTTGAAATCCTGGACGAATGCCCCAGCGTGCAGACCGTGGTCGTTCCTATCGGTGGTGGGGGACTGATCGCCGGTGTGGCCAGTGCGATGAAGCAGAAGGCGGCGCTGTCAGGACGGACCCTTCGTGTGATTGGCGTTCAAGCAAAAAACGCTGCAGCATATCCCGCATCGTTGTCGGCCGGAGAGCCCGTCAACGTTGACGTCAAACCCACGATTGCCGACGGAATCGCCGTATCGCGGCCCGGTGACATCAACTTTGACATTGTCCGCGAATTTGTTGACGAGGTCGTCACTGTCAGCGACGATG
The DNA here is from genome assembly GCA_964599975.1 of uncultured Gulosibacter sp. Lineage (GTDB taxonomy): Bacteria > Actinomycetota > Actinomycetes > Actinomycetales > Microbacteriaceae > MWH-TA3. The sequence goes on from CAZRHP010000013.1 coordinate 7,717, forward strand.
ACATTGCCCGCGCTATTCTGATGCTGCTGGAACGCGCAAAAATGGTGGTCGAGCCCGCCGGAGCAGCCGGTGTCGCTGCGGTTCTGACGGGTCAGGTCGTTGCCGACGGCACCACCGTAATCCTGTTGTCGGGCGGAAACATCGACCCCATGATCATGGAGCGCGTGATTTCCCGTGGTCTGGTCGCTTCGGGGCGTTACCTGCGCATCCGCATTCCCCTGCCCGACCGGCCCGGTCAGCTGGCTCGAACCTCGGAAATCGTTGCCGGCCAAAACGCCAACGTCGTCGAGGTTCTGCACACCCGTCACGGTTCGGGACTGGGAATCGCCGAGGTTGAACTCGAGGTCCACATCGAAACTCGTGGCCCCGAACACGCCGAACAGGTCCTCGATGCGTTGCGCGCCGAGGGTTACAACCCCCGCATCGACTACTAGAACACACTAGTTGCTACAAAGGTGGCGAAGCGTAAGCCCGTTTCTAGCCGATAAATGGCTCGATAGAGATGATCTCGACCGCGATTTCGGCGCCGTTGGGTGCCGTGAATGTGGTGGTGTCGCCAGCTTCGAGGCCCATGATTGCCTGACCCATGGGGGACTGTTCGCTGTACACATCAAGGTCGGTGCCGGCGCCCATTTCGCGTGAGCCCAGTACAAACTTTTCTTCGTCACCGTGGATGTGGGCAGTGATCACGGTGCCGGGTGCGACGCGCGAAGCGTCAACGGGTTCGGTGCCCACGTGTGCGTTCTTCAACATGTCCGTCAGCTGGCGTATTCGCGCCTCGATGCGTCCCTGCTCTTCCTTCGCGGCGTGGTAGCCGCCGTTCTCTTTCAGGTCGCCCTCGGAACGGGCGGCCTCGATGCGCCCCACGATTTCGGCACGCTTGACGGTGGTCAGCTGCTCGAGTTCGAGTGCCAGACGGTCAAACGATTCCTGGTTAAGCCATTGGGCGGACATGAGAACTCCTTCAGAGTGAACTAGTCAAGGCTAGCCGAGAGCCCCACCGAGGCTCAAATTGGGTTACGGTCGCCAGCAGTGGTCAACACCGGCAGCAGTGGGAGTGCCGACCGAACGGATGTCCGTTGTGTAGCTGTTGGACGTGTCCGTTGATGCGGGGTGCTGCTCGATAACCCACCCGATGACACCAAAGCCAGAGTCCAGGGTCCGCAGTGCACAGGTCACCGGTGTGCCCGCGGGGGCGGTGACGGTGTAGGTCAGCGTGACCGTGTCGCCGACGATGTCCATCGCATTGTCGCGGGTTTCAATGCCGACGTTGGCTGCCGCGTTGATGGACCAGACGCCCCACGGAACGAAGATTCCCAGCAAGACCGAGGCGAGAACGATGACGGCACGACGGCTGATGGGCGTGCGCGTCCGGCCGTAACGGCTCTGCAGTGCCTCGTCCGTGGTGTGTGGTGTGTGAACCATGCCATCCCCTGAGTAATCTTGATACAAGGCTACGCGAATCGGAGAACCCATGTTGACGACTACCCTGTTGATCGCCGTTGGAGAAGTTGAGTCCAACACGGTCGTAGAGATCGACCCCAACCAGGTCACGCCCGGCGTTGAAGGTTTCATTGCAACTGGTTTGTTTGCTGTCGTGTCGCTGTTGCTTCTGATTGACATGGTCCGCCGCATGCGCCGGCTGCGATACCGCGAAGAGGCTCGTCAAAACATTGACGCCGAGGAAGCCGCCGCGGGGCTCATCGAGTCCGTCAATAAGGAAACGGGCAACACCCCGTAACCTGCGCGGGCTTTGGCCTTGATGTAACGGACAGCGGGACGCGCTGCTAGTTCAGAGGGTTGATCGCAATCAGCAGTACCGCGGTCCAGTGGCACATAAACGCCACGACGGTGAACGAGTGGAAAACTTCGTGGAACCCGAAAACCCCGGGAACAGGATTGGGGCGCTTCATCGCGTACGCCACAGCGCCCAGCGTGTAGGCGAGTCCGCCCACTACGACCAGGATCGTCATCGCGGGGTTTGCGGCCCACAGGTCGGGCATATACACGATCGACACCCAGCCCAGAATCAGGTACAGCGGAACATAGACCCACCGGGGTGCGCCCACCCAGAGCACGCGGAACGCGATGCCGAGCCCCGCCCCAATCCACACGCCGATTAACAGAACCCAGCCCTTGTCGGGGGTCAGTGCCAGCGCGCCCAAGGGCGTGTACGTACCCGCGATGAGCAGGAAAATGTTGGCGTGGTCGATGCGCTTGAACATCAGTTTGACCGGCGGCGACCAGTTGATGCGGTGGTATGTCGCCGAAATTCCGAACAGCAGAATGGAGGACAAGGCAAAGGCGAGGCTCGTCCACGTCGCCAGCGGACTTGCCGCCAACGCCACGAGAACCAGACCGCCGACTACGGCCAACGGCAACGCTCCGACGTGCAACCAGCCGCGCCACAGGGGTTTAGTGTCCGCTGGTATTACGGAGTCATCCAGCAGGGGCAAACGCAACGGGTCAGGTGTCGTCATACCCTCAGTGTATGACCGGCGGCACCGGGTGCCGTTGCCGGGGTGCCGTACTACGCTATGGTCATGAGTTTGTACACGACGGTGACGACGCCCATCAAACGGGTGTTGTATCGGCTGTACACCGCGCGACTTCGCCGGCATTTGGCCGAAGGTCCGATGCCTCGACACGTGGGAATGATCATTGATGGCAACCGTCGTTGGGCGCGTCAACAACTGGGCGTCAGCACCGCGGAGGGGCACCGTGCCGGCGCGGAGAAGCTGCACGAATTTCTGTCGTGGTGCGACGAGGCCGGTGTGTCCGTCGTCACACTGTACCTGCTGTCGACCGATAACCTGACCGGGCGGGAATCGGCCGAGCTTGACGCGCTGTGCGGCATCATCGCCGACCTTGCGACGGACCTGTCCGAGGTGCCCGACTGGCGTGTGCAGCACGTCGGTGCTCTGGACAGGCTGCCCAGAGCGCTGGCCGATGCCCTGGTTGACGCCGAGTCGGTGACGGCATCGCACACGGGACTGCACATCAATCTCGCCGTTGGTTATGGCGGTCGCCACGAGATCACCAAGGCGGTGCACGCGATCATTGACGAGCACATGCTCAGCGGCAAGACCCTCGAAACCTTGCAGGACGACATCACGCTGGAAAACATTGCGGACCACCTGTACACCAAGGGGCAACCCGACCTTGACCTGGTTATTCGCACTTCCGGGGAACAGCGCATGTCCGATTTCATGCTGTGGCAGAGCGCCCACAGCGAACTGTATTTCGTCGAGGCGCTGGGTCCCGATCTGCGAGAAATCGATGTGTTGCGCGCACTGCGAGATTTCTCGAGGCGCGGCCGCCGTTACGGCGCCTAGGTTCCCTGTTCGACCCGAGCCCACAGCCGGGGTCGCCGCGTACGGATCGAGCCACACGATGGTCTGCTGCGTACGAGTGAACTTGGCTAGATTGGGCACATGAAGACTTACGACAGCGTTGTTGCCCGGTTCCCCCTCATTGCCTATATCGTGGCGGGGTTCTTTGGCGTTTCCGTCGCGGTGGGGTTCGTGTACGTCGTGGCGACGTGGGCATATCTGTCGGGCACGGCCGGCCTCGACGGCACCATCACCGTTCTCGCAGAGCTCGACGACCTGGTGGATTATGCGACGATTGCGGCGAACCTTGTACTCACGGTGGCGCTGATTGTGGTGCTGTTCCGATTCACGTCCATGGCGGCGGCGAATGCGGACTTCACGGGGAAGCACACTCCGTTCATGGCGATCGTGGGCTCGCTGGTTCCGATTCTCAGCATCTTTTGGCCGCTGCGCATGTACCGCACGTTGATTCACGAAACGGCGGAATCTGGCCGAGCCGACCTGGTCAAACTGTCGCTGCAGTTTTGGATCCCGTGGGCCGGATCGGGGCTAATTTCCGCGCAGGCGTTCCGCATGGAAACGTCCCTGCGATTGTCCACCGACGGCTTTGACGTCAGCACGTTTGTTGTTGTGCTGGTGGCGTGGCTGTTCTCGGACATCCTGATCCTGGTCGCAGTGTTGCGTGCACGAGTGTTCTTCGCGCGGTTGGCGCCAGCGCTCGACGCGGCCTAAGCCAACAACGCAGTGTGCCCCGGTCGATCGCGACCGGGGCACACTGCGTTGACGATGTTGTGGGGTTATCGAGCCACGCCAGGGTGCGTCATGGACAGCAGGTCCAAGGCGGTGTCCAACTGTTCGAGGGTGATCTCGCCGCGTTCGACAAATCCCATGTCGATGACCGACTCGCGTACGGTCAAGCCGGCGGCCACCGAGTGCTTGGCGACCTTTGCGGCGGCTTCGTACCCGATGATGCGGTTCAGGGGCGTGACGATCGAGGGGGACATGCCGGCCAGTGCTGCGGCACGTTCGACGTTGGCCAACAGGCCATCGACGGTCTTGTCGGCCAGTACGCGGCTCGAGTTCGACAACAGTCGAATCGATTCCAGCAGGGCGGTGCCCATGACCGGGATGGCGACATTGAGTTCGAATGCGCCGCTGGCTCCACCCCATGCGACAGTGGCGTCGTTTCCGATGATGCGAGCGCAGACCATGAGGACGGCCTCGGGCACGACGGGGTTGACCTTGCCGGGCATGATCGACGAGCCGGGCTGCAGGTCGGGGATGTGAATCTCGGCGATACCCGTGTTCGGGCCCGATCCCATCCAGCGGATGTCGTTACAGATTTTCGTCAGTGACACGGCGATGACGCGCAGTGCACCGGATGCCTCGACGAGTCCGTCGCGGGCGCTCTGTGCTTCGAAGTGGTCCAGTGCTTCGGTGATCGGCAGGTTCGTTGCCGAGGCGAGTTCGGCAATCACGGCTGCCGAGAACCCCAGAGGGGTGTTAATGCCGGTGCCGACCGCGGTGCCGCCCAAGGGGACCTCGGCGACGCGCACGATGGTGGATTCGATGCGCTCGATTCCCAGGCGAATCTGGCGGGCATAGCCCCCGAATTCCTGCCCGAGAGTCACGGGGGTGGCATCCATCAGGTGGGTGCGGCCCGGCTTGACGTGCGACTTCCAGGCCTCGGCCTTGACGTCGAGTGCGTCGGCCAGGTGGCGCAGCGCGGGGATGGCGTCGTTGACCAGAGCGTTGGTCACGGCGATGTGCACCGAGGTCGGGAAAACGTCGTTCGATGACTGCGACGCGTTGACGTGGTCGTTGGGGTGCACGGGTGCGCCGCGACGGGCGGTGGCGAGGCTCGACAGCACCTCGTTCATGTTCATGTTCGAGCTGGTTCCCGAACCTGTCTGGTAGGTGTCGACGGGGAAGTGCTCGTGGTGCTGACCGGCGATGATTTCGTCCGCGGCCGACACGATGGCGTCGCGGATGTCAGTGGGGAGGATGCCCAGTCGCTCGTTGACAATCGCGGCAGCGCGCTTGATGTGGGCCAGCGACACGATCTGAGCCGACTCCAGGCCGGTGCCGCTGATGGGGAAGTTTTCGACGGCACGCTGCGTTTGTGCGCTGTACAGCGCATTGACGGGGACTCGTACCTCGCCCATGGTGTCGTGTTCAATACGGTATTCGGTCACGTTGAGACTCCTGTGTTAGTGAATATCGCCGATGACAACGGAGGCGGAGACGCGGCCATCGCGAAGGTTGTAGGTGGCTCCCACCACAGCAAGCGTACCGCTGGCAATGCCCTCGGTGATGAGTTCGCTGGTGGCAAGAAGTTCGGCGATGGTGTCGCGCAGGTGTTCCTCGCCGACGTGGTCGAGGTTGATCTGGCGAACGTCGTTCGTGCCGTTCGCCAAGAGCACGCGCTCGATCGCGGGTTGGATGGTGTCGATGATGCCGCGGACGTTGACGGGGACATCGGGCGTTTCCTCGAGGCGGGAATCCACTGCGGCCTGCACGGCTCCACACGAATCGTGGGCGAGGACAAGAATCAGGTGAACTCCCAGGGCGCTGACCGCGTATTCCAGCGAGCCGATTACCGACTGCGAAATGGTCTGGCCGGCATTGCGGACGACGAACAGGTCGCCGAGTCCGCAGTCGAAGATGATCTCGGCCGAAAGCCGGGAATCCGAGCACCCAAACAGGGCGGCGTGCGGGGTTTGTCCGCCGGCAAGGTCGGCGCGGTGTTCGACGTCCTGGCGGGGGTGTGCGGGTGCACCCGAGATGAATCGCGCGTTACCGGCCTTAAGGTCGTCCCAGGCTTCGCGAGGGTTGGAGGGAAGCGGACCGGTCACGAGGTTGCTCCGTTCGTGGTGAGGAAAACGCTGATGGCATCGACAATTGCGCGGGATTGCGTGGGGTTCTCGCTGGTGTCCGAGGTGGATACGACAATGGTGTTCCCCTCGAATTCGGTGACCCATACCCAGGCGGTGTTGCCGGGATCTGCCGTGTCAATGCGGTCGTAGCCCGTCCAGCTGATGCCCGCCGAGGGAGTGTACGCAAACGGCACGGTGTCGCCGACGATGTCTGTCACGTCGAATTCGCCGAGGTACTGGTCCATACCGGTAAACAGGGTCGGGTTGCCGTTGGTGTCATCGTGGACCCACCCGATGCTCCAGACCGTGGGGTCGCCCGCCGTGAGTTCGGCGCGGTTCGCCCAGGCATCGTCGCCGAGCAGGGGGTCAATGATGATGGTGTCGTCCACAGTGGCTTGTGCTGCGGTCGCGGCGGCGTGCCAGTCCACGGCCTTGTCTTTGGCGGGGGTTTCGGGCCTGACGACAACAAGCACGAGGAACAGCACGATTCCGAGAGAAGCCAGCAGCGACAGAATCAGGTTGGTGGGCGTTTGACGCGAGCGGCGCAGTGCCGCCTTGTCGACGGTGGGTTCTGTCATTCGGAGGTCTTTCGGGCGGCTTCGAGCCGTGCCCGCGCTCCGACGAGCCATTCCTCGCACCGTGCGGCCAGAGCCTCGCCGCGTTCCCACAGAGTGACGGATTCATCCAGAGAGGCCGTGCCCGCCTCGAGAGATTGAACTATCACCACGAGCTCGTCGCGGGCTTGTTCATAGGTCAGCGTGTCTACTGCGGGGAGTGTCGTGGCCATATTTATAGGTTACCGTTCGGATCGGGGAGCGTTGACGGGGTGAGGATTCAGTCGGGGGTTCGTGAATCAGATGCGGTCACGGTCGCGCCGAGAACGCCGTCCGCGACATGCACCGTGATGGCATCACCCGCGGCAACGCCCGTCGTCGATGAAATCACGGCACCGCCCACGGCGCGAACAATCGAATACCCGCGTTCGAGCGTGTGTTGTGGCGACAGCGCGCGCATTTGGGCTGACAGCAGGGATGTTTCGGCGATGGCGCGTTCCACCACGCGGTCGACCAGAGTTGCGCCTTTGTGGACATAGTTGCGCAGGTCGGATTCGTGTCGTTCCACATAAGCGGTGGGGCTGGCCATCACCGGACGGGACCGCAGCTGGGTGATGCGATCGGTTTCGGTGCGCAATTTCGCGCCCACCGCGTTCGCGATGCGCGACCGGGCGCCATCGATGTTGGCGAGTTCCTGGGTGACGTCGGGGACCACTCGTTTCGCTGCATCGGTCGGAGTCGAGGCCCTCAGGTCGGCAACCTCGTCCAGAAGTGGCCTGTCGTTCTCGTGGCCGATGGCCGACACAATCGGGGTCGATGCCGCCGCCGCGGCCCGCACCACCATTTCATCACTAAAAGGCAACAGGTGCAGGAAGTCGCCGCCGCCTCGAGCGATGATGATGACGTCGATCTCGGGGTCGGAGTCGAGGTCGGCGATGGCACGGGCGACCTGGGGTGCGCAATTTTCGCCCTGAACCGCGGTGTGCAGCACCCGGAACTGGACATCGCTCCAGCGCAGTCGCGCATTCGTCAGCACGTCTTTTTCGGCGTCGCTGTTCGCGCCCGTGATCAGTCCGATACAGAGTGGGAGGAACGGGAGCGGCTGCTTGCGGGATTCGTCCAACAGGCCTTCGTTGGCCAGTTGGCGACGCAGTCGTTCAATTTTTTCGAGAATGTCCCCGAGTCCCTCGTGGCGCATGTCCTTCACGCTGAAAGACAAGGTGCCACCGGCAATCCAGTAATCGGGCTTTGCCAGCACCCGGACCTTGTCGCCCTGGGCGAAATTTTCGGGCAGGGACTCGAGCACTGAACGCCACACGGTGATCGAAATGGTCGCGTCCTCGGTGACGTCTTTCAACTTGGCATAGGCGTGCCCGTTGCGGACATTCCACGACGCCAGCTGTCCTTCAATCCACACGGGAGGCAACGCGTTGATGTGAGTGCGCATGCTCTGCGCGACATTCGATACGGACATCACGGGGATGCCGCCCATGTTCTCGCCCGTTGCGCTCATAACGTCCAGATTAGCGGCGGGCGTCGACATGTAACCGTTTGCATCCACATCCACTAATATTGAAACACACGCGTCCACCACCGCGTGACTTTCTGTGTAGTGGAGGTTACATGTCAGGCACCAGCATCCTTGTATACGCCGAGCGCGTCGGCGGGAACCTGGGCGAAATCGAGAAGCTCCTCGCGGGGCCCCTCGCCGATTTCGGCGGAATTCACGTCCTGCCGTTCTTCCATCCCTACGACGGCGACGATGCCGGATTCGACCCGATTGATCACACAATCGTCGACCCCCGCCTGGGGCATTGGTCGGACTTCAAGCGCATCTCGCAAACCCACGAGGTCACCGCCGACCTGATCGTGAACCACGCATCATCCCTTTCCCCCGAATTCCTCGACTGGCAGGACAAGGGAACAGAATCCGAATACGACGGAATGTTCCTGACCTTCGACGTGGTGTTCCCCAACGGTGGAAACGAACACGACATCACCGCGTTCTACCGCCCCCGCCCCGGATTGCCTTTCACCGCCTATGAGGTCAACGGGGTTCGCCGCCTCGTGTGGACGACCTTCATGCCCACTCAGGTCGACATCGACATCAACCACCCCGCGGGACAGGCATACCTCGTCCGCGTCATCGAGGCGCTGGCCAGCGGTGGCGTCAAGGTCATCCGTTTGGACGCCATCGGATACGCCGTCAAGACCCCCGGCAACGACTCATTCATGACCGACGAAACCCTGAAGTTCGTCGAAGAACTGACCGAGCTCATCCACTCGTACGGCATGCGCGTTCTGGTCGAGGTCCACGCTCACTACACCCAGCAGCTCGCCATCGCGCCACTGGTCGACCTGATTTATGACTTCCAGACGGCACCCCTGCTGTTGCACTCGTTCTTCACCGGAACTGTCGACAAGCTGGGCGACTGGTTTGCCATCCGCCCCAGCAACTGTCTCAACGTGCTCGACACCCACGACGGTTTCGGTGTGATTGATGCCGGCCCGATCAGCGGTCGCCCCGGACTGATTACACAGGACGACATGGCCTATATCTTTGAACGTGCGGCCCAGAACACGGGTGGGCACTCGAACATCGCCAGTGTGGTCCCTCAGTGGTTCACGCTGCCGCACCAGATCAACGCCACGCTGCCCAACATCCTCGCGGACGATGTTGCCTATGTCGCATCGCGCGCGGTGCAGTTCTTCCTGCCGGGTGAGCCCCAGGTTTACTATGTCGGATTGCTGAACGGCATGGACGACGTTGAATTGTTCGAGGCTTCGGGCCAGGGCCGTGACGTCAATCGTCACCACTTCACCCCCGCCGAAATCACCGAGGCGTTGGCCCAGCCCGTCACACAGGCCATCGTCGCGCTGGCTCGACTGCGCAAGAACCCTGCCTTTGAGGGCGAATTTGCGTGGAAGCAGACCTCGACCGATTCGATCTCGCTGTCGTGGGTTCACGGCGCCGACTCGATTTCGCTCGATGTCACGACCGCCGTCGGCGCGGCTGCGTTCCAGGTGGCCGTGAACTCGGCCGAGGGCACCACCGTGTACTCCTCCGTCGAAGAGCTTGCACTCGCTCGCTAATCCCGTCGTCAGACGCGGTGCTCAAAGTTAGACTGAACGGGTGAACCAGGTCAGCAACGGAAGCGAAGCACTCTTTGTGCCCGCCTCATCGCACCGTCGAACAATCCCCCTGACCGAGCAGCCCAGCGGAGCCCCCAAGCGGCTTTTGTTGGCAGCGCCCCGCGGGTATTGCGCGGGAGTCGACCGTGCGGTCATTGCCGTCGACAAGGCGCTGGATCAATTCGGCGCTCCCGTGTACGTCCGCAAGGAAATCGTGCACAACGTCGAGGTCGTCCGCGAGCTGACGGCCCGAGGCGCGATCTTTATCAACGAGGTCGACGAGGCGCCCGAGGGTGCGCACCTGGTGTTCAGCGCGCACGGTGTTTCCCCCGCAGTTAAGGCGGGTGCGGCAAGCCGAAACCTTCTGGCCATCGACGCCACCTGCCCGCTGGTGACCAAGGTCCACCGCGAGGCCGAGCGTTTCTCGCGCCAAGGTTTCCACATTCTGCTCGTCGGCCACGAGGGTCACGAAGAGGTTGAGGGCACGATGGGTCACGCTCCAGAACAAACCACCCTCGTCAATGACCCCGATGCCGCGGACACGGTGGATGTGCCCGAAACCGACAAGCTGATCTGGTTGTCGCAGACCACGCTGTCCGTCGACGAGACGATGACGACCGTGGCCCGGTTGCGCGCTCGTTTCCCCCATCTGCAAGACCCGCCCAGCGACGACATTTGCTATGCGACCCAGAACCGACAGGTCGCGATCAAGAAGATCGCCCCCGAATGTGACCTCGTGATTGTGGTGGGCAGTGCTAACTCTTCGAACTCCGTGAGGCTGGTCGAGGTGGCCGCCGAGTATGGTGCCCGTGCCGCATACCGCGTGGATTATGCGCACGAGATTCGCGAGGAATGGCTGGTGGGTGTGTCCACGATCGGTATTTCCAGCGGGGCCAGTGTCCCCGAGCAGCTCGTGCAGGATGTGCTGGCGGACCTTGCCGACGCCGGTTTTGGTGACGTTTCCGAGGTGCGGACCACGACCGAGGATCTGGTGTTCAGCCTGCCCAAGGAACTGCGCATCAACGCCGATGGCGAGCAGGACGAGCGCGCATTGGGCGGTCGCAAGAACTAGTCTCGGACCGCCACTGTGCGGGGAGGGTCGGATTCCTGGTCGACTCGGCTGCTTGGTCGTCCCCGCAAATCGGGGCAAACAGGCCCGACTAGGCCACCGGAACCGTGACCTTGGTACGGGCTCCGTATCCGGCCTTGGTGATGGGGATTACCGTCACGGAATACGTGGTTGCATTTCGCAGCCGGGTGATCGTCGCCGTCAATTTCGTGGTGCGCAGTGTCACCGTGCGTCCCGCGCCCTGAACGAGGACCACGTACCCGGTCACGCGCAGACCACCGCGGAGGCTGGGGATCTGCCACGTCACGCGGGCGGATCCCGCGCTGGGGGATTCCGCGGCGAGGCTGGTCACTCCGGAGGCCTGGGCGCCTTTGAGGTTCACGGTGACTGAACCGGACGAGGCAATGCCGTGACCGCGCACCGTGTAGGCGCCTGACTTGGTCGCGCACAGCTTGACGGTCACGTTGCCGCGCGAGTCCGGTGTGCCGGTCAATTTGGCGCCGCGACAGGTTTGGCGTGCTCCAGCCGGTGGGACAACTGTCACGCGAGCCCGTGATGACAGCATGTCGGGCTGGCCGATGGGCATGGTCACGGTCACCAGCGATCCTGCCGTCGCAGTGATTTGTTGTTCGGGGACATCGACATACGGCATTTCGTCGAGCACCACGGTGGTCACATAGCCCTCGACATCGGCGGTGGTGGTCTGATCCAGAACTCCATCGTTGTAGTTGACGGTTGCCGTAGCGCCGTCCGGACCGATGTACCCCGCGGTGCGGAAGGTGCCGTTGGAGTCGGTGAATCCATATTCCGGCATCTCGGGAGCCTGGAATCTCGCGGCACCGACAGTGGCCTCGGGGACAAGTCCCAGAACCGTGACCGAGGCCCCGACGACAGGTTCGCCGTTAGGCAGCTGCACCTTGACCAGGTGCTGCACCTCGGAGGGCTCGGCGGGGAACCGGATAGTGGTTGCGCGGTCGAGCCCCACGACCTCGGTGATTACGGCACGTGCTGTCGCTCCACTGGGCATGAGTACTCCCGAGAGTGTGAATTCGATTGGGCCAGCGGGAATTAGGGGGAATGCGACCGAACCAGTCGAGGTCAGGCCGAGGGGGTTCGCGGATTGGATGCTGCGGGTGCCATTCGCCCATGTCAGCGAACCGCCGATAACGGGCTCGCCCGAGTGGTCGGTGACTGTGAGGTTTGCCGTACGTGTGCCTCGTGTGAACGCAACTGCGGGCGCACTGGTCTCGCTGTTCTCGGCACCCGATCGGGTTGTGACGGTGTACAGCACAGCGGCGGCGGAGGGCAGGCCGGTGAAGGTCCATGACGCAGAAGCCCCCGCATCGACCGATGTCCAGATTTCCCCGTCGCGTGACCAGGACACGGTGTACCCGAGTGCGCCGTAAGTTGTGGGCCTAGCGGGAGTCCATGCGATCGAGGCGGATGTCGCAGTGTTTCCCGTCTGGTGCAGTCCGACAACGGTCTGCGGCAGGTCGGCGGTGACCGCCGTGATGACAGGGATGGAGGTTCGGGGGAGCACGGCCGGGTTATCTTGGCCCCAGCAGTAGATGATGGATTCCGAATTGGCGGCGCAGGTGCGGTAACGGTTCGATCCGGATTGTGGTTCCAGTGCGACATGGGTCACCGATCCCAATCCCGGAACTTGGATGGGGGTGCTGCTGCCGCTCGTCGACGCGAAACCTTGGCCCAATTGGCCGTACGAATTATTTCCGCGGCACCAGAGTTCGGCCGATTCCGTGATCGCGCAACTGTGCAACGAGCCCACTTCGAGTTCGCGAATCGCGTCCGGCCAGACCCGGGTCTGCCCGGGGCTATCGGTGCTGGACGTCACGCAGGACACCGTGGCTGGCGCCGAATCGGTGCAGAAAAGGCCAGGGCCGAAAATTCGTGTCGTCGGGCTGAAGGAAGTGTACGTGGTGCGCCTCGACCCGGCATAAAAACCGTCCTCACAGTGCGTCGCACCGTCCACCGTGACAAAACATAAATCCGAGCCTGTGGCGAAATCGACCACGTTCGGTGCCACCATGACGGGGTTCGGGTTGAACGATGCCGAGGCCGCCAGACCGGTGCGACCCCAGTTGTTCTTGCCCCAGCACCACAGCTGCTGCGTAGTGGTCAGGGCACAGGTGTTATTTGCGTAGGCCTGCAGATCGACCAGCGATTCGCTCAACCCCACCGGTTGGCTGTATCCGGGAGTAGCGGTCGAGGTGCCGACACCCAGCTGTCCGAAATTGTTGGAACCCCAACACCGGGCACCCTCGACGGTCAACGCACAATAGTGGTTCAGCCCGAGTGTGACCGACAGTGCATCGATTCCGAGGTTCCGGTCATGTCCGTCGCAGTTGACGACGAAATTCGACCGCACGAGACACAGAACGGAGGGGGACATGTCCATCGCGATGGGGGCACCATAAACGAAATAGTCACCAACTCCGGCCTCGTTTGTCGCCGCCACCCGCAACTCGTATCGTGTGGACGCGTCGAGCCCTGTCACCGTGGCCGAGACGTGATCGGCAGTGGTGACCGCGCCCACCGCCCATACGCCGTTGGGCGAACGGTATTCGACCTGATAGCCGTCAATCGGCGAATCCGTCGTGGGTTCCACCGCCGGCCATTCGACATCGAGGCTGCGCACCGACGAATCGGTGACCGACAAGCCGCTCGGGGCATCGGGGGCTACCGTCGCATTGGCCGCGGCGGCGACCGGCGTACCCAGCAGCGCGGGCGCGACACCGAGGGCCAGCGCCACGACGATCGAGGCGACCCGGGCAGGCAGCACGCCGGACAAAGAGCGGGGGAATTGTGAGGCAGTCATGACGGACCTTTCGACAGCAACTGAGTTACTGACAGATTCGCCGTGACCACCGACATAAAACAACGGAGCCCCGCACTCAGTGCGGGGCTCCGAAAAAAGTTGGTGCTTAGTGAATCGACTTGCCGGCCGAACCCAACTGGTTTGCGTAGTCGACAACGCGCTGAGCCATCGCGGTCTCGGCAATCTTGCCCCAGGCGCGAGGGTCATAGACCTTCTTGTTGCCCATCTCGCCGTCAACCTTCAACACGCCGTCGTAGTTCTTGAACATGGTGTCCGCGATTGCACGGGTGTAGGCGTACTGGGTGTCCGTGTCGATGTTCATCTTCACCACACCGTTGCGCACGGCCTCGGCGATCTCCTCGTTGGTCGAACCCGAACCACCGTGGAACACGAGGTCCATGGGCTTGGGGCCGGTGCCGTACTTGGCGGCGAGGCCGGCCTGGATGTCGGCGAGGATTTCGGGGCGAAGCTTCACGTTGCCGGGCTTGTAAACGCCGTGAACGTTACCGAAGGTCAGTGCGGCCATGTAGCGGCCGTTCTCGCCCAGTCCCAAAGCCTCAACGGTCGCGATTGCGTCCTCGAGAGTGGTGTACAGCTGGTCGTTGATTTCGTGGCTGACGCCGTCTTCTTCTCCACCGACGACGCCGATTTCGACCTCGAGGATTGCGTTGATGTTCTTGGTCTTCTTCAGCATGTCCTCGGCGATGCGCAGGTTCTCGGCCAAGGGGACAGCCGAACCATCCCACATGTGCGACTGGAAGATGGGGTTACGTCCGGCCTTGACCTCTTCCTCGCTGGCAGCGATGAGGGGCATGACGAAACCGTCGAGTGCGTCCTTGGGGCAGTGGTCGGTGTGAACGGCAACGGTCACGCCGTAGTTCTTGGCGACTTCGTGGACGTAACGAGCCATTGCGAGAGCACCGGTGGCACGAGCCTTGACGGTGTGGCCGGCGAAGTAGTCAGCGCCACCCGTGGTGACCTGGAGGATGCCGTCAGAACCGGCTTCGGCAAGGCCCTGAAGTACGGCGTTGATGGTCGACGATGAAGACACGTTGAATGCGGGGAAAGCGAAGGCGTTCTTCTTCGCGGTGTCCAGCATTTCGGCGTACTGATCCGGTGTTGCGACAGGCATGATGCTCCTTGGTGGTGGGGTGCTTAGGCGCCTCCAGTCTAGCTAACTGCGACCTGGGTTAGGCTGAGAGTGCGCGGACCACCACCTGCGCGTTCGGACCACGAAAGGACGAATGCCATGGAGACCCCTTTTTCCCACCCCGACCGCAACTTGGCGTTGGAGCTCGTTCGCGCCACAGAGGCTGCTGCGATTCGCGCAATGCCGTACGTGGGACGCGGTGACAAGAATGCCGCAGACGGTGCCGCCGTCGATGCGATGCGCAAGTTTTTGGGAACCGTGAACTTCCAGGGAACCATCGTGATCGGTGAGGGCGAGAAGGACAACGCCCCGATGTTGTTCAACGGCGAGGTGGTCGGCAACGGCTATGGCCCCGAATGTGACATCGCGGTGGACCCCATCGACGGCACCAGCCTGACGGCCGCCGACCGTGGAAACGCCATCTCGATGCTCGCCGTCGCCGACCGTGGTTCTATGCTCGACGCCTCGACCGTGTTCTACATGGAGAAGCTCGTGTCGAACGCCGATGGTGTGGGCGTTCTCGATCTCGGCCAGTCGCTGGGCGACAACATTCGTGAGCTGGCGAAGGCCAAGAAGAAGTCGGTGTCCGAAATTCGAGTGGCGATCCTCGACCGTCCCCGTCATGCCGAGGCGATCGAAGAAATTCGTTCCGCTGGCGCGCATACCCGCCTGATTCTGGACGGCGATGTGGCCGCTGGCATCAACGCTGCCCGCAGTGACAGCCGCATCGACATGTCGTACGGTATCGGGGGAAGCCCCGAGGGTGTTGCCACGACGTGTGCAATCAAGGCGCTCGACGGTTTTATTCAGGGCCGCTTGATGCCCAAAACCGATGAGGAACGCGCCAACGGGCTCGCTGCGGGCTTGAAATTTGACCACATATATTCGGCCGACGAACTGGTGTCCAGCGACAACACGTTCTTTGTGGCCACCGGTGTCACCGACGGCGACTTGATTCGAGGCGTGCGCCGCGAGGGTGCGTGGTTGCGCACCGAGAGCATCATCTTCCGCTCGCGTTCGGGCACTGTCCGCCGCGTGTCGTCGGACTACCTGGCCTCGCGCTGGATCGCCGAGTAGTCGCCGAGGCTCTACCCACGGGCACGAGGTTCGCGCCACGGCGTTAGCGGCTCGGCGTTAGCGGCACGGCGTGCGCGAGGGTGTCTCTTCCGTGGTGCTCACTGCACGACGCTCAATTCGAGGCGAGGCGAGGCGAGGCGAGGCCGCAGCCGGCGCCGGATTTAGATCGGGTAAAAGCTGCGCATGCGTTGGCGGGCCGCAATGATGTGCTGCGACATGGCCTCGCGTGCTGCATCCGAGTCGTGGTGGCGCAGGGCCTCGAGAATTGCGGAGTGTTCGCGCGATACCTCGCTGGCTTCTTCGTGTGTGAACGGATAGGCGTGCAAGTGTAGGTGGGCGCGCATGCGGTGAATGGATTGTGACAGGAGGTGGTTGCCACAGTTGTCCGCGAGGATGTCGTGAAAGATGGCGTCCGCTTCGGTCAGCTCGCGGTTGAGCGGATGGGCAGTGCCCAGTTCGAGTTCTCGTGCTGTCTGCGTGAACACATCAATCGACGCCGCGAGCGCCTCGATCATGTCGTCGGTGCAGTTCTGGGCCGTGAGGTAGGCGGCTTCCGGTTCGAGCAGTTCGCGCATGGCGAAGGCGCTGTCGAACCCGGCGCCACCGACCAGCGATGCGACCGAGAATCCACGGTTCGTGTTTTTGACGACGAATCCCTCGGCCTCGAGTCGGGGCAGTGATTCGCGCAGCGGGGTGGGGGACACGGCGAGTTCGCGTGCGAGCTTCTCGACGTTGATCCACTCGCCGGGCTTCAGTTGGCCTGTGCGGATGTGGTGAATCACATTCTGCATGCAGAAATCGGCGAGGTTCTGTCCGTCGTGCGGGGGCGAAATCGTTTCGTCGGACATGAGATTTACTTTATCGCCTGAGTTCAGAAATTCCCTAAACGAGCCCCGATTCGCGGCGTGCGGCTAGTGCAGCAGACCCTTCAGGCGGAGCTCTTGGTCCACGGTGCGGTTTTTGCCCAGAATGTATGCCGACCACAGTCCCACCAGCGAAAACGTGGCGAGTCCGACCAGGCCCAGCGTCCAGCTGCCGGTCGCGGCGTGGGACCACCCCATCAGCGGCGCGGCGATCGCGGCACCACTGTACGAGATGAACTGGGTGAATGCGCTGAGTTTTAGCGAGGAGTGCGTGGTTTCGGACCGCAAATTGATGAGCACCAGCGACAGTGGAAACAGTAGTGGGCCGGAACCCAACGTGAGCGCCCACAGGTACGGAGCGACCGTGGGGGCGACGACAAATCCCAGTGCGCCGATCATGGTCAAGGCCACGCCCGATGCCACAAGCCAGGACACGTTCGTGAGGCGCGCGGCGAGTACCGGGGCCAACAACGCCCACGGCAATCCAATTCCCGCGAACAGTGACAGCATGACGCCGCCACCCGAGATGTCGAGCCCCGCGTTGTCGACAGCGATGGCGGGCATCCACGCGAACATCGTGTATCCCGTCATAGATGACACCGTCAACGACAGCGCCAGTGCCCACGCGGTCGGGGCCTTGGTCAGGGGAAGTCGGGGCCCGTGGGTATCGGTCATGTCGATGTGTTCGGCGTGACCGGAACGCACCTCGAGAACCCAGGGGATGGTCGCAATAAGCGGCACGATCGCCCACGAAATCAAGGCGATTCGCCACCCGTAACTGTCGCTGAGCGGCACGGCGATCAGGGGTGCGATCAGCGAGGTCACCGACATGGCCACCGTGTACATAGCCGAAACTCGCCCGATTCTGCCGGGGAAGTGACGCTTAATGACGGGGGGAAGTGCGACGTTGCCCATGCCGCTGCCGATCAGGGCTATCAGAGACCCGGCGGCCATCATCTGCCAACTGGACGAAAGTCCTCGAATGATGTGCCCCGCGACGATGAGCACGGTGAGGACGATGAGGACGTTTTCGAGCCCGAGGGGTTTGGCCAGCCGGGAGGTCACGAGCCCACCGAGCACGAATCCGACGGGGGGAAGGGTGCCCAGAACGCTGCGAGCCAGAGTGTCCAAGGGGATCTCGGCATCGACGATGTCATATATCGGGCTGAGCCCGCTGATGGCGGAACGAATACTGAGCGCAACGAACAGGACGCCCAGCAGGGCGATGATTCCGTCCGACCAGTCGGTCCGGTTTTTAGCGAGTGCCATCAGAGTCCATTGTGGACTCCGTCGAGGGTTCGTCGAAATCGATCTGGATTTCGTCGAGCGAATCGGTGTCGCCCGAGGCGAGTGCCGCGGGCTCGGGAAACTTGGCGAGGTTCAGGTCGCGCACCTCTTTGTCGACCGCGGCTATCGATGCCACGGCGTCGATATCGATGCCGGGGAACTTCTTGGCGTGCACCAATAGTCGCGTCTCGAACGAACCTGCAAAGTCGTTGAAGGCCTGCACGGCGGTGGCGAGGCCACGACCCACCTTCGCGGCGGAGTCGGCGGCAGTCCCCAGTCGCTTGTACAGTTCTTGGCCCAGCTCGACAATCTTGACGACTTCGCGGGACTGCTGCTGTTGCTTCCAGATGTATCCCACGGCCTTGAGCGTCGTGAACAGTGAAACGGGGGACACCAGAGCAACCTTCTGGTTCAGCGCGTAGTCGAACAGGGCGGTGTCGGCCTCGAGTGCTTCCGACAGCATGGCGTCACTGGGGACGAACATGATGACGTAATCGGCGCTGGAATTCAGGCGCTCCCAGTATTTGCGATCGGACAATGCCTTGACGTGGTCGCGCATGGATTTGGCGTGGTTCTTGAGGTGGCCCCGCACGTCGCCACCTGTTTCGTTGGCCTTCATGGCCTCGAGGTAGGCGGTCAGCGGAACCTTTGAGTCGATCACAATCTTCTTGTCGTCGGGCAGGGTAATGACCATGTCGGGCCGGAACGTGCCGTCGGCGTCCTGGGTTTGGGCCTGGGTCGTGAAGTCGACGTGGTGCAACAACCCTGCGGCTTCGACGACGCGTTCGAGTTGGATCTCGCCCCAGGCGCCACGGATGTTCGCATTGCCCAACGAGTTCTTCAGTCCCTGGGTGGTGTGCTGAAGTTCGGTGGTTTGCGCGCGCAGGTCGGCAAAGATCTGGCCCACCGTGGTGAATTCCTTGGTGCGTTCGCGTTCGACTTCTTCGACCTTGTTTTTCATATCGGTGAGTGCTTGCTTCACCGGCGCCAACATTTGCAGGACCCGGTTTTCCTCGGCAAGAGCCGCCTCGGCCTGTGACTGCTTTTCGGTGTCCCGCCTTGTTAAGTCCGCGATGATGGCGTCCTTTTCGGCCAGGCGGATGGTCAGTTGTTCCTTCTCGGCACTGAGGGTGGCCGCGGCGAGTGACGCGTCGGGGGTTACGCCGCTACGGCGCGACAGCACGACCCACACGCCCGCCGCACCCAGTGCGGCTCCGACGAAGATTCCTACAGCGAGAAAGGCGAAATTATCCATGTACTCAGTGTGTCAGGTGGCTCCGACATTTTTGAGTGGGGGAGGATGCGCAACATCCCGACGGAGGAATTGCATGACTTGTCAATATGTCCTAACATAGTGAGAGCGACGTCGCGCACGACCTCGCACCACAAACGTGAAAGGTCCGAGATCATGGCAACGAAGACGCCCTACGACGTCATCACCATCGGTCGTGTCGGCATCGACATTTACCCGCTGCAGGTCGGCGTGGGACTCGAGCAGGTCGAAAGCTTCGGCAAGTTCCTTGGCGGAAGCGCCACCAACGTCGCCGTCGCGGCGGCAAAGTATGGCCTCAACTCGGCCGTCATCACCCGCACCGGAAACGACCCCTTCGGTAACTTCATCCACCAGGAACTGACCCGGCTCGGCGTGAACGACGAATTCGTCAGCGGCGTCGAGGGTTTGAACACCCCCGTCGTGTTCTGTGAAATCTTCCCGCCCGACGATTTCCCGCTGTATTTCTATCGCGACCCGATTGCCCCCGACCTCATCATCAACGCCGACGAGCTCGACCTTGACGCAATTCGCACCGCGAAAATCTATTGGTCGACCGTCACGGGACTCAGCAAGGAGCCCTCGCGCACCGCCCATCACGCTGCATGGGACGCTCGAGGCCGCGCGCCGCTGACAATCCTCGACCTCGACTACCGCACCATGTTCTGGGATTCGCCCGAACTGGCGACCGCAGAGGTCGAGAAGGCACTGTCCAAGGTCACCGTCGCGATCGGCAACAAGGAAGAATGCCAGGTCGCCGTCGGTGAAACCGAACCCCATCGCGCCGCTGACGCGCTGTTGGAACGCGGCATCGAGCTGGCGATCGTCAAGCAGGGCCCCAAGGGCGTTCTGGCCAAGACCGCGAACAGCTCGGTCGAGGTTCCCCCGTACTTCGTCGATGTCGTGAACGGTCTGGGTGCCGGCGACTCCTTCGGCGGGGCGCTCTGCTACGGCCTGCTGCAGGGCTGGGAGCTCGAGCACATCCTCAAATTTGCCAACGTTGCCGGAGCCATCGTGGCCAGCAGACTCGAATGTTCGACCGCGATGCCCTCGGCAGAAGAGGTCAACGCCATCCTGAAGGAGATCTCGTAATGGTGTCACTCGACTTTGACGCTCTGCGCGAAGCACGCGCCTCGAACCCGGGACGTCTCGCAGAAATCTATGCGAACCGCCGCACGCGCAACATCTCGGACGGAGACGGTCGACTGATGATCGTTGCCGCCGACCACCCGGCCCGTGGCGCTCTCGCTGTCGGCCAGAACCCCACGGCAATGTCGAACCGTTACGAGCTGCTCGAGCGCCTCGCCATCGCCATTTCACGTCCCGGAGTGGATGGCGTTCTGGGTACCCCCGACATCATCGACGACCTCGCGCTGCTTGGCCTGTTGGACGACAAGATTGTTGTCGGTTCGATGAACCGCGGCGGACTGCGTGGGGCCTCGTTCGAAATGGACGACCGCTACACCGCCTACGACATTGACTCGATCGAACGCGACCGCCTCGACTTCGCCAAAAACCTGGTGCGCATCAACCTCAGCGATGCCGGAACCGCCGACACGCTCGAGGCCACCGCATTGGCCGTCTCGGACGCCGCAGAGGCCGGAATCCCCATCATGCTCGAACCGTTCCTCAGCGAATGGAAGGACGGGCGTATCGTCAACAACCTGTCCACCGATCAGGTGATTTTGTCCGTCGCCATCGCTCAGGGCCTGGGCAACTCATCGGCGCAGTCGTGGCTGAAGCTGCCCGTTGTGGACGACATGGAACGCGTCATGCTCTCGACCACTCTGCCCACGCTGCTGTTGGGCGGCGACCCCGGTGACGCCAAGGGCGACACATTCGCCAAGTGGTCGAACGCATTGGCGCTGCCCGGCGTCAAGGGCCTCGTCGTGGGCCGTTCGATTCTGTACCCCGCCGGTGACGACGTCGCCGCAACCGTTGACACCGCTGTGTCGATGGTTCACGGATAATTACCTTAAACCCTGAAAAACAAAGGACTGAAATGACTGCAACAGTAGTTCCTCACTGGATCAACGGAGCCCGCGACCACGGTACAAGCGACCGCACCGCACCCGTCTTTGACCCCGCACTCGGCAAGGAAACCAAGCGCGTCGCGCTGGCCAACGCCGCGGACATCGACAAGGCCATCTCGTCGGCTCACGCCGCGTACCCCGCATGGCGTGACATGTCGCTGGCTCGTCGCCAGGCCATCATCTTTAACTTCCGCGAACTGCTCAACGCTCGCAAGGGCGAGCTGGCCGAGATCATCACCAGCGAACACGGCAAGGTTCTGTCCGACGCTCTCGGTGAAATCAGCCGCGGCCAGGAAGTCGTCGAATTCGCCTGTGGCATGACGCACCTGCTGAAGGGCTCGTACAGCGAGAACGCCTCGACCGGTGTCGACGTGTACTCGACCCGTCAGCCCGTTGGCGTTGTCGGCATCATAAGCCCCTTCAACTTCCCCGCCATGGTCCCGATGTGGTTCTTCCCCATCGCGATTGCTGCCGGTAACTCGGTTGTGCTGAAGCCCTCCGAGAAGGACCCCACTGCCGCCATCTGGATGGCCGAACTGTGGAAGGAAGCGGGTCTTCCTGACGGCGTATTCACCGTACTGAACGGTGACAAGGAATCGGTCGACGGACTGCTGACCGACCCTCGCGTTGGTGCAATCTCGTTCGTCGGTTCGACCCCCATCGCACAGTACGTATACGAAACCGGTTCGCGTCACGGAAAGCGCGTCCAGGCTCTGGGCGGCGCCAAGAACCACATGCTGGTTCTTCCCGACGCCGACCTGGAATTGGTCGCCGACTCGGCCATCAACGCAGGTTTCGGTTCCGCCGGTGAGCGCTGCATGGCCATCTCGGTCGTTGTCGCTGTCGAACCTGTCGCCGACGCACTGATCGAAAAGATTGTCTCGCGCATGAAGACCCTGACCATTGGTGATGGCCGTCGCTCGTGCGACATGGGCCCCCTCGTGACCGAGGTTCACCGCGACAAGGTGGCCTCGTACATCGACATCGCTGCACAGGATGGCGCGACCATCGTTGTCGACGGTCGTGGCATCGAGGTGGACGGAGACCCCAACGGTTACTGGCTGGGACCCACCCTGATCGACAACGTGCCCACCACCTCGAAGGTGTACACCGAAGAGATCTTTGGACCGGTGCTGTCGATCGTCCGCGTGAAGTCGTTCGACGAGGGCGTGGACCTCATCAACTCGGGTGCATTCGGCAACGGAACCGCGATCTTTACCAACGACGGTGGCGCTGCTCGCCGTTTCCAGAACGAGATCGAGGTCGGCATGATTGGCATCAACGTGCCCATTCCCGTTCCCGTCGCCTACTTCTCGTTCGGTGGCTGGAAGAACTCGCTGTTCGGCGACACCAAGGCTCACGGTGTCCAGGGATTCAACTTCTTCACCCGCGAAAAGACCATGACGTCGCGTTGGCTGGACCCCAGCCACGGCGGCATCAACCTGGGCTTCCCCCAGAACTAATCGATTTCGTGCCGCGAGCAGTGGTGGGCTCGCGGCACGAGAAACCTTTCAGGAGTCACAATGTCAACCCCC
>CAZRHP010000014.1:0-28147 GCA_964599975.1 uncultured Gulosibacter sp.
GGCAAGTGCGATTGCGCTCGATGAGGTGTGGCGGCCGCGACCGGTGACATCGTTCACCTTGCCGGTCGCGCGCTGCGCGGTGGGCACGAGAGCATTGACGAGCGTCGATTTGCCGACACCGGAATGGCCCACCGCCACGGTAACGTGCCCGCGCAGCAGTTCACCCAAATCGTCCAGCGGTGGTTCGTCCGATCGCGACAACACGATGGGGATGTCCAGCGTGCGGAAGTGTCGCAGAAATTCGGTGGGATCGGCCAGGTCGGTCTTGGTAATGACCAGAATAGGCTGGATTCCCGCATCAAATGCGGCGACGAGGTAACGGTCCACGAGACGTTCGCGGGGTTCGGGGTTGGCCGCCGCCACCACGATCAACATGCGGTCCGCGTTCGCAACAATCATGCGTTCCACCTGGTCGGTGTCGTCGGCGGATCGGCGCAGGACGGTGTCGCGTTCCTGAATCCGGACCATCCGCGCCAGGGTGCCCGGGTCGCCCGAGGTATCGCCCACCAGGTCGACGCGGTCACCGGTGACCACGCTCGTGCGGTGCATTTCCTTCGCCCGCTTGACCACAACCTCGCGTTCGTCCGCGGTGCCTTCGTCGACCAGTGCCAGATATCGACCGCGGTCGACCGTCATGATCAACCCGGTTACCGCGTCATCGTGCGCGGGGCGTGTCTTGGTTCGAGGGCGTGACCCGCGCTTGGGCGGACGAACCTTGGCCGAGGACTCGTCGTAACGGTCCCACGTGTCGTGCTCGTTGCCCCACGTCATTCGGCGAGCATGCCCTGCCACATATCGACGAATCGCGGGAGGGTCTTCGCCGTGGTCGCCACATTTTCGACATCAACGCCAGCGATTGCGAGGCCCAGCAGGGCACCCGCGGTCGCCATGCGGTGATCGTGGTAGCTGTGCCATTCGCCGCCGTGCAGAGGCGCCGGGGTGACGCGGATGCCGTCGGGCAGTTCCTCGGCGTTGCCACCCAGCCGGTTGATTTCGGCGACCAGCGCCGCCAATCGGTCTGTTTCGTGTCCGCGCAGGTGGGCAATTCCCGTGAAGGTGGAGGGTTCCGAGGCTAGTGCCGCGAGCGCGACGAGGGGTGGAGCCAATTCTCCGCCGGTCGACAGATCGAGGTTCACGCCCGGCACGTCGCGTCCGCCGACCACGCCCTCGCCACCGTCAATGGTGACACCGCGTTCGTCGCGGGTAATAGTCGCGCCGAACATCGGCAGATAGTCGAGCAGGTCGTTTCCCACCTGAGTCGTTGTGTCGGGCCACGCGGGGATGGTCACGGTGCCGCCAGCCACAATTGCGGCGCACAGGAACGGCGCGGCGTTGGACAGGTCGGGCTCGATATCGATGGTGGAGCCGGCGATGGGTCCCGGCTCGACAGTCCACACGCCCTGGCGGGGTGACGTGACGGTCACGCCGCGTTGTCGCAGTGTTTCGCAGGTCATGTCGATATGCGGCAGGCTGGGCAAATGTTCACCCTCGTGGGTCACGGTGATTCCGTCGGTCATCCGCGCGCCGACCAACAGCAGTCCCGAGACAAACTGGCTGGACTTGCTGGCGTCGATGGTGATCGGTCCACCGGGGACGATTCCCGTGCCCTGGACGGTGAACGGCAACGTTCCGCGACCTCCGTCATCCACGGTGACACCCAAGGCGCGCAGGGACTCTATCGTTCCCGCCATCGGTCGGCGGCGCGCGCCCTCGTCGCCGTCAAAGGTCACGGGACCCTCGGCCAGTGTGGACAACGGGGGTACGAACCTCATGACCGTTCCGGCCAGTCCGCAGTCGATCGTGGCGTGGCCCGACAGAGGGCCAGGAGTGATGAGCAGGTCGGCATCGATGCCGTCACCGGGCTGTTCCGTCACCGTGACACCCACGGCGCGCAGGGCCTCGATCATCAGGGCGGAATCGCGCGAATGCAGCGGGCGACGCAACAGCGAGGGCGAATCGGCGACGGCCGAAAGAATGAGCTCACGGTTCGTCAGGCTCTTTGAGCCGGGGATTTCGACGGTAGCGTTCAGCGGGCGAGACGCCTGCGGTGCGCGCCACAGCGGGGCGTCACCATTCGCGGAATAATTGCTGGTCGTCATTACCTAAGTAAGCCTAACGAGAGAACAGGTAGGTGTATGACAGCGTTGTTGGAACTGCACAAACTAAACTCAGGAATCATGAACGATTCACAGCCGAACCCCGAGCGTGACCTCCTCGAGGACAGCGACCTCGAATCGGTTCTGGACCTCGAGTCCGAGGACGATGCTGAACTTGACGAATCGTTGCGCGCCGAACTGCTGCCCGACGACGACGTTTTGGACGAAGAATTGCAGTCCATTTCGGACGACGAACCCGCCGACAAGGCGACTAAATACGTAAACCGGGGCAGTTTCGAAGAGGTAGTTCTGCCGCTGTTCGACCGCCTGTATCGCCACGCTCGTCACCGCGCTCACACGGTGGAACAGGCCGAAGACCTGTTGCAGAACGCCCTGGTCAAGGCCCACGAGAAATGGGATTCGTACGAGCAGGGAACCTATGCTTTGGCCTGGGTCAAAAAGATCATGGACAACATTTACCTCAACACGGTGACCCGAGGCGCGGCCAAGCGCGAGGTGACGTCCGGCGACATCGACCCCGACCTGCTGGAAATGGATGGTGCAACCCGTAACGCGCCCCTGGGTCGTCCCGATCTCGAGGTCGTCGAGGCCATCTCGCACCAAGAAATCGTCGACCTCTTCAACCAGTTGTCCGACGACCGCCGCGAGGTACTGGAACGAACACTGTTGCGCGAAATGTCGTACGAAGAAACCGCGGAGGACCTGAACATCCCCATCGGAACCGTGATGAGCCGTCTGTACCGCGGCCGTCGCGACCTGCAAGAACTTGTCCTCGCCCACATCGGACGTAAAGGAATGATGTCATGACGAACGCACCCCACGATTGCGGCTGCGCCTCGGCCCGACTGCGAATCGGATTCGTCGTCGACCGTGAATTGAACGCACAGGAATGCGCCGAAGTGCGCGCACACTGCGAATCCTGCTCGGAATGCGCCGAAGAACTCAAGTTCGTCGACACACTGTCCGACAAGGTGCGCGACGCGTGCGGCGAATGTCCGCCCGAGGATGTCAAGGCGCGCGTGTTCGATGCCGTCTCGCAGCAGATCGGCCGCCCGCTGCGATTCTGAGCCGTGTTACCTTGACGGGTTTAGCCGAATAGCTGTCGGCCCCAACCCTGTCCCGTGCTGAGGCCGCCAGGGCAGGCAAAGTATCCGCCACCGACCGCTCGCACGTATTCGTTGAGCAGGTCGCTGTCTGCCAGTCGTCGCTGGATGGGGATGAACTGTTCCGTGAGGCTTTTCTGGAATGACACAAAAATCAGCCCCGCATCGAGTCGGCCAACACGGTCGACTCCGTTGGAGTAGTTGTAGCCGCGACGCAATATTCGCGCCCCGTTGTTCTGTCGTGCGTGCGCTAATCGCACGTGCGCATTGGCGTCGATGACCGGTGAGCCGTCATCATTGGCCTGTTCGAATCGGGGTTCCGTGAACTCGGTCCCGCCCGTGACGGGAGCACCGCCTCGCTTTGTGCGACCAAACACATTTTCCTGTTCGGCCAGCGATCCTCGGTCCCACGTTTCGATGTCGAAACGGAACAGTCGGACGGCCATCAGAGTTCCCCTGTCGAGGAGCCCGTTGCCGGAGTTCCACACGAACTCGTCCGCCTCGGCGGTGTCCATCGCCACATTGGCGGTGCCGTCCTTGAACCCGAACAGGTTGCGGGGTGTGGGGGATTCGTCGGTGGTGGGGGCTGTGATGTAACCGGGTTGGATCCAGCGAGGCACGGCGATTCCCTTGGCGGATCTGATCAGGTTGCGCAGCGCATGAAATGCGACCTGGTCGTGGGAAGAGCAGACCTGCAACACGATGTCGCCGCCGGTTTGTGCGGGGTCGAGTTCGTCCTTCGCGAATGCTGTCATCGCGGTGAGTCCGTCGGGTGCGAGGCCGTCCAGGCCCAACTCGGGGCGGAACAGTGAGGCGCCGTAACCGATGGTGACGGTCAGCGAATGTGGCGCAAGGCCGAGTGCTTCGCCCGTGTCGTCCGGAGGAAGCAGGGGGTCACCCGAGG
Organism: uncultured Gulosibacter sp.; assembly: GCA_964599975.1. Taxonomy (GTDB): domain Bacteria; phylum Actinomycetota; class Actinomycetes; order Actinomycetales; family Microbacteriaceae; genus MWH-TA3. The sequence continues at coordinate 4,125 of CAZRHP010000014.1, forward strand.
TGGGGCCCAGCGGGCCCGCGCAGTAGCCTTCGGTCATACGTGCCGCTGAGCGCGACCATTCGTCCAGCAAATCCTTGAGTTCGGCCGCCGAGGTCGTCGTCACGTCAAATACCGCGAGGTACGCCCTGTCCTGTGTGCTGTCCGCAATACCGCTCTGGTGCGTGCCCCAGAAGGGTCGACTGGCTGTTGCGGTGTGCAGTGGGTTGACCGCGGATTCCGCGGCGAGGGCTGTCGAGGCGCCGCCTGCTGCGCCAATCGCGGCTGCGCCGACACCAGCGCCCAGCAGGCCTCGTCGTGAAATCTGCACGGCCTAGTCCTGAACCAGTGTCGCGGACAGTCGTGAGAGCGGTTCGGAAACGGCCTCGACGAGTGCGGCGAGGCGCGAGATCTGTTCCGCCGACAATTCGGTGTACAGCGCAAAACCGTCCCCGACACGGTGCGTGTCCATCTCGGCATTTAGCGCGGCAAAGGCGTCGTCGAGTTCGGTCAGCAGTTCGGGGTTGGCCTCGGCGAGGATCTCTCGAGTGGTTTCGACCACGGTGTATGCGCCGAAAACGTTGGCGTCGAAGTCCCACAGGTCGGTGTGCGAGTATCGTTCTTCTTCGCCCGTCACCTTGCCCGTGGCGACCTCGTCGAGAAGTTCCTTTGCGCCATTGCCCATTTGGGTGATGGTGAGTTCAATCCTGTCGATTCGGGTGACCAGATCCTCGGTATCGGTGACGAGCTGCTGCGCGAGGCCGGTCGAGGTCTCGTCGAGTCCGGTCACCCACAACTGCTTTTCCAATGCATGCCATCCCGTCCAGGCCACACCGTCCTCGAGGTCACCCTCGCGGGCATCCATGCGGGGGTCGAGGTCTCCAAAGCTCTCTGCGACGGGTTCGATGCGTTCCCAGAAGACGCGGGTGGGGGCGTAGAGCGCTTTGGCCGCCTCGGCGTCGCCCTCTTCGATGGCTGCGGCAAAGTCGTGTGTTGCATCCAGAAGTGCTGTGGCCTGTCCGCGGACGTATTCGGTGTAATCGGCGATGGCCCGTTCCGTGGTGGGATCTGGTTGTGCGACCGCCGAGCTGGGAGCGACGGTGAGGGGGCCGCGAACAGGTGTTCCGCCATCCATTTGTTCACACGAATATTCGTATTCGCCGGCGGTGAGTTCGACGGTGAGTTCGCGGGTCAGGCCCGACGAAATATTTTCCACCTCGGTGACGATTCCCGAGTCGGTGGTGCGCAGGATGTAGAACTCGGCGACGCCGTCGCCTACATTTTCGATGACGAACGTGGTGACGCCGGCCGGAATTTCGGTGGCGCTCAGTTCACAGCGATTTTCGGACTGTGTCACGCTGATTCTCGTGTCGGCGTCCAATGGGGCACAACCGGTGAGTGTCAGAGCGAGTGCGCCAAGCGCACCCACCGCGGTGGGGATGGAGTGTGTCATTATTTTTCCTTCTCAGAGACAGGTATTTCCTGTTGCGTCGAACGATTGCGGGTGAACAGCCAGAGTGCGAATGCGACGTAGGACAACCACGCAATCGCCTCGAGCCAGCTCGTTTGGGGACTGAAATTGAAGATGCCTTTGGCGAGTGTGCCGTACCAGGTGTCGAGCGAGAAGCTGTGGGACACATCGAATGCCAGCTGGCCCAGGCCAGGAAGTATTCCGGCCTCTTGCAGGTCGTGGATTCCGTAGGACAGCACGCCGGCGGCGACAAAAATCAGGAAGTAGCTGGTGGCGGTGAAGAACTTGCCGATATCGAGGCGGAGCGCCTGGGCATAGAGCGCCCATCCGATGCCGCCCGCCAACAACACTCCGGTGATGAATCCGATGGTGGGTTCTAGCGTGGAGGTGGCCGAGTTCACGGTGCTGAAGAAGAACAGCGCACTTTCGAGCCCTTCACGTGCGACGGCAACGAAGGCCATCAGGACAACGGTGAGGATTCCAGTCTGTACGGCGGCGTCGAGTTTTGTGTGCAGTTCGGCCTTGAGTTTGCGGCCGGTGTCGCGCATCCAGATGATCATCCAGGTGACGAGCCCGACGGCGATGATGGACATGATTCCGCCGAAGGTTTCTTGGGCAACAAATGTGTTGAGCAGCGAGAAGCGGGTGTAGGTCAGCAGTGCGCCGAATCCGAGGCTCAGTGCGATTGCGGCGATGACGCCGGTCCAGACCCACCGAATCTGTGCGCGTCGTTCGGTGCGCACGAGGTAGGCGATGAGGATGGTCACCACGAGTGCGGCTTCGAGGCCTTCACGCAGGCCGATGAGGAGGTTGGAGATCACGGGGTAGTGCCGACGGTCAGGCACCCTTTCTAAAGTAAGGCTAACCTAACCCACAATCATTCGCAACCAAACGATTACGAAGTGTGTCGAAATTTTTCGAACCCCACAAACCGCGGATGGCCCCACCCATCGGGTGAGGCCATCGCGAAGTCCCGAATCACACGAGCCTAGATGCCGGTGAACGCCTCGTGCATGATCACAGCGTGTTCCTCGGCCGAGCGCTTCGACGAACCGGCTGCGGGCGACGCCGAGGCGGGGCGCGAAATGACGCGGATGTCGATGCCGATACGGCGCATTTCGAGGGCGATGAACGGCCAGGCGCCCTGGTTCTCGGGTTCGTCCTGAACCCACACCAGTTCTGCGCCGGGGTGGTTCGCCAGCACGGACCGCAGTTCGGCCTCGGGCAGGGGATAGAACTGCTCCATGCGGACCAGCGCGACCGAATTGGCGCCCGCCTTGTCGCGCTCTGCGAGCAGGTCGTAGTGGATCTTGCCCGAATGCAGCAGGATGCGCCGGGCACCCGACACCTGAGCGTCGTCCAGCACCGGCTCAAATCGACCGGTGGTGAAGTCGGCAACCGAGCTGGTTGCGCCGCGCAAACGCAGCATGGCCTTGGGCGTGAACACAATCATGGGTCGCTGCGGACGCGAGTAGGCCTGGCGGCGCAGCAGGTGGAAGTACGAGGCGGGGGTCGAGGGTCGCGCCACGGTCATGTTGTTCTCGGCAGCGAGTTGCAGGAAACGCTCGATGCGCGCCGACGAGTGGTCGGGCCCCTGGCCTTCGTAACCGTGGGGCAGCAACAGAACGACACCAGAGTTCTGGCCCCATTTCTGTTCTGACGACGAAATGAATTCGTCGATTACGGTCTGGGCGCCGTTGGCGAAGTCACCAAACTGGGCCTCCCACAGGACAAGCGCATCAGGGTTACCCACCGAGTAGCCGTATTCATAGGCCATTGCGGCGTATTCGCTGAGCAGCGAGTCATAGATCCAGAAGCGAGCCTGGGTCTCGGACAGGTTCAACAGCGGCAGCCATTCCTGGCCGTTGACGCGGTCGTGGAATACGGCGTGGCGCTGGACAAAGGTGCCACGGCGGGCATCCTGGCCGGCAAACCGGACCTTCTTGCCCTCGAGCAACAGCGAACCGAGCGCAAGGATTTCGCCGAAGCCCCAGTCGATGTCGCCGTTGCGGCTCATGTCGACGCGCTTCTGTAACAGCTGCTGCAGCTTGGCGTGGACGGTGAAACCGGCGGGCGGGTTGCCGTGCGAGTCACCAATTCGGTGAACCACGGACACGTCAACTCCGGTGACCTCGGGGTGGGCCTGCAGCGCCGACGCCGAGTGCGTGCCCTCGGGGGCCGCGGACGGCAGCACACCGGTCTGGGCTGCGTGGGTGTCCGCGAAAGCCGATTCCAGCAACGACAGGAAGTTGTTCTGGGCCTGGTCGTACTCGTCCTGAGTGATGTCACCGCGGCCGACGAGGGCCTCGGCGTACAGGGTGCGAACCGATCGCTTGGCCTCGATGAGGTTGTACATCAACGGTTGGGTCATCGAGGGGTCATCGCCCTCGTTGTGACCGCGGCGGCGGTAGCAGACGAGGTCGATGACGACGTCGTGCTTGAACTTCTGGCGGTAGGCCACGGCCAACTTGGCGACGCGGACGACGGCCTCGGGGTCATCGCCGTTCACATGGAAAATCGGCGCCTGGATGGTCTTCGCAACATCGGTCGAGTACACCGAGGTACGAGAGTCCTTGGGGAGGGTCGTGAATCCCACCTGGTTGTTGACGACCACGTGAATGGTTCCGCCGGTGCGGTAACCGCGCAACTGGGCCATCTGGAGTGTTTCGATGACGACACCCTGGCCGGCCATCGCGGCGTCGCCGTGCACCAGAATCGGCATGACGGTGAAGGACGCGATGGGCTTGAAGTCCTGCTTTGCACGCACGATGCCCTCGAGAACGCCGTTCACGGCCTCGAGGTGTGAGGGGTTTGCTGCTAGGTACACGGGAATCTTCTGGCCCTTGGCGGTGACGAATTCACCACGTGTTCCCAGGTGATATTTGACGTCACCCGAACCCTGGACGGTCGAGGTGTCCGTGGTGCCCTCGAACTCGCGGAAGATCTGGCCGTAGGTCTTGCCGGCAATGTTGGCGAGAACGTTGAGGCGACCGCGGTGTGCCATGCCAATGGCGACCTCGTCGAGCTCGTAATCCGCTGCGTCCTGAATGATTTCGTCCAAGAGCGCGATCATCGATTCGCCGCCCTCCAGCGAGAAGCGCTTTTGGCCGACGTACTTGGTCTGCAGGAAGGTCTCGAACGCTTCGGCCTGGTTCAGCTTGCCCAGGATGCGCATCTGTTCGTCGTGCGTGGGCTTCTGGTACGGCTTTTCGATGTTTTCTTGGAACCAGGCGCGCTGTTCGGGGTCCTGGATGTGCATGTATTCGACACCGACGGTGCGGCAGTACGAGTCGCGCATCAACCCCAGAACTTCGCGCAACAGCATGGTGCGACGGCCGGTCAGGCCACCGACGACGAACTGGCGGTCGAGGTCCCAGAAGGTCAGCCCATGGGTTTCGATGTCGAGGTCGGGGTGCGAACGCTGGCGGTATTCCAGCGGGTCGATGTCAGCCATCAGGTGGCCGCGGACGCGGAACGCGTTGATGAGTTCCTGCACGCGTGCCGTCTTGTTGATGGCGGCGGCGTCGTCGACGTGAAGGTCCTGTGCCCACTTGATGGGCTGGTAGGGGATGCGCAGCGCGGCGAAAACGTCCTCGTAGAAACCGTTGCCGCCGATCAGCAGGTCGTGAACGATCTTGAGGAATTCGCCCGAGCCTGCGCCCTGGATGACACGGTGGTCGTAGGTCGAGGTCAGGGTGATGGTCTTGGAAATTCCGAGGTCAGACAGGGTCTGCTCGCTGGCGCCCTGGAATTGCGCGGGGTATTCGAGCGCTCCGGCGCCGATGATGCAGCCCTGGCCGCGCATGAGGCGGGGGACCGAGTGCACGGTGCCGATTCCGCCGGGGTTGGTCAGGGACACCGTGTTGCCCTGGAAATCGTCGGCGGTCAGCTTGTTTCCGCGGGCGCGAGCGACTACGTCCTCGTAGGCGGCGAGGAAGTCGGCGAACGTCATCTGTTCGGCCTTCTTGATACCGGGGACCAGCAGGGCGCGGGTGCCGTCGGGCTTGGGAATGTCGATGGCAAGACCCAGGTTGATGTGGGCGGGGGTGACCACGGCGGGCTTTCCGTCCGGCTCGTCGTAGAACACGTTCTGGCTGGGGAACGACTTCAGGGCCTTCACCATGGCCCACGCGATGATGTGGGTGAAGGACACCTTGCCGCCACGAGTGCGGCGCAGGTGGTTGTTGATGACGATGCGGTTGTCGATCATCAATTTGGCGGGGATGGTGCGCACACTGGTTGCGGTGGGGACGCTGATGGAGGCATCCATGTTCGCGGCCAGAGCCTTCGGCATGCCCTTGAGGATGGTGACAGAGTCTTCTGTCTCGCGTTCCACACTGGGGACGCTGGCGGCGGGGGCCTGTGCGGGAATGGGGGCGGTCTGAGGCTGGACCGAGGTGGTGCGAGCGGCAGGCTGCGAGTCCAAAGTCGGCAGAACGCCGGTGCTGTTGGGGGTGTCGGCCACGGGTGTCGCGGCGGGTGCGGCAGCGGCAGCGGGTGAGGCCGCAGCCGTGTCGCCGGGCTTCGGCAGTCCCTTCTGGGTGGCATAGGTCTCGAGAGTTGCCCACCAGCCCTGGTCGACCGAATTACGGTCCTTCACCCAGGACTCGTACATTTCTTCTACGAGCCATTCGTTTGCGCCGAAATCCTCGGCATCAGAGGAGTTGGTCACTGTGTCGGACACCCTGCTCTTCACTCTCCATCGTTGAGAACTGTCTGCAGCGCCACTGGCGCATCCCGTCTAGCCTACTCACGAACTGGAGGCATCCGACCTGTTTTCGGAAACTTCATCGTTTACACTGAAGCCATGGATGGTTCTGATAGTTACACGCCTCTGACCGCAGTCATTGACGAGCGTGATGAGGCGTGAACGAGTGGGTCATGTTGGGTGTGGGCCTGTTGCTCACGGTCGGTACGGGACTGTTCGTCGCCAGTGAGTTTTCCCTGGTCACTCTCGACCGAGCCGAGCTGGAATCGCGCCGAAACAACGGTGAAACCGGTTTCGGTCCCGTCATTACGGCGCTGAGCCGAACCTCGACACATCTGTCGTCCGCGCAGCTGGGTATCACCCTGACCACACTGTTGACTGGATGGACCATGGAGCCCGCCATCGGCGTCCTGGTGTCGCCGGTCCTCACGGGTTGGGGGCTGGGGTCCGTTGCGTCCGAGGTTGTGTCCACCGTTCTTGCCATCACGCTGGCGACGATGCTGTCGATGATCGTCGGCGAGCTGGCGCCCAAGAACCTCGCAATCGCGACGCCCCGCGCCGTCGGAAAGTTCGTCGCACCGTTCCAGCTGGCGTTCACCTGGGTGTTCTCGCCGATCATTTGGGTGCTCGTGCGCTCGGCAAACTCGGTCGTTCGCCTCATGGGCATCGAACCCAAGGAAGAACTCTCGTCCGCGCGTACCGCCGAGGAATTGGCGTCGGTCGTGCGCCATTCGACACTGCACGGTGGGTTGGAACACGACACCGCGACGCTGTTGTCCAAGGCGTTGTCGTTCTCGGAACACGAGGCACAGGACATCATGACCCCGCGCACGCGCCTCGCCACCGTCAAGCGCGGCGATACGGCCGACACCATCATCGAACTGACGCGCAAGACCGGCCACTCTCGTTTCCCCGTGATCGGCGAGAACTCCGATGACGTCGTGGGTGTCGTGCACGTCAAGCAGGCCGTAGCCGTTCCCCGCGAGCGCCGGTCCGAGGTCCCCGCGAGCGCACTGCAGGGCGAGGCCTTGCGTGTCCCCGAGACCATGTCGCTGGACGACCTCTTGGCCGAACTGCGCACGCGCGGGTATCAGATGGCAATCGTCGTGGACGAATACGGCGGGACCGCCGGTGTCGCAACCCTGGAAGACCTCATCGAGGAACTGATTGGCGAGGTCAGCGACGAGCATGACCGAACCAAGGCCGATGTGGTCCGCGGTCGCAACTGGGTCACGTTCCCCGCCAGCCTGCGTCCCGACGAGCTGGCCGAACGGGCTAACGTCGATGTGCCCGAGGACGGGCCGTGGGAAACGGTGGGCGGTTTTTTGTTGGCCGAACTGGGCAGGATTCCCGTGGCAGGGGACACCATCGAAGCCTGTGACGGCGTCTTTGTCATCGAGCGCATGGACGGTCGACGCATCGACCGAGTCCGTTTTACGCCCGAGGAGGTGAACGCATGAACGATCTGATCTCACTCGTGTGGCTCGTCGTCCTGCTCGGGTTCAATGCTTTCTTCGTCGCCGCCGAATTCGCCGTCATTGCGGCACGGCGCTCGCAGATTGAGCCGCTGGCGGAACAGGGCAGCTGGTCGGCGAAGGTCGCCTTGGGCGCCATGGAGAACGCCACGCTGATGCTCGCCACCAGCCAATTGGGAATCACCCTGTGTTCGCTGCTGATTTTGGGCGTCTCCGAACCCGCCCTGCACCACCTCGTCGAGGGCGCATTGGCGGGTACGGCGTTGCCTGAGGACGCTGTCGCGGGAATCGCGGTCGGTGTGGCCATCGGCGTCGTCACATACCTGCACGTAGTGGTCGGCGAGATGGTCCCCAAGAACGTGGCGTTCTCGGTGCCGGACCGCGCCGTGCTGATTCTCGCTCCGCTGCTCGTCGGATTCGCCTGGATTTTCCGTCCCTTCATCGTTGCGCTCAATGCCGTCGCGAACGGAATCGTTCGACTGGTCGGCGTCGAGCCCCGATCCGAGGCGCAGTCGGTCTTTACGCTGGAGGAAATGGCGACGATTGTCGAACAGTCCCAAAAAGAGGGCGTGTTCGAGGACCGTTCCGGTGCCGTCAGCGCAACCATCGAGTTCACGGCAAAGAAGGTCAGCGACGTCGCCGTTCCGCTGGATTCCATCGTGTCGTTGCCCGAGGCGGCATCGGCGCTGGACGTGGAACGCGAGGTCGCTCAACGCGGGTTCAGCCGCTACGTGTTGATCAATCCCGAGGGCGAGCCCACGGGTTACGTCCACCTCAAGGACGTTATTGGAATTCGGGAAAACGAGGCGGACCTGCCTGTCCCGCCGAAACGAATCCGTCAGCTGGTGTCGGTGTATTCCGAGCTGGACCTCGAGGACGCCTTGGCCGCCATGCGTCGCACCGGAGCTCACATCGCCCGAGTGTTTGACGTCGCGGGGGACACCGTCGGCGTGCTGTTCCTCGAGGACATCATCGAAGAACTCATCGGCGAGGTGCAGGATGCGACCCGTCGGCGGTAACCTGCTGTCATGAGTTCACAGGGTCCCGACGTTCTCGCCATCGGCGAGGCACTGATTGATGTTGTCCGTCACGATGGTGAAGACCACGCCCACCCGGGCGGAAGCCCCCTGAATGTCGCCATCGGTGCATCGCGACTGGGGCTGCAGGCGGCCTTGTCGACCCGCTTCGCCGACGACGAATACGGTGAACTCATTTCGCGTCACACCGCCGACAGCGATGTGTGGCTGACCGCCCGCTCGATCGATGCCGAGCGCACCTCGACGGCCACCGCCACGATCCAGCCCGATGGTTCCGCACAGTATGTGTTTGACATCGACTGGGACTGGACCGACGACATCGATTTCCTGCCGAAGGCCGTGCACACCGGATCGATCGGTGCCGTACTACAGCCCGGTGGCGCGAACGTGTTGGCCACGATCGAACGACTGCGTCCGGACTGCATCGTCAGCTATGACCCTAATGCGCGCCCCGCGTTGATGGGGGACCGCGCCGAGGCCGTCGCCATCGTCGAACAGTATGTGCGCCTCGCCGATATCATCAAGGCGAGCGACGAGGACGTCGAATGGCTGTACCCCGACCGCAGCCTCGAGGACACCGCGCGTGCCTGGGCCGTCATGGGCCCCGCTCTCGTTATCGTGACCCGCGGTGGCGAGGGAGCCGTTGTGGTGACCAGCGACGACAGCATGTCGTACCACGTTGCCCCACGCGTCACCGTCGAAGACACCATCGGTGCGGGTGACTCGTTCATGGCCGCCCTGCTGGCATCGATGTCGTTGCGTGGGCTATTGACCGTCGACAAGCGCGGTGCATTGCACATGCTCGATGACGCCACCGTCACCAAGTTGATCAACGATGCCCTGCAGTGTGCCGCCATTACCGTGACGCGTCAGGGCGCCAACCCTCCGTCGACGGCGGATATCACCGTCGGCCTGTACTAGGCCTCGGCCCGGTTAGGGCTTCGCCCGCAGGTACTGCGGGGGCCAATACGGCATGTCGTAGCCCAGAGCCGTTGCCGCGCGCAACGCAAAGTGGGGGTCGCGCATTAGTTCTCGACCCAGCATCACGGCGTCAACCGCGCCGCTGGCGACAATCGCGTCGGCCTGTTCGGGCGTGGTGATCTGTCCGACGGCATTAGTGGGAACATTCGAGGCGCGCCGCACGCCCTCGGCGAATGCCACCTGGTATCCCGGGCCGGTGGGGATGTGAATTCCTCCCTGGATTCCGCCCGTGGAAATGTCCATAAAATCAGCCCCGGCCTCGTGCGCCCATACGGCCACCTGTTCCACCTCGGCGGGTTGCAGTCCGTCCTCGGTCCAGTCGGTGGCGCTAAAGCGCACGAACAACGGCACGTCGCCACCGATTTCGGCACGAACGGCGCGGATGACCTCGATCACAATCCGAGCGCGATTGTCGAGGGTGCCGCCGTAGCTGTCGGTCCGTGTGTTGGTCAGCGGTGAAAGGAATTCGTGCAGAAGGTAACCGTGCGCGGCATGAACCTCGACGACCTGGAATCCCGCGTCCAGCGCACGACGTGCGGCGGCGGCCCAGTGCTCGACAATCACGGCGATCTCGGCAGTGGTCAGTTCGATGGGGGCGTCATAGCCGGTGAATGCAATCGCGCTGGGGGCAACCGTCTGCCAGCCGCCCTGTTCGACGGTGGCCGTGCCCTCGTAATCGACACCCCAGCCCGGTGCCGAACTGCCCTTGCGGCCGGCGTGTGCAAGTTGCACGGCGGGGACCGAACCCTGCGACCGAATAAACGCGGTGATGGGTTTCCACGCGTCGACCTGAGCGTCGTTCCACAGCCCCACATCGTTCGGCGAGATGCGGCCAGCCGGCTCGATGGCGGTCGCCTCGGCCATCACCAATCCCGCGCGCCCGATGGCGACCTGGCCGAGGTGAACCATGTGCCAGTCGGTGGGGATTCCGTCGTGCCCGGCCGAGTATTCACACAGCGGCGACAACCAGATTCGGTTGGGGATGGTGACCGATCGCAGGGTCAGTGGCTGGAAAAGCGCGGGGACTGTCATGGTGCTCCTCGATGTTTCTTTCAGACTATCGGCACCTTTAGGCTGAATACGTGACAGCACGAGCCTTTTCCGCCGCCGAGGCGCGCGCGGTGATTCATGCCCCCGATGCCGCGTCGGACAAGTATTCGCGTGGCGTTGTGGGGTTCGCGACAGGTTCGGTGAACTACCCGGGTGCCGCGATGTTGGGCATCGATGGCGCATTGCATGCCGGTATCGGCATGGTTCGATACGTCGGCCCCGAATCGGTGGGGAATGCGGTCCTACAGCACCGGCCCGAGGTCGTGTTGGGGGATGCGCGGGCCCAGGCCTGGGTGATCGGCTCTGGCATGATCGCGGGCGACTCCGAGTCGATGGCCACGGCCGCACGAGTGTTGGACGAGGCACGCCCCGCCGTGGTCGATGCGGGAGCCCTCAACCTGGTGTCACGCCATGCTCGTGGGCTGGTCATCGCCACACCCCATGCGGGTGAACTTGCTCAGGTCTTGGGCGTCACCCGCGAAGCGGTCGAGGCAGAGCCCGAGGACTTCGTCACACTGGCGGCCCGGTTCCTCGGTGTCACCGTGGTTTTGAAGGGCGCAACCACCTTCGTGGCGGGCGAGGGCGGTACCGTGCGCCTCGATTCGCCCACATCGTGGCTGGCTATCGCGGGGGCGGGTGACGTGCTCGCGGGCATCATGGGGGCCGTGTTGGCATCAAACTGTGCGCACTCCGAAGTCACCGAGTCCGACCTCGTGGCCATTGCCGCGACGGCGGTGTGGATTCACTCCGAGGCGGCAGACCGGGCGTCTCGGGGCGGGCCATTCGTGTTGGCCGACCTGATTGACCAGATTCCGCGCGTTGTGGCGGAATTGACGGCGTCGAAACTGAACTAGTCGTCGAGCAGTTCGCGCAGGAAACCGGCCACCGTGTCGTGGTCGATAAGGAACGCATCGTGACCGAACGGTGACGACATCACGCGGGCGTCGCGGCCGCCGATGTGCCCGGGGAGGTATTCCGCCAGCGCGATCTGCTGTTCGAGCGGGAACAGGCGGTCCGAATCGATGCCGACGACGAGAGCCCGTGCGGTCACGGTGCCCAGAACGTCCTTCAGCGACCCGCGATCGCGCGTGACATCGTGCGAGCTCATGGCGTCGACCAGAGAAATGTAGGAATTCGCATCGAAACGGCGGGTGAACTTGTTGCCGTGGAAATCGAGGTAGCTCTCGACGGCGAATCGGCCGCCGGCACCGAGCGGGCTGATTCCGCTCTGCCAGGAACGGTCAAAGCGCTCATTGAATTCTTCGGGGGAGCGATAGGAGAGCAACGCGAGGCGTCGTGCCAACGCCAGGCCACGGTGTGGTCCGACCTCGTTCTCGTAGTAATCCCCGTCCGAAAATTCGGGGTCCATGCGGACGGCCTCAGTCTGCACAAAGTTCAGGGAAATTTGGTCTGCGCTGGTGATCGCGGACGTCGCCAACAGCGCGAGCCGCTCGACCTTGTCGGGGTACGTCACGGCATATTCGAGTGCGCTCATGCCCGCGGCACTTCCGCCCACGACGGCGCCCCAGCGATCGATCCCCAGAGTGTCGGCCAGCTGCTTGAGTGCCGTGGTCTGGTCGCGGACCGTCACATAGGGGAATCGCGATCCCCATTCGCGGCCATCGGTCGTGACCGACGATGGGCCGGTCGAACCCTGACATCCGCCCAAGGTGTTGGGGCACACGACGAACCACTTGTTGGTGTCGATCGCCAGTCCCGGTCCCACGATGGGGTTCCACCAGCCGTCGGTCACGTGACCGGGGCCGGCAAGCCCCACGGCATGGGAATCGGCGGTGAGGGAGTGGACCAAGAGCAGGGCGTTGGATGCGTCGGCATTTAGTGTGCCCCAGGTCTCGTACGCCATGCGTACGCGGGGTAAAACGGTGCCGCTTTCTAGCGTGACATCACCGACAAATGCAAAAAGACGGTGTCCGGGGTGATCGCCATCACGCCACGCGCCCGTCACCGGCGGTGCACCGAGAGAACGGCTGTGAGCCTCGGTTACAAAAGCCGAGGGGACCGTTTCTTCTGACATCTGCCAATCCATGGTCCCTCTATTCTGGCACTCCACAGACAGCAATGGGCGCCGAGCCGAAGCCCGACGCCCATCGCACACTGCGCGCTAGTTCTGTGCAGCCTTGCGTGCTGCGGCAAAGCCGTTCTCGAGGTCGGCGAGGATGTCGTCGATGTGCTCGAGGCCAACCGAGAGGCGAACCAAACCGGGGGTCACACCCGAGGTCAGTTGCTGTTCGGGGGTCAGCTGCGAGTGGGTGGTCGATGCGGGGTGGATGATCAGCGAACGAACGTCACCGATGTTGGCCACGTGGCTGAAAAGTTCCGTGCTTTCCACCAGAGCGCGGCCGGCGTTGACGCCGCCCTTCAGCTCGAACGAGAGAACGGCACCGACACCCTGAGGCGCGTACTTCTGGCCCGCGGCGAACCAGGGGCTGGATTCGAGGCCAGCGTAGGACACCGACGCGACATCGTCGTGGGCTTCCAGCCAACGGGCGACGGCGAGAGCGTTCTCGACGTGACGCTCGATGCGCAGGCTCAGCGTTTCGATTCCCTGCAGTACGGCAAAGGCGTTGTCGGGGGACAGCGCGGCTCCGACGTCACGCAGCAACTGAACGCGCGCCTTGATGATGTACGCGATTGCGTCGCCCAGGACCGTGGTGAACGAGGCGCCGTGGTACGAGGGGTCGGGTTCGGTGAGTCCGGGGAACTTGTCGACGTTCTTCGACCACTCGAACTTTCCGCCATCGACGATCGCTCCGGCAACAACCGTGCCGTGGCCACCGAGGAACTTGGTCGCCGAGTGGACGACGATATCGGCGCCGTGCTCAAAGGGGCGAATCAGGTAGGGGGTCGCGATGGTGTTGTCCACGATCAGCGGCAGGCTCGCCTCGTGTGCGACACCCGAGACGCCGGCGATGTCCAGCACGTTGATCTGGGGGTTGGCAATGGTCTCGGCAAAGAACAACTTGGTGTTGGGGCGGACGGCGTTGCGCCATTCCTCGAGGTCGTCCTGGTTTTCGACGAAGGTGACCTCGATGCCCAGCTTGGCGAGGGTGTAGTTGAACAGGTTGTAGGTTCCGCCGTAGATGCTGGACGATGCCACGATGTGGTCACCGGCGCCGGCGATGTTCAGCACCGAGTAGGTGATGGCGGCCTGTCCCGACGACACGAGCAGTGCTGCAGTTCCGCCCTCGAGCGCGGCAATGCGCTTTTCGACGACGTCCTGAGTGGGGTTCATGATGCGGGTGTAAATGTTGCCGAATTCGGCCAGAGCAAACAGGTTCTTTGCGTGGTCAGCGTTGTCAAAGACATAGGCCGTGGTGCGGTAAATCGGGGTTGCACGGGCGTTCGTCGTGGGGTCGGGCGCTGCGCCAGCGTGGATCTGCTGGGTTTCAAACTTCCAAGACATGGGGAACCTTTCGTTCAGGAGTTCCTCCAGAGTAAATACCCTCGGGGGTTTCCCCAACTGTTGACGTCACACAAGGTAACGAAAGCGTCGTTTGCCTAGTGCCGCAGCGACTTTTGCATCATCACGACGCCCAACCAGCGTTCGAATTTGTACCCCACATTGGGCATCGATCCGACCGGCACGAAACCACGGCCGGTATGCAGTGCGATGGAACCGACGGCGTCCTCGCTGTCGGTAATCACCGCAATCACCTCGCGGACCCCGGCGTCCAGCCCCGCGGAAATCAGCGCATCCAGCAATCGTCCGCCCGCACCCATTCCGTGGAATTCGGGTCGCAAATACAGCGTGTTCTCGGCGGTGCGGTCGAAAGCGCTCTTGTCGCGCCACGTCGACAGATAGCCATAGCCCGCGAAGGTGCCGTCGACCTCGACCACGAGGAATGGCAGAGCCCTGGCATTAATGCCCTCGATCTTGTGCAGCATGTCCGCGGTGCTCCACAGTGACTCGTCGAATGTGACCGTGGACGTGGCGATGAAGTGGTTGTACAGCTCTACAATCGCGGCGGCGTCGTCCGTGTGGACGGGGCGAATCGAGATGTCGTGGCTCATGGTCACAGTCTAGAAGCGCCCTGCGTCGAGGTTCGGCTCCAGTCGAGGGGGTCGACTCCCGATTTCTGCAGAAGTTCGGTGGCGCGGCTAAACGGCCGCGACCCCAGGAACCCGCGCCGTGCCGACAACGGCGAGGGGTGAGCCGAGGAAATGATCTGTGCGCGGTCCAGTTGCGGCCGCAGGGACTCGGCGTCACGGCCCCAGAGGATGGCCACCAGTGGCGCGTTACGGCCCATCAGCGAACGCACAATCGCCTCAGTAAACCGTTCCCACCCGATGCCGCGATGCGAGCCCGCGACACCCACGGTCACGGTGAGCACGCGGTTCAGCAGCATGACGCCCTGTTCCGACCAGCCGGTCAGATCGCCCGACGCAGGCGCCTCGATTCCCAGGTCGTCCGACATTTCCCGAAATATGTTGGACAGGCTGCGTGGGAGGGGCCTCACATCGGGTTGAGTCGAAAAGCTCAACCCCATCGCATGGCCGGCCGTGGGATAGGGGTCCTGGCCCACGATCAGGACGCGAACTGCGGCGCGATCGGTGTGGAGAACGCGCAGAATATCGGGACGGTGTGGAGCGATGGCCTCACCGTGCGAACGTCGCCTGTCCAGCTCGGCGAGGATGCCCTCGAGCAGGTCGCGGTGGCGGTCAACCAACGAACGCCACGAGGGGTGAACCCCGCGGGTGAGTTCGTCGAAATTCACGCCTAGTTGTAGACGTTGTCGAGGGTTTCGCCCGCGATAACCACGTTCTCGCGGTAGAAGGTCTCGCCACCCAGGATCGAGATCACCGAGATCCAAGCGTCCCCTGTCATGACGTTGTACTGGGCGGGGACGTTGGAATCCGCATCACCCAAAATCGAATACGTGGCGTTGCCCACCTCGTCGGTCGATGCATTCATGCCCTGAGCGACCAGGTCGCTGACGATGCCCTCGGACGATGCGGGGGTCAGGGGAGCGACGGACACAACCGAATAGATCTTGAGTTGGTTGACGTCTTCGCTGTCGTAGCCGTAATAGCACGAGATTCCACCCGCCAGCATTTCGGGGGTGGGGTCGGTAATCAGTTCGAGACCATAGAGTCCGCCGGGTCCCGCCAAGAGCACGATTCCCTCGGACTCCAGTGCGGCGGCGCGATCGGCGGGCAGGACGCCGGTGCAGTCGCTGGGCATCGTGAACGTGCCGTTGTCCACCGGAGTGGGTTCGGGCGTGCTGGTTTCGCTCTCGGTGGGGGTCGGGGTTGCCGTCGGTTCCGTGGGAACCTCGGCGGTGCAGCCGGCCAACACCAGAGCCAACAACGACACAGCCACTACTTTGCGAATCACAACGCGTCCTTTCAACGTTTTCATTTTATGGCCCGCAGTGCCGTGATTCTTGTCGGTTTTGATGTCGATTGTGTAAATATTCTTGCGATTTTATACAAGGCGGGCGCAGAGTGTAGGGCGGCCCATTCCACCACAGATGGGCCGCCCAGCTTTTAGTCGCACAGGGTGAGTGTGCGCTCGTTCTCGCGGCGTACTGCGCGCGGAACGGTGTCGCCGACGAGGTCCAGAAGTTTCTGGGCGTCCAGTGCGTCGGCACGGATGTCGTCGGAGTCGACGGTGAGAATCTGGTGTGCGTCGTCGACGCTGATGTCCAGTCCCTGCAACTGCAGGTCACCGAGCTTGGGCAGCGAGCCGACGGGCGACACATTGGCGTCGACGCGACCGGCAATTCGATCCATGATCCACTTGACGACCCGAACGTTGTCGCCGAAACCGGGCCAGAGGAACGTGCCCGATGCGTCACGACGGAACCAGTTGACGTGGAAGATCCGAGGCGCGTGCCCGCTGGTGGCGAGGCGCTCGCCGATGGTCAACCAGTGCTGCCAGTGGTCTCCGACGTTGTAGCCGGTGAACGGCGCCATGGCGAACGGGTCACGGCGCAGTTCACCGACCACTCCTTCGGCGGCCGCGGTGCGTTCGGAGGCCATGGTTGCACCGAGGTAGACGCCGTGTTCCCACGAACGAGACTCAACGACGAGGGGCATTGTGGTGCTGCGACGACCACCAAACACGATGGCGTCGATGACGACACCGCGAGGGTCGTTCCATTCGGCTGCTGCCGAGGGGCACTGGTCGATTGCGACGGTGAATCGCGAGTTGGGGTGCGCGGCGGGTTCTGCTGATCCCGCGGTCCACTCGTTGCCGCGCCAGTCGATGAGGTGCTCGGGGATGGGCTTGCTCATGCCTTCCCACCAGACGTCACCGTCGTCGGTGCGTGCCACATTGGTGAAGATGGTGTTTCCCCAGATAGTGTCCATGGCAATGGGGTTAGTTTTCGCGCTGGTTCCTGGTGCGACGCCGAAGAAACCGGCCTCGGGGTTGATTCCGCGCAGCTTGCCGTCCTCGTCAATCCACATCCAGACGATGTCGTCGCCGAGTGTTTCGACGGTCCAGCCGGGCAGGGTGGGTTGCATCATGGCGAAGTTGGTCTTGCCGCAGGCGCTGGGGAAGGCGGCAGCGATGTGTGAGACCTGACCTTCGGGTGACGTGATTTTGACAAGCATCATGTGTTCGGCTAGCCAGCCTTCGTCGCGAGCCATGGCCGAGGCGATGCGTAGCGCGAACGACTTCTTGCCCAGCAAAGCATTTCCACCGTAGGCCGAACCGAACGACCAAATTTCACGGGTCTCGGGGAAATGACTGATGTATTTGGTGGGGTTGGAGGGCCATGCCACGTCGGGCTCGCCGTGCTCGAGTGGGGCACCGATCGAGTGGACGGCTTTTACCCATTCGGCGCCAGATTCGATGACGTCAAGGGCGATTCGGCCCATGCGGGTCATGATGCCCATCGAGACGACCACGTAGGGCGAGTCCGTGATTTCGATTCCAACACGAGTGACGGGGGAACCGACGGGTCCCATGAGGAAAGGTACGACGTACATGGTGCGGCCGCGCATCGATTCGGTGAACAGTCCGCCCAGTGTGGCGCGCATTTCGTCAGGGTCGGCCCAGTTGTTGGTGGGGCCGGCGTCTTTTTCGTTTTCCGAGCAGATGAATGTGCGCGATTCGACTCGGGCGACATCGGATTCGTCACTGCGTGCGAGGTATGAGTTGGGGCGAAGCTCGTCGTTGAGCTTCTCGATCGTGCCTGCGGCGATGAGTTCGGTGATCAGCGCCTCACGTTCGGTCTGTGAACCGTCGCACCAGTGAATTGCTGCGGGCTTGGTCAGGCGAGCGATTTCGGACACGTATGCCAGGACATCGGCGCGCGAGGTTTCGGGTACACGATGGGGGGTGGCGGTGGGAACATCCGCTGCGGTGAGGATTGTCATAAAGCCAGTTTCCTGCGACGAGAAAGTGTTTTGGGGTAAAAATTTCACGAAAGATTTTAGATTCTTTCGAAAATCGCAAGAATTTCGATATTCTGGGCACATGAGCGACGCTGCCACACTGGGACGACAAATCCGCCACTACCGAAACCGTGCTGGATTCACACTCGATGAACTCGGCGCCCGCGTCGGGATCGCGGGAAGTCAGCTGTCCATCATCGAAAACGGCAAACGCGAAATCAAGCTGGGGATGCTCACCGCGATTGCCGAAGCACTTTCCGTGAGTGTGTCGCAATTGCTGGATTCGACCCCGCCGAACGAACGTGCCGCCAAAGAACTGGAATTAGAACGCGCCCAATCCACGGCCCTCTATACGTCGTTGGGTCTTCCCAAAATCAAAGCGGGAAAGTCTATGCCGGACGACACGCTAGACGCATTGTTGGGTATGCACCGTGAACTCGTCGCCCTGGAACGGCAGAAAATTGCGACCCCCGAGGAAGCCCGTCGCGCCAACACGGAACTGCGTGAACACATGCGCACGTTGGATAACTATCGCCAAGACCTCGAGGACGTTGCACAGGAACTTTCGGATCGTGTCGGTCACATTAGCGGCGCTCTGACACACCGCGAGGTCAGCCTGATGGCGGGCACCCTGGGATTCACCCTGGTCCACGTCGATGATTTGCCCGACAGTGCCCGGTCGATTACCGACCTTGCAAACGGTCGTATTTATCTGCCCCCGGCCTCAATCCCCGGCGGACACGGTCTGCGTTCTATGGCAATTCAGGCGATGGCGCACCGGGTCTTGGGTCACACCGTGCCCAACACGTACGCAGAGTTTCTGCAACAGCGGTTGGACATTAATTACGTCGCCGCCGCTGTCCTGATGCCCGGTCGTCAGGCCGTGGAATTCCTGCAGCGCGCCAAAAACGACCGGAATATCGCTGTGGAAGACTTCCGGGACGCATTTGGTGTGACACACGAGGCGGCAGCTCTGCGATTTACAAACCTTGCCACACATCACCTCGATCTGACCGTGCATTTCCTGCGCGTCGGTGACGACGGAGCCGTGTACAAGGCGTACGAGAACGATGGACTGCGATTACCCGTCGACGTCACGGGTTCCGTGGAGGGTCAACACGTCTGCCGAAAGTGGAGTGCCCGCGTGGCATTGGGGCGAGTGAATCGCACCACCGAGTACTACCAATACACGGATACCCCCGAGGGAACGTACTGGGAATCAACCCAGACCGGAACGGGAACCGGAGACGACTTCAGTATCACCGTGGGTGTTCCCTTTGATTCGGCGAAATGGTTTCGTGGACGCGACACCACCGAACGTAAAAAGTCGTTCTGCCCCGACCCCGAATGCTGTTCACGACCCGATGCGGAACTGAGCAGCAAATGGGCGGGCCAGGCGTGGACGAGTGCGCGAATGCACGCTCACATCCTCTCTCCACTGCCGTCGGGAACTTTTCCCGGCGTGGACGATCGCGATGTCTTTGAATTCCTCGAACGACATAATTAGCGCCCAGATTTCGATGGTTGGTGCCCCTAACTGGAATCGAACCAGCGGCCTTCCGCTTCGGAGGCGGACGCTCTATCCCCTGAGCTATAGGGACTCGGGTGTTCTCAGGATACCCCGATTCCCGAGGGTGGGTACGATTACAGGGTGAACCCCGAAGTCTTGTCTGAACTTATTGCCGTTGTCGCACGTGACGTTATTGCCGTCCGCGAACCCGAGGTAGCAGCCTCGATTGATTCCACGGCTATCGCTTTTGAACGTCCCAAAAACCGCGACCACGGCGACTGGGCGACCTCGGTGGCGTTGAAGCTGGCGAAGCGCGTGGGAATGGCGCCCCGTGACCTTGCTGCAGAACTTGCGGGTCGTATCTCTGAAATCGAAGGCGTGTCCTCGGTCGACATTGCGGGACCTGGCTTCCTCAATATTCGACTCGATGCCTCGGCAGCGGGCGAAATTGCCCGTTCGATTGTCGAAGCGGGTTCCGAGTTCGGCCGCAACGACTCGCTCGTCGGACAGACCATCAACCTGGAATTTGTGTCAGCCAACCCGACCGGTCCATTGCATATTGGTCACACCCGGTGGGCTGCGCTGGGCGACTCGCTCGGTCGGGTCCTCGCGGCGTCGGGCGCGCGCGTTGCGAACGAGTTTTATGTCAACGATGCCGGTGCACAGATGGACGTTTTTGGTGAATCCGTACTAGCTGCGGCACTCGGCGAACCCACTCCCGAGAACGGTTACCCGGGGGAGTACGTCCAAGAGCTGGGACGAATTGCGCTCGAGCGCCGCCCCGACCTCGCGTCGTTGGACCGTGCCGAAGCAATCCTTGTCGCCCGTGAAATCGGTTACGAAACCCAATTGCAGGAAATCAAGGATTCGCTGTCGCGTTTCAACGTTCACTTCGACGTGTGGTTCTCGGAACGCACGCTCCACGCTGGTTCCGGCGAGGGCGGCTCCCTGATCGACGATGCCATTGAGCGCCTGCGCGCACAGGGTCATGTGTTTGATGAAGACGGCGCTGTGTGGGTGCGCACCACAGACTTCGGCGACGACAAGGATCGTGTAATCACCCGCGGTAACGGCATTTTCACCTATTTTGCTGCTGACGCCGCCTACTACCTCTCCAAGGGCGACCGCGGCTTCCAACACAAGATTTACCTGCTCGGCGCCGACCACCACGGCTATGTTCATCGCCTCAAGGCGCTCGCAGGTTCGGCAGGGGATGACCCCGAAAAGGACATCGAGGTACTGATCGGTCAATTGGTCAGCATCAACGGTGCGAAGCTGTCAAAGCGCGCCGGCAACATCATCGAATTGAACGACTTGCAGGCATGGCTGGGCACCGATGCGTTGCGCTATTCCTTGGCACGTTACCCCGCCGACTCTCCGCTGACCTTGGACCCCGAACTTCTGCAGAAGCGCACCAACGACAACCCAGTGTTTTATGTGCAATACGCTCACGCCCGCACCAACGCCGTGGCCCGCAACGCCTCGACCGCGGGTGTCGACACCACGGTGTTCGATGCGGCGCTGCTGACACACGAAACGGAATCCGAACTCGCCAATTCGTTGGCCGAGTTCCCTCGAATTGTCGCCCAGTCCGCTGCGTTGCGTGAACCCCACCGGGTGGCTCGCTATCTCGAATCGTTGGCTGCCGACTATCACCGTTGGTACGACAACTGCCGTGTCACACCGCAGGGTGATGATTCCGTGGACGACACGCACCGAACACGGTTGTGGCTGAACAACGCTACCGGTCAGGTTCTGCGCAACGGGCTTGACCTGTTGGGCGTGAGCGCTCCGGAACGAATGTAGGGAATTTCGTGAACGCGATCGAGGTTGAACGGTCATGACCGCACCGAAGCCCGCTTTTCCCGTGAATGATGTTCGCGGGCTGTTTCCGCAGCTGTCGGTCCCCGTGAACGGGGTCCCGCTGGTGTATTTGGACTCGGCGGCGACCTCGCTGAAGCTGGGCATCGCGTTGAACCGGGAACTCGATTTTTCGTCTCACGAGATGGCTGCGGTCAATCGTGGTGCACACACGTTGGCGGCCGAGGCGACCGAAAAATTCGACGAGGCTCGAGCCACTGTGGCGCGTTTCGTGGGCGCTCGTCCCGCGAACATTGTGTGGACGTCGAACGCGACGGATGCGTTCAACGTGGTGGCGAACGGTTTCCGTGCTGCTTCCCTGGGACTTCACCCTGTTGATGGCCCTTTCCGGCTGCAACCAGGCGATGAAATCGTGCTCACGGAATTGGAGCACCACGCAAATCTGATTCCCTGGCAGGAACTTGCCCGTGCGACGGGTGCCGTGATTCGTGTGGCCGCGGTCGACGATGGTGGTGTGCTTACCGTGGAGGCCGTTCGGGATGTGTTGAGCGCGCGAACGAAGCTGGTGACATTCCCGCACGTATCGAATGTGATCGGCATTGTGAATCCGGTTCGTGACATCGCGGATGCCGCACACGAGGCGGGTGCTGTGGTCATGCTTGATGCGTGCCAGTCCGCTCCACACCTGACGCTGAACTTCGCAGAATTGGGCGTCGACTTTGCGGCTTTTTCGGCGCACAAAATGTACGGACCTACCGGCATCGGTGCACTTTACGGCACCACGTCGGTGCTGAACCTGATGCCGCCGACGCTTTTTGGTGGGTCCATGATCACATACGTTGACTTTGAACGAGCCGAATACCTTCCCGCTCCCGCCAAATTCGAACCCGGCACGCCGCGGTTGTCGCAGGCCGTGGGGTGGGCTGCAAGCCTTGACGTGCTTTCGGCTATTGGGCTCGAGTCCATTGCTGCCCACGAACGGGAACTCGGCAACCTGCTGTACGACCTCGTCGAGCCGTTGCCCGGCATCCGAATTCTGGGGACGCGTGACAACGTGGAACGTGTGGGACTCCTGAGCGTCGCCGTCGACGGAGTTCACCCCCACGATGTGGGCCAGTTCCTCGACTCCCGGGGTATTGCGGTGCGTGTTGGGCACCACTGCGCTCAGCCTCTGCACCGTCGCCTCGGGGTCGACTCGTCAACCCGATTCTCGGTGGGAATGCACACCACCCGTGCCGAAATCGAATTCGCAGTGGACGCGCTCGCACAGGTTCGCGCCTATTTTGGGGAGGCCTAATGTCACTGGAATCGCTGTACCAGCAGATCATCCTGGACCACAATAAGCGCAAGGTGGGTTTCGGTTTGGGAGACGGCGGCACGCCATCCCACCAGTACAACCCCACGTGCGGCGACGAACTCAACCTCACTGTCCGCCTTGACCCCACCGGAGACATCATTACCGGTTTCGAGTGGGAGGGTTCGGGCTGCTCGATCTCTCAGGCTTCGGCCTCGTTGTTGTCTCAAGAGGCCGCGGGCATGACCGTTTCCGAGTTCACGGAATTCGCGGACGGTTTCCGCGAGGCCATGCGTTCGCGTGGGGCGATTGCTCTGTCCGAGGAAGAATATGGTGACCTGGCGGCCTTGAGCGGGGTCTCGAAATTTGTTGCTCGTGTCAAGTGCGCGATGCTCGCGTGGGTTGCCGCAGAGGACAGTCTTGCGCGTGCACAGGATTCGCTAGACTAAACACGGCTTCAGGGGTCAATCCGGGCTCGCTCGCCTCACCGTTTCGTGTTCCTTGTGAGGTGTTCTATGTCCAATTCACTTGCACCCGAGTGGCTGTTGCCGCCGGTTGATGCAAATGTGCTTGTCGACGGTTTGTGGCCCCAGACCGCCGTTCGCGACCAGTCCGGTGCGATCAGCGTCGGCGGGGTGTCCGTCACCGATCTGGCTGCCGAATTCGGTACGCCTCTGTACGTCTATGACGAACAGGGTGTCCGCGATACGGCCACCCGCATGCGCGAAGCTTTCGATTCTGCCGCTTCGGCCGCGGGGACGCGGGCCCATGTGTACTACGCGTCCAAGGCATTCCTGTCCGGTGCTGTCGTGCGCTGGGTCAGCGAATCGGGTCTTCGGCTCGATGTCGCGAGTTCTGGCGAAATGGAAGTCGCTCTCGCCGCGGGCATGAACCCCGCACACATGGGACTGCACGGGAACAACAAGTCGGACGCCGAACTGGTGCGTGCAGCGACCGTCGGTATTGGCACCGTCGTTATTGACTCGGCGGATGAGGTTGAACGCGTCGCACAGGCCGCCGCCTCGGTGGGTGCGGTGCAAAACGTTCGTCTTCGAGTCAATTCCGGTGTGCACGCCAGCACCCACGAATACTTGGCCACCGCTCGCGAGGACCAAAAATTTGGGGTCTCGCTCGAGCAGGCAGCGGAAATCGTTCGCGACATTCGTGAACACGGGTCGTTGAATTTTGTGGGGCTGCACTCGCACATTGGGTCGCAGATTTTTGGAATCGATGGTTTCCGCGAGGCCGCTCGTCGACTTCTCGCCGTCCACGCCGAACTTCTCGCAGGTGGCCCGGTTCCCGAACTGAACTTGGGCGGGGGATTCGGAATCGCCT
>CAZRHP010000015.1:0-8113 GCA_964599975.1 uncultured Gulosibacter sp.
CGAGACAACGACACCGGTGGGCTCGGGAACGGAGAGGTTGAAGTACGGTCCCGACACCGCATTGGCGTTACCCGCGACCTGAGCATATTTGTCCGCCCACCCTGCGTACCAGACCCACATATCAATCGCGGCCGACACTTCGGCACGCGCGGCCTTATCCGAACACCCAGACTGCTGGCGGATTTCACTGACAAACTGTTCGAATCGACCGTCCAGCATCTCGGCGATGCGGTACAGCACCTGGCCGCGGTTGTACGCGGTGGCGTGCGACCAGCCAGCAAAGGCCGAACGAGCCGCCACTACGGCGTCACGCGCATCCTTACGGCTGGCCCAGGCGACATTGGCGATGAAGTCCCCACGCGCAGAAACAACCTCGTAGACCCGACCCGATTCACTGCGCGGAAACTTTCCACCGATAAACAACTTGTATGTCTTGGGGATACCCATGTGCGTCATCGCCCTTCTCCTTCGGTCAGATACGCGGCAAGGCCGTGGCGTCCGCCCTCGCGACCGTAACCGGATTCCTTGTACCCGCCAAACGGGCTCGCGGGATCGAACTTGTTAAATGTGTTAGCCCAGATGACACCCGCACGAAGTTCATCGGCAACCGCCAACATCCGACTGGCCTTTTCCGTCCAAATTCCCGCAGACAAACCATAGGCACTGTTGTTGGCCTTTGCGATTGCTTCGGAGGGTGTCCTGAAGGTCAGGACGGACAGCACGGGACCAAAGATTTCATCGCGTGCAATAGTGTTGCTGGCCGCGACGTTGGTGAAAATGGTGGGCGGGAACCAGAATCCCTTGTCCGGAATATCGCAGGCCAGCTGCCAGCGTTCGGCACCCTCGGCCTCGCCGGTGTTAGCGATCGCCGTGATTCGGTCCAGTTGAGCCTTGGAGTTGATGGCCCCGATGTCCGTGTTTTTATCCAAGGGGTCGCCCAAACGCAGCGTCGAGAGTCGACGGGTGATGCGGTCCATTAACTCATCGTGGATGTTTTCCTGAACCAACAATCGTGACCCGGCGCAACAGACATGGCCCTGGTTGAAGAAGATACCCGAGATGACGCCCTCGACGGCCTGGTCGAGAGCGGCATCGTCGAACACGATGTTTGCGCCCTTGCCGCCCAGTTCCAGGGTTAGTCGCGTGTCCGAACCGGCAACAGCGCGAGCAATCTGTCGACCCACCGCAGTCGACCCCGTGAACGCGATTTTGTTGACACCTGCATGAGCAACGAGGGCCGATCCCGTGATGGTGCCGTGTCCTGTCACAATATTGACGACACCGTCGGGCAGACCTGCTTGTTGACAGACCTCGGCAAACATCAGGGCAGTCAACGGGGTTGTTTCTGCGGGTTTGAGCACGACGGTGTTTCCCGCAGCGAGTGCAGGTGCGAGCTTCCAGGCCAGCATCAACAGGGGGAAATTCCAGGGAATGATCTGAGCTGCGACGCCCAATGCCGTGGGGTTGGCGCCCAACCCCGCGTGCTCCAACTTGTCTGACCACCCTGCGTAATAGAAGAACCACGCAGCGGCCAGAGGAACGTCGACGTCACGAGTTTCCCTGATGGGCTTTCCGTTATCCACGGTTTCGGCGACAGCAAATTCACGGGCGCGCTCTTGCAGAATCCGCGCGATGCGGAACAAATACTTGCCGCGTTCTGCGCCGCTCATGCGCGACCAGACCTTGTCGTATGCGACACGAGCAGCCTTGACTGCACGATCCACGTCCGTGGCATCGGCCTCGGACACTGTGGTGATCACGGATTCAGTTGACGGTGAAATGGTGGTGAACGATTCGCCGTGACCGTTGGTCCACGAGCCGTTAATGAACAGGCCGTAATGTTCACGGATGTTCAGAATCGACGTTGACTCGGGTGCGGCGTCGTAATCGGTGAAAGTCATCGGAACTCCTAGTCGACGGTTACGTAGTCAGGGCCGCTGTAGTGGCCGGTGGAAAGTTTCTGGCGTTGAATCAGCACGTCATTGAGAAGGCTCGATGCGCCGAAACGGAAGAGGTGCGGGTGCAACCAGTCTTCCCCGACCGTTTCGACCACAGCAACGAGGTACCGGATTGCGTCCTTGGACTGGCGAATTCCACCAGCAGGCTTGACACCGATTTTGTCGCCCGTCAGCAGGAACCAGTCGCGAACAACCTCGAGCATGAGGACGGTGGTCGCCAGCGTCGCCGCAGGCTGGACCTTGCCGGTCGAGGTTTTAATAAAGTCGGCACCCGCAATGATGGCGAGCCAAGACATGCGCTTGATCAGATCGTACGTCGCGAGCTCACCGGTCTCGAGAATCACCTTGAGGTGCGCATGTGAACCATCGGCGCGAACACATGCCTCGCGGATTGCTGCGATTTCGGTGTAGACCTTGACCCAGTCACCGCTCAATGCGGCGCCGCGGTCGATGACCATGTCGATCTCGTCCGCGCCCATCTCGACAGCAAATCGAGTGTCCGCGATCTTGATGTCCAGGGTAGATCGGCCCGAGGGGAACGCCGTGGCAACAGAGGCAACGGCAATTCCGGATACCCCATCTCCATGCCGTGCACCCAGGGCGGTAACGGCGTGTTCCACCATGTCGGGGTACACACAGACAGCAGCCACGCGAGGGGTTTGGGGGTCTGCGGCGTCGGGGGTGATTGCCTTGGCTACCAACGACCGCACCTTGCCGGCCGTGTCGGCACCTTCGAGCGTGGTGAGGTCAATCAGCCGAATGATGTGGTCGAGTGCGTCCGCCTTGGATTGTTTTTTCAGTGACCGAGTTGCGAGGCCCGCCGCACGTGATTCGAGACCCACCGCATCAACGCCAGGCAGATTGCGGACATACGAGACCAGAGTTTCGGGACTGCTAATCCCCAACCGTGCTGCTCGTGCAGTTGGCGTGAACGTCATTATTCGCCCTCTCCCAAAATAAATCGTGCCGTGCGCTCGTCAGTAATGATGGTGGTGCACAGCCCGTTGCGGACAATAGCGCGCGCAACGTCATGCTTGGCCGTTCCGGCAACAACAAAGATTGCGTTCTCGGCGGACCGCAATTGCTCCAAGCCGAGTCCGAGTGTGCGGGAATCCAGTTCGTAATCCGCGATTCGGCCATCCTTGTCGATATACCGGCCGATGACGTCACCCACTGCGCCCTCGCCGACCAGCGTGTGAATTTGTTCGGGCGTGATGTAACCACTCTCAACATGGATACTCGAGGGGTCCGCGGGGCCCGCGCTGTACAAATACGCCGTGGCCTTGGCCGCCTCACGCAAGCACCCACCGACGATGCGGTCCTGCTCCATGGCCTGCTTGGTTTCACGTCGTTCAAATATTGCGGGGCTCGGCAGCAGCGTTGCGTGACCGTTGGCCTTCTCTGCGATGGCCATAGCCGTCGCCGCCGCCGTGTCGTTGCGTCGTGACAACGAAACACCGCCATTGATCTGGACGACGTTCACGCCGATGGCCCAGCCCTCGGGCAGGGCTCGCGCAATTTGGTGCATGGTGCGACCCCAGGAGATCCCCAGGATGCGGGGAACCGGACGCATGCTGACGAGATGGTTTGCGGCGGCGATGCCCACGGCGGACTGCAGATCGGCCTCGACATCGGGAGCTGGTACGACGACAGCATCGGCGAGACCAAATCGTGAAATCAGATCGCGCTCGAGACCGAGTTTGCGTGCACGCGGGTGAACGATTTCGATACGGACGATTCCCTCGTCGCGGGCCTGAGCCAGCAACCGTCCGACCTTCCAGCGGGTGACGTGCAGAATTGCGCCGACCTCGTCCTGGGTCTTGTTTTCTTCGTAATAGAGTTCCGCGGCACGGACGGCCAACAGTTCGTTACGGGGATCGTTCACTCCCCCAGCGTAAAACGCGCAGCGGATTTTTCAAACATATGCGCAAGCGTGTTGCTCAGATGAGCAATTCGCCGCGCGCCGTCATCGCCCGTATGACCTCGATGTCACCGTCGATAGCAGCAATCAAGTCCTCGACTGTCGTGAACGCGGTCAAATCACGAATGCGGTGGGTGAATTCGATCTCGGCAGTCTGGCCGTACGCATCGAATGACGCATCGAGAGCGTGTGCCTCGACCTGAAACCGTGTGACATCGTGAAACGTGGGATTTGTGCCCACAGAAATTCCGGCGACAAAGCGACGACCACCCACCAGCAAGAAGCCGGCGTACACCCCCGCCGCGGGAATGAAACCCTCGGAATTTTCTTCGAGATTCACCGTTGGGTAACCCAGGTCGCGGCCACGCTGGTGCCCATGAACCACGAGCCCGCGCATGGTGTGCGGACGACCGAGCAGTCGGTGGGCCAATTCGACATTCCCCGCATCAAGAGCTTCGCGAACGGCTGTCGACGAGACCTTGGGAGCGCCCGCCTCGGAGCACACATCGTCAACCGTATCCACAATGAACCCGCTGACAAGCCCTTCGGCCATCAGGGATTCGACTGAGCCCTGTCCCCCGGCACCGTAGCGGAAGTCAGTGCCCACGATCACATGCTGTGCCGAAAGACCGCGAATAAGCACCTGATTGACAAAGTCATGAGCCGATACTGCGGCAGTGTCGGCGGTGAAGGGAAGAACCACGACGAGATCAGCGCCGGCGTCCTTCAGAGCCTCGACTTTTTGCTCAATCGATAGCAAGGGCAGTGGCGCTGCGCCCGGACTCAACAGGTCTAATGGATGACGATCAAACGTCACGGCGACAACCCTGCGGCCGTTCGCGACACCCCGGAGTCTGTGCACCACGGCTCGATGTCCGATGTGAACACCGTCAAACTTGCCGATTGTCACGACCGATGGGAGGCCATCTGCGGGAACAACGTCGTCGAAGCCGCTCACCGGGCACTCCTGCGGAGCCAGAACAGGCTTAGTAAGGGCAGCGCCAAAGGTATGAACAGGTACCCCATACCAAATCGCGACCACACGGTATCGGACGGGAACAGCGCGGGGTCCAGCAGTGAGAGCGCGCCCACCGTCAGAACACCAATGGCCTCGAACCAGACGGTGACCTGTGCGACGCGGCGCCACGTCGGGGATTTAACAGACCGCGCAAGCCCCACAGCGGCAGCGATGTAGACCACGGCGCTGAGAGCCGACAGTGTGTACGCGAACGGCGCCTGGTCGAATTTACTGACGATCTGGTACACGCTGCGGCCCGTTGCGGCCAACGCCAATATTCCGTACGCGATGACAAAGAGCCGCGCAGCACCCATGGCTACTTCTTGTCCTTCTTTTCGGTGTCGCCCGACAGCGCGGCGATGAAGGCATCCTGCGGAACCTCGACACGTCCGACCATCTTCATGCGCTTCTTACCCTCTTTTTGCTTTTCGAGCAGCTTGCGCTTACGGGTAATGTCGCCGCCATAACACTTAGCCAGGACGTCCTTACGAATCGCGCGAATGCTCTCACGAGCAATGATGCGCGCACCAATCGCGGCCTGAATGGGAACCTCAAACTGTTGGCGCGGAATCAATTCGCGCAGACGCGACGTCATCATCACCCCGTAGGCATACGCCTTGTCCTTGTGGACGATGGCACTGAACGCGTCGACTTTCTCGCCCTGCAACAAGATGTCCACTTTGACCAGATCCGATTCGGCTTCACCAGAGGGTTCGTAATCCAGCGATGCGTAACCGGCGGTGCGGCTCTTGAGGTTGTCAAAAAAGTCAAAAACAATTTCACCGAGAGGAATCGTGTACTTGATCTCGACGCGGTCCTCGCCCAAATAATCCATGCCCAGCAAAGTTCCGCGGCGGGACTGGCACAGTTCCATGATGGTTCCGACGTAATCCTTGGGCGCCAGAATTGCCGCACGCACCATGGGTTCGCGAACCGACGCAATTTTTCCCACCGGGTACTCGCTGGGGTTCGTCACCTGGATGACCTTCTTGTCGTCGGTGGTGACGTTGTAGATAACGCTGGGAGCAGTGGCAATCAAGTCGAGGCCGAATTCGCGTTCGAGGCGCTCGGTAATGATCTCGAGGTGCAACAGGCCCAGGAAACCGCAACGGAAACCAAAACCCAGTGCGACCGAGGTTTCGGGCTCGTACGTCAGCGACGCGTCGGACAGTTTCAGCTTGTCCAGCGCCTCACGGAGTTCGGGGAAGTCACTGCCATCAATGGGATACAGACCCGAGAACACCATGGGCTTGGGATCGGTGTAACCGGGTAGGGCCTCG
Source organism: uncultured Gulosibacter sp. (assembly GCA_964599975.1). Classification (GTDB taxonomy): domain Bacteria; phylum Actinomycetota; class Actinomycetes; order Actinomycetales; family Microbacteriaceae; genus MWH-TA3. Next base: position 6,178 of record CAZRHP010000015.1, read on the forward strand.
GTGGCGGGGCGCTGGTTGTTCGTGACCGTGTCGCCCACCTTGGACTGGCGGACGTCCTTAACGCCAGTGATGAGGTACCCGACCTCGCCAACACTGAGACCCTTGGACGGGGTGGGTTCGGGCGAGGACACGCCGATTTCGAGCAGTTCGTGGGTCGCCTTGGTCGACATCATCTGAATGCGTTCGCGAGGGGTCAGTGTCCCGTCAATCACACGAACATAGGTCACAACGCCGCGGTAGGCGTCGTACACCGAGTCAAAAATCATCGCGCGAGCGGGGGCGTCTTTCGTGCCGACAGGCGCGGGAATCTTGCCCACAACGCGGTCGAGGAGTTCTTCCACGCCCGCACCAGTCTTGCCGGACACGCGCAGAACATCCTCGGGCTTTCCACCGATCAGCGACGCCAGCTCGCGCGCATATTTCTCGGGGTCAGCGGCGGGAAGGTCAATCTTGTTGAGAACGGGAATGATCTCCAGATCGTTCTCCATAGCCAGGTATAGGTTCGCTAGTGTCTGCGCCTCGATTCCCTGTGCCGCATCAACCAACAGAATTGCACCCTCACAGGCGGCCAAAGAACGGGACACCTCGTACGTGAAGTCCACGTGACCCGGTGTGTCAATCATGTTCAGCGCATAGTTCGTGCCGTCGACTTCCCACGGCATACGAACGGCCTGGCTCTTGATGGTGATACCGCGCTCGCGTTCGATGTCCATGCGGTCCAGGTACTGAGCGCGCATGGAACGTTCGTCGACGATTCCCGTGATCTGCAGCATGCGGTCCGCAAGGGTCGACTTACCATGGTCGATGTGCGCGATGATGCAGAAATTGCGAATAATCGACGGGTCGGTGGCGGAAGGCACAGGAGATTGAGTGGCGCGTGGCATTGTGTCTTTATTCTTTCACACGACCAGTGCAGATAAACGCCACGAATGAGCAGACACGGCCGCAAAATTCTGGTAACGTTGTCTCTTGGCTTACGTGTCTCGAGCCCTCTATCCTCAGGACACGGAATGACACCGGGATTCGCAACGAAACCCCTCCCGGTTCAGACAACCAGACAAAAGGACCCATTCAATTGGCAAACATCAAGTCGCAGATCAAGCGAATCAAGACCAACCTCAAGGCACAGGAGCGCAACCGCGCTGTCAAGAGCGAGCTGAAGACCGTCGTTCGCGCCGCTCGTGCAGCTATCACCGCCGGCGACAAGGACAAGGCAGCAGCAGCTGTTTCGACCGCCGGCCGTAAGCTCGACAAGGCCGTGAGCAAGGGTGTCATCCACAAGAACCAGGCAGCGAACCGCAAGTCGGCTCTCGCCAAGGCTTCGGCAGCACTCTAAGCAATACCTCGCACAAAGGCCCCCGATTCGTCGGGGGCCTTTGTCGTATGCCTAAGTCGTCGGCCTTCAGTCGCAAGAATTCAGGATTCTGTGGGGAGGACAGGGTCACTGACCTGCGGAATTGGAACGAACAGGGGGTACGCCACAAACGCTCTGGTAACGAAATGTGGCGACTCCGACCAGAATCGGTCGCGTTGACCGCAGCTGGGTCGTTGTCCTAACGGCCTCGACGCGACACGACATCCACGACGTGTTCCACCGCGTACACGGAGTCTCGACCCTCGCCCTTGATCCGCGAATCCGCGCGAGCAACGGCGATGATGGCACGACCAAGACCCGCTTCGTCCCACCCCATCAGCGCGCGCCGTGCCTGTTCAATCTGCCATGGCGCCATACCGAGAACCTTGGTAGCGTCGGCGGTTTTGCCCCGGAACCCACCGACCTTGGCCAGTTGCCGGAGCTTGAGCGCAAAAACAGCGATGAGCGGAACGGGATCCGCGCCGGTATTCACCGCATGACGCAGAAGTTCCAGGGCCTCGCCACGCTGGCCCGCCACTGCAGCGTCGACGACCCTAAACGCCGTGACCTCGTGCCGGCCGC
>CAZRHP010000015.1:8123-17162 GCA_964599975.1 uncultured Gulosibacter sp.
GCCGCCATAGTATTCGTCCACCAGGGCCTGTGTGACGGTACGGCCCACGGCATCCTGAGCGATCTGGCGGACAGCCGCTGCGAGCTCGCCCAGGTCACCCGCAAATGCAGCAGCCAGGCTGCGCACGCCACTGTCATCACACTGAGCAGAATTTCGCAACAGTTCGGAGCGAATGAAGTCGAAGCGGTCCTTTTCGCCCTTGATCTCTAGGCATTCGACCTCGAGAACCCTGTCGGACTTACGCAGCGCATCGAGCAGTCGCTTGCCACGGTTGCCACCCGAATGACGCATCATGACAATCACGTCATCGACCACCATGTCGAGGTAACGCACCGCATCATCGAGAAATTCATCGGTGCAGGATTCGACGTGCGTGATGCGAATCAGCCGGGGCTCCGCAAAAAGCGAGGGACTGGCGTAATCAAAAATTTGACCCGACACATAATGAGCGGCGTCGAGATCGGTCACCTCGAGTTCGGGGTCGACCGACCGCAATCGGTCACGCATTTCGGAAAATACGCGTTCGCCCAGGTAGGTTTCGGAACCTGAGACCAAGAGAATGGGTGCTTCACGAAAACCGTGCCACGGTACCTTCGGTGCGACCATCATTCCTCCTGTTTTAGTCTAAAGGCGCGCGGTTCACGAATCGGGCAGGCGCTCGGACCACAATCGAATCTGTTCCGATTCTCGTGACAGGATGACCGTTCCGCGGTGATCGGATCGAAGCACTTTACTGCCCGCTGCCTCGAACATCGCGAGTGCCTCGTCGGTGGGGTGGCCATAGGTATTGTCGGCACCCACACCGACGAGTGCAACAGATGCACGGGCGGACAGGTAGGTACTGGGTTCGTTGTCACGGGAACCGTGGTGACTGACCTTGATGACATCCACCGAAGGAATACGAGAACGTTCGGCCATTCCGCGCTGCTCGGGAGCAGGCAAATCCCCAAGATTCATAAAACTCAGGCACGAACCACAGGCCCGAGGAATCAGCACGGTCACAAGGCTGGAGGGATTGCTGGGCTCGGTCGCAATGTCCCGGAACGGCCACAACACCTCGATGCGCTCTGAGCCGAAGGCCACCGTATCCCCCGCCCAGACCTGCTGCAATTGGGCACCCGCTGACTCGAGCGTGAGTAATAACCGACGGTCCGTCTCGTCGACCACGGGGCCGTGAATGACGAGACCTATGGGTCGATTGAGTGATGTGGCGGCGCCGGAATGATCTGCGTCGAAATGCGTGAGGATCAGAACATCGATTGTGGTGACTCTCATGACATCCAAACATCTCTGAATGGGCTCGGGCTCTAACCCCGTATCAATGAGCAGAATTTGACCGCCCACTCGATATAACATTGCGTCGCCTTGACCGACATCACACTGCGCGATGCTCCACTCAGTGGGAACCGTCAGCCGCGAGGTCAGCGCTGTCCCCATGGTGATGCTGGCACCCACAACCAAACCAATAGACCAGATCGCGAATCCCCGGCGAAATCGGCGCAGTGCGATAACGAACCCAACAGACATCAGGAGGGCCGTGAGTACGCCCACGACACCCGATGGCCAGGGAATCGACGATCCGGGAAGCGCCGAGAATACGCGGGCGATGACCGCAATGACGGCGGCAGGAAGCCATGCCATTCCCGTCACAACGGATCCGACAAGGGGAACGAACGATGTCACCGCAGCGACCATTCCGATAACCGTGGCCATCGGGGCGAGTGGTGCCGCGAGCACATTGGTGATAACGCCGTACAGGGGCAAGGCCGGTGACAGCATCATGATGATGGGCTGGCACCCGACCGCTGCTGCGATGGGCACTGAGAGCGCCAGAGCAATCGGTCGTGGAATTCGGGCGGGAATCCGTGTGGCGATCGGGCGTGCCAGCAGCAACAGGGATGCGGTTGCCGCAACGGACAAGACAAATCCGAACTCTCGAGCCAACCACGGATCGATAGCAAGCGAGACAATCACCGCAGCCGACAGAACGTGCACACCAGAGGTCACTCTCCCCAGGCCAACCGCCACCAAACCAATCATGGTCATAATCGACGCCCGCACAACGCTGGGTTGCGGGGTAACGATACACACGAAACCCGCAAGAGCGGTCAGCGACAGAACCACACGGATGATGCGCGGGGCGCCCATCAGAGCCGTCAATCCATAGACAAGCCCGACAACAATCGCGCAATTTGCACCGCTCACCGCCATCAGGTGAGTCAACGAGGTGATCTTCATGCTTCTCGCCAGATCTTCGCTGACCAGCGAGGTATCTCCGACAACGAGACCCGGCAGTAATTGGCCACCCTCCCCCGGCATCCGCGCGGCAGCCTCGCGAAAAGATTGCCGCAGCTCACCCGCCCACGCGATAACAGCAGGCGGCCCTTGGACAATACTGGGTGCCGATCGAGGGAAAATGACGTATCGAATTCGGCTCGTACCATCGTCGGGGCGCAACGATCCGACAAATGACACCGTAGAGAACGCGGGAATCGTTGTTTCACACTCCAGTCCGACGACCACGGACTCGGGGCCACCGATGTCGCTGCCGCCAACGGAAACTACGGTAACCGGCAGGGACCGTGTCGTCGGTGTGCAATCTGCTCGCATGTGCGCAGTGATGGAAGTGCCCGACGAGATACCCGGCGGCAGCGTCGGGATTGATGTCTGACCCGTGCCTATCCACACAATTGCCCAGACGAAAATGGAGGCAAACGGCACGTATCGAGTGAGCATCAGACCGTGACGAGGTCGCGGAATCCATCTATTGTTGCCGCACCAATGCCCGGTATGTCCCCGAGCGCATCAACGCTGGCGAAGCTTCCATGGGCCTCTCGGTATTCGATGATTCTGCTCGCGATTGCGGGACCGATGCCCGGCAGTTCTTCTAGTTCCGGTGCTGTTGCCGTGTTCAGATTCAGACGCCCCGGTGCAGCCGAGGCACTCGAGGGCGAACCTTTTGGCGCGACAATAATCTGCTCGCCGTCGTTAACGGATCGGGCCAAATTTATACTCGCTAGGTCCGCTTTCTCGCTGGCTCCGCCGGCGATGTCGATGACGTCCTTGACCCGACTTCCGGAGGCAATTTCATAGACACCGGGTTTACGGACCTCGCCAATAACATGCACATACAGTGGTGCGGCGGTGACCGCAGTACCCGTTGGGGCCGCAATCGTCTCGGTTGGATTCGACGTGCCCACGGCGGTGGGATACACGGATACACCGACACCCACACACAGCAGGACGCCGGCGGCGATTGCGTACCACTTCAGCTTCGACCAACGTTCAGGGGTTACGGGTTGCACATACCATTCAGCCATTCCCCGAGAGTAATCAGGGTGCTCAGAATGGCACCATGCCATCATCACAGTTGTGCAGAACGCGACACTATCGCCGCCTGTGCAGACTTACACGACGATATTGACGAACTTGGGAGCCTTCACGATGACGGTTCGGGGTTCCGTTCCCGCCAACGCCGAACGCACGATTTCCGACGACATCGCGGCGGACTTGAGGTCTTCGTCCGAGATGGTGGGCGATACCTCGAGGCGATCCTTGACCTTGCCGTTGATCTGAACAATCGCAACAACCGAGGTTTCCGCCAGGAGCGACTCGTCAGCAACGGGAAGAACCTGCAAGCCTACAAATCGTTCGTGACCCAAGGCCTGCCACATGTCCTCGGCGGCGTGCGGAGCGAACATGGACAGCGCGAGAGTAATGACCTCGGCCGCCTCGCGAACCGACGGGTCGGCGCCACCGGCACCCGTATCGATCACCTTGCGAACGTGGTTCACAAGGTCCATGAGGCGCGCGACGACGACGTTGAACTTGTAGGACTCCACGAGGCCGTTCACGTCGGACAGGAAGCGGTGGGTGACGCGGCGAAGGTCAGCATTTCCCTCTGCAAAGTCAACGCCGGCTTCGCTGGTCACATCATGTGCCATACGCCAGGCACGAGCCAGGAACTTGTGCGAACCAGTTACCGACACGTCGGACCAGTCAATGTCGTCCTCGGGAGGACCGGCGAAGGCCATGGTCAAACGCACCGCGTCGACACCATAGTTGTCGATTTCTTCACCAAAGAACACGATGTTGCCCTTTGACTTGGACATCTTGGCGCCATCGAGGATAACCATGCCCTGGTTCAACAGCGATTCAAACGGTTCATCAAAGTTGATGTGTTTGAGGTCGAAGAGCACCTTGGTGATGAAACGCGCGTAGAGCAGGTGGAGAATCGCGTGTTCAACACCACCGACGTACTGGTCGACGGGGGCCCATTGGGCTACGGCCTCGGGATCAAAGGCGCGGGTGTCATCGTTCGGGGACAGGAAACGCAGGAAGTACCACGACGAGTCAACAAAGGTGTCCATGGTGTCCGCGTCACGCACTGCGGGGGAACCATCCAGCGGGTTCGTGACGTTGACCCATTCGGTTGCGCCGCCCAGTGGCGATGAGCCCTTGGGCTTCAGGTCAAGGCCCTCGGTGGGCGGCAACATCACAGGAAGATCCGCCTCGGGAACGGGGATTTCGGTACCATCGGCGGCGTGAATGATGGGAATTGGGGTGCCCCAGAAACGCTGACGAGAAATCAACCAGTCCCGCAAACGGAAAGTGGTCTTGGCCGAACCAGTGCCCTCAGATTCGAGGTGCGCGATCATCACGGCAACTGCATCGGCTTTCAGCATTCCGTCGATAGGGCCGGAGTTAATGTGCGGGCCGTCAACGGTGAGAGCCTTGCCCGACACTGCGGGGTCCACTGCGTCTTCGGGGCCGACGATGACGGAACGCACGTCGAGTCCAAATTTGAGCGCAAAGTCGAGGTCACGCTGGTCGTGAGCCGGTACGGCCATGACTGCACCAAAGCCGTAGTCCGCGAGAACATAGTCCGCAGCGTAAATCGGCAGGCGGTCCCCATTGACGGGATTAATGGCGTAACGCCCCAAGAAAACGCCCGTCTTTTCGCGAGTGGCGTCCTGGCGCTCGATTTCGGTCTTCTTTTGAACCTCAGACAAATAGCTCTGGAATTCCGTGCGGATGTCGGGGTCGCCGCCGTCGACGAGCTCCGATGCCAAGTCAGCATCGGGGGCCACAACCATGAAGGTTGCCCCGAAAAGTGTGTCGGGTCGGGTCGTGAAGACGGGTATCTGTCGGTCGGAACCCTCGATGGCGAAATTGACTTCGGCGCCGACGGATTTGCCAATCCAGTTGCGCTGCATGGTCAGAACCTTGGCCGGCCATGCTCCTTCGAGTCGATCGAGGTCGGCCAACAGTCGGTCCGCGTAATCGGTGATGCGGAAATACCACTGCGTGAGCTTCTTCTTGACAACCATGGCACCGCTGCGTTCGCTGGTACCGTCCGGCAGAACCTGTTCGTTAGCCAGCACGGTCTGGTCTACGGGGTCCCAGTTGACCCACGAGTCCTTGCGGTACGCGAGACCGGCCTTGTACAGCTGAAGGAACAGCCACTGATTCCACTTGTAGTACTCGGGGTCCGAGGTGTGCAGAACGCGGCTCCAGTCGAACGACGCGGCATACCTCTTCATCGACGCGCGCTGCTGCGCGATGTTGTCGTAGGTCCAATCGCGCGGGTTGACGCCGCGCTTGATAGCAGCATTTTCAGCGGGAAGGCCAAATGAATCCCACCCAATGGGGTGCAGGACCGTGTGACCGCGCAAACGCCAGTAGCGTGCCAGGACATCACCCAACGCATACACTTCGGCGTGCCCCATGTGAAGGTCTCCCGAGGGATAGGGGAACATGTCGAGGATGTACTTTCGAGGCGCGTCCTGCGCGACCTCGGAGTCGACAACATCAAACGGACGCTCGGATTCCCAGACGGGGGCCCACTTGCTCTCGAGTCGGCGGAAGTCGTACTCGTGCTCGTCCATAACAGTCCTTCACATGTCATTCGCCGACCGCGGATTCCGCGGTACACAGCGGCCTCAATTCTATCGCTGAGCGAGGAAAGGGTTGGGTTCCGCGCCGAGCGCCGTCAGCAGAGCGTGCGCCTTGATGCCGACTTCTCGCACCTCGTGATGTGCGACGGAGTCGATCGTGATTCCCCCACCAACGCCAACAACCGCGGTATTCCCCTCACAGACGATGGCTCGGATTGTCATGGCCAGATGAGCGTCACCGCCACCGACGCGCCCGAACGCGCCGGAATACACTCCGCGCTCCCCCGATTCGAGGGTTTCGAGAATTTCCACAGCACGACGCTTGGGCGCCCCCGTCATTGATCCCGCGGGAAACAGCGAGGCCACGGCGGTGGACAACGGATTTTCAGGCCGCAGGCGAGATGTCACCGTGCTGACTAGTTGATGCACGGTCGAGTAAGTTTCGACCTCAAACAGTGACGTTACGGTGACCGAATCTTCGAAGGATACCCGGGACAAATCGTTGCGGGACAAATCCACAATCATGAGGTTCTCGGCGCGTTCTTTCGGGTCCGCGGCCAATTCAGCCACCAGTTCCGTGTCGCGCCGGGGATCGGTCGACCGCGGCCTCGTCCCCTTGATGGGTTTGGTCGTCGCCACACCGTTCGTGATGTCGATGAACAGTTCAGGTGATGCGGACAACAGGCTGGTCCCGTTGATCCGAATAAATCCACCACTCCGTGTGGGGGCCAACCGGCGAAGTCGTCGATAGATGTCGACAGGCTCGTCCGAGGTATTCACGGAAGCCGAGGTGGTCAAACAGAGTTGATAGGCGTCGCCATCGCGAATGTGGCGGCGACACTGTTCGATCATGCTGGCGTAGTGGTCGGTCGTGTCACGCCAGAACGCAGCGGTATGCGACGCGGCGGGTGGTTCGGTGGGCGTCCTGGCATCCGGCGTGCAACGGTCAACAATGTCGAGAATTTCAGCACGAATCGCAGTGGTCTCGTCGTTCCATTGCTCGGCGATCACCGCGACGTGCCCCGTAACGTGATCGACCCGAATAGCCACGGTAACCCGCATAAATTGGGTATTCGCCGACGCCGACACACTCTCTTTGTCCCCCGGTCGAAGAGTGTCGTGTCGCTGGGTGTACCCGATCCATCCCACCAACGAGACGGGGAGGGCCGACGAGGAATCCACTGTGCGCAGAGATGCGTCGGCAATGGGTGTCCCCCACCCGAGGTACGACACGGTCTCGTTGAGCGAATCATCAAGCCAAAACACCGAGTCATGGGTGCGAGCGATACACGACAGAAACGCTTCGGCCGAAAAATTTCCCGATATCGCGTGCTGAACGTATCCCGCTGGCATAGCCTTAAGCCTATGGTCGATTCCGTTACATACCGTTTCGCGGCGGGAGAATTCGTCGTCGAGAACTGGTGCGACGTGAATATCGGGCCCGTCATCGTGGCCGATTCGTGGTCCGTTCGTGACGGCATGGTCGTGGGTTTAGCCCATCACCTGGAGCGTTTTCGCGCCGGGTTAGTTGCCCAGGGTTATGCGAACTCCCCCGAAGTCTTCCTTGATGGGGTGGTCGCCCGACTCCCCCGTGTCGGTACGTGGTTTCCTCGAATCGAGGCTGTTGTGTACGGCGACGGAATTCTGTTTCGATATCTCGAAAGGCCAGCTCCGGAAACTGAACCCGAGCTGCGCGTCATCCGCGCCTCGCATGATCCACGAACTGTACCCACTGTCAAGGGACCCGACCTCGCATCGCTGGGCGCCCTGCGCGCCCGGGCTCAACAGGTCGGTGCAACCGAGGCCATCATCTGTGACGAACGCGGCGCCATCATCGAGGGTGCATATTCCGCGCTGTGGTGGTGGAAGAACGACCGAATTTTCCGACCTAAATCCGAACTTCACCGAGTCGACAGCGTGACCGACCGCGTTTTGCGCGACCATGCTCGTCGTATCGGTGCCAGCATCACTGAAGTTGATGCGTCACCGCAGGAATTGGATGGCTGCGAACTGTGGGTCCTCAGTGCAGCCCACGGTATTCGCACCGCGACCGAGTGGATTGACGGGCCTGCACTCCACGTCACAGAGGGACGTGTGTCGTACTGGCGCACCTGTTACGCGAACCTGGCCGAGCGACTCCCCTAGGCTCGCGCCTCGACTCTCAATCGCTGGGTGATCCGAGGGTGTTCGAGATCGTCATGGCTGATGATGATAACGATGGCGTCCGTCGTCGCGGCCAGGAGGTCGTCCAACACTTGGGTGGCCGTGACACGATCCAGATGTGCGAGCGGCTCGTCGAGGATCATGATGTTGTGACGGGCCAACAGCATTCGCGCTACGGCAATTCGGTGTGCTTGACCGCCGGATATCAGTGATCCGCTCTCTCCCAGCGGAGTGTCAAGCCCCGTGCGCGATCGCGCCCATTCCGCCAGTCGAACACGCTCGAGAACATTCCAGAGTTCGGTATCTGCCGCAGAGTCACGGGCAAACAGCAGGTTCTGTCGCACACTTTCGGTAAAAATATGGGGTTGCTGTTCGCACAAACCAATGTGCTGACGGACATTTCGCGGCGAGGCGTCACGAACATCGACTCCGTTAAGGATGAAGTCCCCGGAGTGGTCAAGGAATCGAATCAGGCCCTGTGCAATTGTCGATTTTCCCACACCGGAGTCACCGCTGACGAGAAGACAATCCCCGTTCGACAGGGCCACGGACACAGGCGCACAACTCGGCTCGATTTGCCCGGGCCACACGCTCGTGAAGTTGCGCAATGTCAGGCTGACAGGGTGCATGGGAATGACGACGGGTTCCTCGGGTTCACGGGGAATTTCTCGGGGAACATCCACGGGGATTTCTGAATCGATTCGACCGCGGGCAACATGCAGGGAGACAATCCCCGATATCGCGGCAGGAACTTGGGCCAGAACCTCGAACAACGCGATGGCTCCCAGCACGACGACACCGACAAATGGCGCCACGTCCTCGCCAACCGCTCCCGACTCATCGGATGTACTGCTACCCAACGACACCACCAGGGACAACCCAAGAATTGCGGCGAGGCCGGAACCGACGATCTGGGCCGAATTGCTCAGTGATCGTGCCCAGATGGTGCTGGTTTCACGTTTCATGAGCAGTGCCGATT
>CAZRHP010000015.1:17172-24544 GCA_964599975.1 uncultured Gulosibacter sp.
AAATTCTGTCCCGATAGCGGTCAGTAACGCCAAATGCCGCCAATACCGAGACCCGGCCGTGCAGTTCCGAAATCATGGATGTCAGGTCCGCACGAAGCGTCGGGATATCACGCAACGAACGTGTGGCAAGTGTCCATTCCGCACCCGAACTAATCGCAAGTGTCACCACCGCGATCACCGCAACGGCGCTTCCCGCAGCGGGGTCGATCAGAGCAATTCCCCCCACCGAGAGAACAAGAACAACGACCGCACTGATCAGAGGTTCCACAACACGCAGTGGTGCGAACTGCAACGAATCCACGTCGCGGACAAGCGCTGACAGAACCGAACCGTTGCGCAGGGACTTTCGGGAACCGGGAACCACGCGAATCAGACGTTTTACCACCTGAACACGAACAGTGGCCAAGGCGGTGAAAGCGTTGTGATGTGCGACCAGACGACCGGTGTATCGGAAAAATGCTCGTGCCAGCGCGAAACCCCTCACCCCGACAATTGCCATCTGCAAATACAGAATGGGTGGTTGCTGCGATGCTCGAATAATCAGCCATGCCGAAACCGACAGCAGCGCAACACCACTGAGTGAACTGAGCAGCAACAACGCGAAGCCTCCCAGCGGAGAACCCATCGCGGTGCGCACGAGCGACGTGGGGTTCATCATGTCAGCTCGATCCGTGTGGCAACCCGTGTGCTAGGGGTCTCGTGATGATGGGAAATGATGACAAGCGCACCCTCGGCCACGAGGTCGTCCAACGAATTCGTGACACGCTGTGCGCGACTCGAATCCAACCCCGCCGTGGGTTCGTCGCCAATCAGGCACCACGCCGGGGTCGTGATGTATCGATAAAAGGCGCGGGCCAACGACACTCGCTGCGCCTGTCCCCCAGAGATTCCCGCAGAATTTTCGCCGATGACATCGTCCACACCGAGGTCATCCACAGCGGCAAGCTCCATGGCTCGCTCTAGTGCGATTTGGTCAACAAAATTGGCGCCCAACGTGATGTTGCTGATCACTGTTCCCGACAACAACGACGGATTCTGCGGGCTCCACGCGGCGCAGTCGCGAAGGTCGGAAATCACCGCACCGTCGACTTCGATGTGTCCCGAATAGGGCGTTAAGCCCACAAGTGCTGTGATGAGCGATGACTTGCCCGAACCGCTGGGGCCCGTCACGCTCACGAGGTTCGCCGGTCGCAGGTCGATGTCCACGGGACGCGCGCGATCGTGTACGGCAAATCCACGCAGAGACACAACACCGGCGGTGCGAACGTCAGAATTTCTGGGGTGATCTGTATGGGCGTCCAGCATGTCGAACACCGTTGTTAAGGCCGTGGCGCCATCCGCCGATGCGTGAAACAACGCACCGACCTGACGCAGCGCAAGAAAAGCCTCGGGCGCCAACATCAAAGCCCACAAGCCGTTGGACAGCTGCATGTCACCCGCCACGAGTCGAACACCAATTGTCACCGCCACTATGGCGACGGACAGACTCGCGAGAATTTCCAGGGCAAATCCGGACACAAAGGACAACCGCAGCACCTGCATGGTGCGGTCGCGATAGTCGAGTGTCAAATCGCGTACTCGCCCAATTTGGCGCTCGCCTCGACCAAACACCAACAGGGTCGGTAGCCCCCTGACGGTTTCCGAGAACCCCACCGACAGATTGGACAATGCCTGCCACTGGTGCAACTGGGTTGTTCGAGTCGCCCACCCGATGAGGACCATAAACAGTGGAATCAGGGGAAGCGTCACGGTCACCGCAATTCCGCTGGTGATGTCGGCCCAATACAATGCAGCGACCACAACCGGAGTCGTCGCAATGGTGGCGATGACCGAGGGCAGGAACTTTCCCGCGTAATCGTCAACAGCATCGAGCCCCTGGGTAACGACCATCGTCTGATGAGCCGAATGTTCGGCGGAATCCGTCGCTCGCACCATGACACCCACGGCCGCCTCGCGCAGTTGCTGTTTTATGCGGTACCCCACACGGTGAGCCAAAACGTCACCGCAGAATCGAGAGACTGCACGGACGACAACGGATACACCGGCAATCATGATGGGCGCGGCGACGGAATTTCCGGAAATTGCGCCTGCTATGGCATGTGCCATGCCCCCGGTGAAAGCCACAATTGCCACGGATTCCGTCAACGCAACGAGAACACCGGCCACCAGAAAAATTCTGGTGGCCGATGCATAGGCAATCAGCCGAGGGTCAAGCGGTTTCAGTGTGCTGCCGCCGTGACCGTGGCTACCGAAACGCGCTTGCGGAAGATCCAGAATGTCCAGGCCTGGTACGCCAGCACGACGGGCAATGAAACGACAGCGACCCAGGTCATGACCGTCAGAGTGTACGTCGAGCTTGAGGCATTTTCGATAGTCAGACTGAATGCAGGGTCTGTCGTCGACAGCATGACGTTGGGGAACATCGCCGAGAGAATCGTGACGACCGCCAGTGCAATCGTGGTCGCCATCGCAGCGAACGACAGACCCTCACGCTTCAGTTTGATAAGAACGACTGCGGCAACCAGGGCCACCGCCGTTGCCGCTGCGGCAGAAGCAATGACCACAACATGCTCGGCCTGAAGGTGTTCCAACACTGTCCACACGAGCCATGCCGCACCCACGGGAATCGCGACGAGACCGGCGCGGAAAGCCAGGGCTTGGGCACGCTCGCGAACCGGCCCCTCCGCCTTGAGTGACAGGTACGTGAGGCCGTGGATGAAGAACAGCGCCAGTGTCACAACCCCGCCCAGGAGGCTGTACGGGTTCAGCAACGTGAACAGATTTCCCGTGAAGTTTCCGTCCTGATCAAGGGGAACACCGTGGATGATGTTTGCGAACGCCACGCCCCACAAGAGCGCAGGTACTGCTGACCCAATCATGATGAAGGTGTCGAACATTCCCGTCCAACGTTCGCCCTTTCCCTGATGGCGGTATTCGAACGACACACCACGGAAAATCAGCGAGATCAAGATGAGCAACAGCGCGAGGTAGAAACCGCTAAACAGCGAGGCATACCACAGCGGAAAAGCCGCAAATAGCGAGGCGCCCGCCACGATTAGCCATGTCTCGTTAAGATCCCAGACAGGGCCGATCGTGTTAATGGCGACCCTGCGTTCTTCGTCATTTCGGGAGACAAACGGCAGGCTCATGCCGACCCCGAAATCAAAACCGTCGAGGACGAAGTAACCGATAAACAGGAATCCCACGATTCCGAACCACAGATATGACAGTTCCATCATCTGCTCCTAATACACCGTTGAAAGGGTCGTTGTGTCTTTGACGGATTCCGAGGTGAGCGCGGCCCATTCGTCGGGTCCGTTCTTCGCCGCCTTGATGAGCAAACGGAATTCGATGACGGCGAGAGCGCCGTACACGGCGGTAAACGCGACGAGCGAGATCAGCACATCAAGTCCGGTGACGAGCGGCGAAACACCCGCCTCTGTTTTCATCAGACCGAACACCAGCCACGGCTGGCGGCCCATTTCGGTAAATACCCAGCCCATCAGTGACGCGACCATGGGAACCGGTGCGGTCCAGATGGCGATCTTCCAGGCAAGGCCGCTGACATCGCGACCACCGCGAGTGATCCACAGTCCGACGACGGACACCAGAGCAGCAAACGCGCCGAGTCCGATCATCCAACGGAAGGACCAATACGTCAGCCAAATGATGGGCATGTAGTCGCCGGCGCCAAACTGCGCCACGTACTGGGCCTGTAGGTCGTTGAGACCCTCGACCTCACCCGTCATGGTGTGGGTTGACAGGAAGGACAATAAACCGGGGATACGAATCGAGAAGATTTCGTTGAGGCCATCCGGAGTGCCCCACGAGAACACCGAGAAGGACGCATTCGAAGCGGTTTCGTAGAGCGCCTCGGCCGCTGCCATTTTCATCGGCTGAGCCTCGACCATTGCCAGCGACAACGAGTCGCCGCTGAGGGCAACGCCCACGAAGGCCGCGATATTGGCAAAAGCACCAAACTTCAGTGCACGGTTGAATGTGGCGGTGTAGTTACCGCGGGACAGGTGATATGCGGCGACCGCAACGATTGCGGTTCCTGCAAACATCACCGAGGCAAAGAACGTGTGCGGGAATGAGGCCAACGCAATCGGGTTTGCCAGCACGGCAGCGATGTCATTGAGCTGTGCTCGTCCCGTCTCCGCATTGATTTCGTATCCCACGGGGTTTTGCATCCACGCGTTCGCGGCGAGGATGAAATAGGCGCTCAGCAGCGTTGACACGCTGGTCAACCAGATGCTGGCGAGGTGCAGTTTGGGATTGATCTTGTCCCAACCAAAAATCCACACACCGATAAAGGTGGCCTCGAGGAAGAACGCAAAGAGTCCTTCCATTGCCAGTGGCGCACCGAAAACGTCACCCACAAACCTCGAATAATCGGACCAGTTCATGCCGAACTGGAATTCCTGGGTAATTCCGGTGACGACACCGATAGCAAAATTGATGAGGAAGATCTTGCCGAACAGGCGGGTCAGGTGCAACCACTCGATTTTCCCGGTGTAGACCCAAGCCGACTGCAGAATGGCCACAAGAAACGCCATGCCGATAGTCAATGGCACAAACAGGAAGTGGTACAGGGTGGTGAGTCCGAACTGCCACCGGGCGAGTGCGAGCGGATCAAGCCATTCGAGCATGATGGGGCCTTTCGATTGTGACAATTTCAGCCTAGAAAAAGCAGAGAATTTTTGGATTGAGCATTTAGTCACATATTTGGGTTCAGTAGGCTCGACACATGAACGAATTCATCACCGCACTGCTGGATACCGTTCAGTCGGTCGACCCCGTTCTACGAACTCTGATGGCGGGATTTGCGATCATGCTCGAGACCAGCGTTTTGGTGGGACTGGTGATTCCCGGGGACACCGTGGTGCTCGTCGCCTCGACGGGCGTGCAGCATGCCGGCGAATTCGTGGGACTGTCCCTGGCCGTTATCACGGGTGCGCTGATTGGCGAGTCGTTGGGATTCGCCATCGGTCGCTACTTTGGGCCCAAACTTCGAGGCTCGCGCCTCGGTATTTCGATCGGTGAACAGAATTGGCGTCACGCCGAGAACTTCATCGACCATCGTGGCGGTCTTGCAGTATTTATTTCCCGGTTCCTGCCGGTACTCCATTCACTGGTACCCGTCACAGCCGGAATGTCGTCCATGCGGTATCGAACATTTATGGCGTGGACGGCTCCGGCCTGCACCATATGGACGTTCGCCTACGTGTCAGTCGGGTCCGTAGCGGCGGAAAAGTTTACTGATTCCGCCGATACGCTCCACACGGCGGGCTATTGGTTTGTGGGCGCGCTGGTCGCCTTTGCCATCGTGATCTCGCTGGTCAAGAAAACGCTCAACCGGTACGCGCGACCATACGAAGAGTCACCGGGCGACCGGGACCCCTCGACGTCAGAGTAATTAGGCCGAGAGTTCCGATGCAGCTGCGGCGAGTGCCGACTTTGCTGCGTCGATGAACGGCTTGTTTCCCGAACCGTTTGTCGCGAAAGCATGGCCCAGAAGTGCATCGAGCGTGACAAAGGCCGCCTCGATGATCTGGTGGTTTCCATCGTTCTGCTCGATTCCGAAGCGCTCGGACATGATGCCGAGGATGTCGCGAGAAACACGAGTGACCGCGGGTTCAGCTTCAAACGGACGGAGATCGAGCACGTCACCGAGGCGCAGCGAGCGGAAGCCAGGCTCCTGACGGAACAACACGATGATTGCGTCGGCAATCGCGTCGAAGGCAGAGGCGAGGTCGGTGACCTTGTTGCTGTCGAGACCGGCATAGACAGCATACTGTGCGCGTTCGGCGTTGCGGAGCGCCAGGGACTGCAACAGTACGATGC
Source organism: uncultured Gulosibacter sp. (assembly GCA_964599975.1). Classification (GTDB taxonomy): domain Bacteria; phylum Actinomycetota; class Actinomycetes; order Actinomycetales; family Microbacteriaceae; genus MWH-TA3. Next base: position 23,020 of record CAZRHP010000015.1, read on the forward strand.
GGTCGGGGAAATAGCGGTAAACGGTTCCAATTGAGGCACCAGCACGGTTGGCAACCGCGGCGGTCGTCAACGTCTCGTAGCCGGTGTCATGGATGACAAGAGCAGCGGAATCCAACAGCGCGGTCAAACGCGCACTGGATCGGGCTTGGACGGGTTCGGTTCGAAGGATGTCGGCAGCGTAGAGAGCTTCGCTCGCTGGCGTGGTGGGAAGTGCCATGTGTGGATCCTTTGACGATGTCGATATCAAACACACTCGTCTAACTTGTTCGGGTGCGAACTACAGAGTAACCCAAAATCCTATAGGATTTTGGGTTTTTGGAAAATATTTAATAAATCCCGTACATCTTTATAAATTGCCCCTGGCTCTATGCTGTAGACGATGTCCATTCCACCCGCTCCTCTGGTCACGCCCATACATCGCGTGGCCAAGATTGAGGACTTTGTCACGGGAATCCGCGAACGAATTTCGCGCTCGCAGGGACTCGTTCCCACGATTGTTCCCTTCCGGGGAATCGGCTCGACCTCGCGCGTCCGCATCCTCGCCCGAGTGCTTTTTGTGGACCGCGACCCCGCAACAAAGAAGCAGCGCAAGATTGTGCGCGGCTGGCGATCGTTCACCAGTGTTCCCGTTCGTCATTGCGATGTAACCATCCGGATCGAGGGACGCGAATTTTCCGTGACCAGCGACCGTGGCGGTGTCATCGATACCGATATCGCGATCGAGTTGGAACCGGGCTGGCACACCTTTGAAATCCGCGTCACGAACGAGACCGAGTGGATTGCGTGCGAATTAACCGTGGTTGACCCCGCTACACAGGTGGGGATCATTTCCGATATTGACGACACAGTGATGGTGACGGCACTCCCCCGCATTTTTCTCGCCGCATGGAATACATTCGTGCTCGACGAACACGCCCGGCGCCCAGTGCCCGGGATGGCCGTGTTTTACAACACGATTCGTCAGGCCTATCCCGATGCACCCGTGGTCTATCTTTCGACGGGACCCTGGAATATTGCCCCGACACTGGAGCGTTTTTTGTCTCGTCAGATGTACCCCAAGGGTCCTTTCCTGTTGACGGACTGGGGCCCCACGACGGAACGCGCCTTCCGCAGCGGTCGCGAGCACAAGGTATCTAGCCTTGACAGGTTGGTCCGAGATTTCCCCCACGTGAAGTGGTTGCTGATTGGTGATGACGGACAGCACGACGAAAAGCTCTACGGCGACTTTGCTCGGAAATATCCCGACAATGTGCGTGGCGTTGCCATTCGCCAGCTGTCCACTCCCGAGGCCGTGCTATCGGGGGCTCACCCTAAACACCCCGAAGGTGTACCGGGGGTGACGTGGGTACGCGGTCACAACGGAGCGGAACTGGCATCGGAGTTCGTTGCCCAGGGAATCCTCCCCCACACACCGCAGGTGTAACTACGGAGTTCCGGTTCGCAATTTCATTACGCGAATAGCGGACTGGCGAATTTGTTCCATGCTGACGCTCTGGACGGTCTCGCGGCGCGAGCCGCCCACCGC
>CAZRHP010000015.1:24554-27546 GCA_964599975.1 uncultured Gulosibacter sp.
CTGACGCGCCCCTCGGCGATTGCCTCATGGATTCCTTCAACAAAACCTGCGACGCTGAAACCCACCCTCGAGGGGTCCCGCGGCAGGACAAGCAGAACCAAGTCGTTGCCCGCCGCCACCGCGTTGACCGAATTGCGAATAGGGTCGGCGAACTTCGCAACACCTGACCTGCTGAGCATCAGGATGTCATCGGTCACAATGACGCCGTTGAATCCCATGTCATTACGCAGAACCGACACCCAACGACGTGACAGTGAGGCGGGTTCGGACGACAACGAGGTGAGGCGCAGGTGGCCCATCATCACGAGGTCAGCGCCGGCCTCGATTCCCCGAGCAAAGGGAACGGCGTGGGTGTTACTCCAGTGCCGAAACGAAATCGGACTGCTCGGGAGCGACGAATGTGAGTCCCCGCGCGCAATTCCGTGACCAGGGAAATGTTTTAGCGTGGAGTACACGCGCCCATTTTCCGCTTGGACCGCCGCCTCGACTATGTCACTCACCGCGGCCACCGAGGGACCCGCACTGCGTGACCACATGTAACTGGACGGCCCGCTGGCGACATCGGCCACAATTCCGAAATTCACGGTCACGCCTGCGCGTTGCAACAGTTGAGCGCGAGACGTAAATGCACGTCGGGCGTTCGCCACCGAGCCACCCGCGAGTTCCCGCATGGACGGCCATGAATCGCCACGAAGCCGGGCGACAGGGCCGCCCTCCTGATCGATGGCGACCAGCGCAGCCGGCTCATCGGTCACGTCGTCGACAAGCGATCGCAGCGCCGTGGACGTTCCTGTCACGTTGTCCGGCATCATGATGACGCCCGCGCCGCCCGTACGGGCGAGAAATCGTGTCAGAGCCTGACCGTCGGTGCCGGGCCTGTGCAACAACAACAGCGAACGGATCTGCTCGTCGAGGTTCATTGCATCGACGGCACGTTCAGCCTCTGAGGGTTCAGGAACTGCGGCGGGTGTCGGGCCTGTGTGCGTAGGCTGAACAGCCGATTGAGACGACAGAGCGGAGGGCTGCACGGATGTCGTCAGCAGCGAGCATCCCGACAGCGCTAATACCAACACCACCCCGACGACCGAGGCATGCAGCGAGAAAGACACCTGTTCAGAATACTGGTCCGATACCCCTAGGGGTATTATGCTGTAACCATGAAGAAGATTATCGCCATCATTGCTCTGATGCTCGCCACCACTATTGGACTGACCGCCTGCGCCAGCGAGCCGATCGATGTTCCCGCCGGCAGTGTCATCATCGATGTTCGCACCCCTGAAGAATTCGCCTCGGGGCACGTCGAGGGCGCCGTTAACATCAATCTCGAAGCCGCGGAATTCACCGACCTCATCGGCCAGTTGGACCCCGCAGGCACGTACTTCGTGTACTGCCGCAGCGGAAACCGCAGCACCCAGGCCGTGGAATACATGACGAGCGTCGGATTCACGAACGTCACAAACCTCGGTGGATACAACGACGCATCCAGCCAGTTGGGCTTGCCCCTTGTCACCAACTAGGCCGGCACTCGTCGATCGAACGCGGGCAAACGTCGCAGAACTGCGGACGTGGTCCAGCGCTCGTTGGGTGATTGTTGCGGGAATAGCGGTTGTTTACCCCGTCTTTCTGCAGGTTTTTGGCGCGATCCTCACCCGCTCTGAGTGGTGGACCGTCACCTCGATCGCAGCAATTGCCCCCCTGATGGGAATCTGGGTCGCCACGCTCTTCCGATCCCGCGCCGAGATGGCGGTATGCGACCTCAAGGCGATGTGTTTCGGGATTTGCGGCGTGGGCATCGCCGTCAACCAGAATGCTCAGTTCGACTCGCTGACCTCTGTCGTGCTCAGCATCGTTGCGATGGCTGGCGTCGCCTGGGGCACATGGGAGAGGCTCGACAAGGAACGTATTCTCAACCCTCTGAACGACCCTAATCCCGGGGAGACTTGCGCAACCTGCGTTCCGCTGTTTCCGAAACGCGGCCGCTAGTCGTCAAAGATTACGGTTCGAGCACCGTTCGGGAAAACCCGGTCATCCGCGTGCAGACGTACGGCGCGAGCAAGGACTCGCCGTTCCACATCACGCCCAATGCTCACCAGGTTGTCAGCGCTGTGACGATGGGACACCCGGACTACGTCCTGATCGATGATCGGTCCCTCATCGAGGTCACCCGTGACGTAGTGCGCCGTGGCACCGATCAATTTCACTCCACGGTCATAGGCCTGGTGATAGGGCTTTGCCCCCTTGAAACCGGGCAGGAACGAGTGGTGGATATTGATGATATTGCCGGCATGCGCCTCACAGAAATCATCCGAAAGCACCTGCATATAGCGTGCGAGCACGATGAAGTCGGCATCGGATTCGTGAAGAATGTGAGCCAGCTGCGCCTCGGCGTCGGACTTCGTGCCCGGCGTAACCGGCACATGGTGGAACGGCAGACCAAATTGTTCAGCTAACGATTGGAGACCGGTGTGGTTGGACACAACGCCCACGATGTCCGCACCCAGTTCCTGGGCCTGCCATTGGTAGAGCAGTTCACGCAAGCAGTGATCGGCGGTACTGACCATCACCAGCATCTTGCGTTTGTCGTCGGCGGCGCGCACCGTCAGGTGAGGCTCGTATTTCTCGAGGTGTGCGGACAATGCGCCGGGAAGTTCCGCCTCGCGGTGACGAGGCACGGTGAGGTGCATGCGAAGGCTAAACGTGTTGCTGGGTTGGTCCCCAAATTGGGCACTATCCACAATGTTTCCGTCGACCGAAAACACGGAATCCGCGACAGTCTTCACGATGCCGCGCTGATCGGCACATCGCAGGGTAATGATGAAATCGCGAGTCACGGGAACCTTCTCTGGGAGTCAAATACTCCCCCAATTATGGCCTAGAGACTAGGCCAGTAGTTCGCGGACCAGCGGGATGACCGAGGTTCCGTAGTGCGAGATGGAACTCATCAGCATGGAGTGCGGCATTGTTCCGTTCGCATACTTCAGATCAAAGCGCT
>CAZRHP010000016.1:0-26930 GCA_964599975.1 uncultured Gulosibacter sp.
TCCTCATGGCAATTCTCGGTGCAGCCGTGTATGGCGCGATCGTCGGTTTCCTCAAGGCCCGCACTGGTGCCCACGAAGTCATCGTCACCATCATGATGAACTACATCGCGGCAAACCTGATCACGTTCTTCTTCCGTGACCCCAACCTGCTGCGCGAGGTTGACGGTGGGGGAACCCCGAAGTCGGATGCCCCTGCACTGACTGCCCAGCTTCCGAAACTTCTGGGCGACGAGTACAGCCTGCACCTCGGTTTCGTGCTGGCAATGGTTGCCGTTGTTGTGTACTGGTGGCTGATGGAGCGTTCGACGTTGGGCTTCCGGTTCCGCATGGTCGGACACAACCCCAACGCCGCTCGCACTGCGGGCATCAACGTGGAACGCACCTACATCTATGCGATGGCCGCATCGGCAGCATTTGTGGGTATCGCCGCCGCAAACCAGGGCCTCGGTGTGACCTCGGGACTGTCGCCTTCCGCCGATGCCGGTATCGGTTTCGACGCGATCACAGTGGCTCTGTTGGGCAGCTCGACCGCTCCCGGCGTGCTGCTGGCCGGCCTGTTGTTCGGTGCGTTCAAGGCGGGCTCCGCTCCCATGCAGGTGCTGGGTCTTTCTCCCGAAGTGTTGGGTGTAGTTCAGGGATCCATCGTGCTGTTTATCGCGGCACCCCCGCTGATTCGCGCAATTTTCCGTCTGCCCGCCCCACAGAAAACGACGGTACTTAAGGACCTCTTTTCTCGCCGTTCGAAAGGGGACTCGAAGTGAAATCTGAAGTGACCCCCGGAATGTTCTCGAAGGTCGAGCACGCCGTTTCGCGCAAGAACCCCATCGTCATGGCCGCTTTTGCTGCCGTGGTGTTTGTGTTCTTTGGCGTCCTCGGAAATTCGGCCGACGTCACCTGGCAGTTCACCAAGGCGGACGCACTGTGGGCCTTGCCCAACTTTGTGATCTCGTCGAGCCTCGTCGGAATTGTCGTCGGTGTCCTGCTGGCTGCAATCACCGCCGTCTCGTTCGTGCTGGTGTCCCGCCGCGTGCAGCCCCCGCTGTGGTTGTCCCTGATCTTTGGTCTGCTGGCAGTCATTGCGCTGCTGTCGTGGCTGGCTGCGGGCAACACGATTCAGTTCGCGTTCATCATGTCGAACGCCATCGTGCTCGCCGTGCCCATCGCACTGGGCGCCATGGGCGGCATCATGAGTGAACGTGTCGGTGTCGTCAACATCGCCATCGAAGGTCAGCTGCTGACCGGTGCGTTCCTCGCCGCAGTGGTCGGATCACTGACCGACAACCTGTGGTTGGGGTTGCTCGCCGCCATGATCGGTGCCGCACTGATGTCGATGGTGTTGGCCGCATTTTCGATCAAATACCTGGTCGACCAGGTCATCGTTGGTGTTGTCCTCAACGTGCTCGTGATCGGTATCACCAACTTCCTGTACTCGCAGTGGTTGGCGCAGGACGGCCAGAACTCGAACTTCCCCGGAACGTTCGACATCGTCCCGATTCCGGTACTGTCCGAGATTCCTGTGCTGGGTCCCGCGCTGTTTGCAAACCGCGTCACCACGTACCTCGCGTTCCTCATCATCCCCGCACTGTGGTTCTTCCTGTTCAAGACCAAGCTGGGCTTGCGCGCTCGTGCCGTGGGCGAACACCCCCTGGCCGCCGACACTGTGGGTATCAATGTAGCCCGCACCCGTTTCTGGTGGGTTACCCTCGGCGGCATGGTCGCCGGAATCGGTGGCGCTGCACTGACCATCGGTTCCGTGGGAGCGTTTGGCCGTGAAATGTCGGGCGGTCAAGGCTTCATCGCCCTCGCCGTCGTCATTCTTGGTCGTTGGCACCCGTTCTCGGCGGCTGCCGCATCGCTGCTGTTTGGTTTTGCCATCATTCTGCGAATTTGGGCAAACCAGGTCAGCCCCGGTATCCCCACCGACTTCATCACCATGGTTCCCTACCTGGTGACGCTGATCGCCGTCGTTGGTTTCGTGGGTCGCGTGCGCGCTCCCGCAGCCGACGGCATTCCCTACGAAAAGGGGTAACCATGAACGACATCAACTGGGCTCAGTTGCGTGACGCCGCGGTGGCGGCAATGCGCACTGCGTATGCACCGTACTCGAACTTCCCGGTCGGCGCCGCGGCACTGACCGACGATGGCCGCATCGTCAGCGGGTGCAACGTCGAAAACGCTTCCTATGGTTTGGGGCTTTGCGCGGAATGTTCGCTGGTTTCGCAGCTGACGATGACGGGTGGCGGCAAACTTGTGGCATTTACCTGCGTGGACGGCAACGAGAACACGTTGATGCCGTGCGGTCGCTGCCGACAGTTGCTGTTTGAACATTCGGCACCGGGAATGATTCTCGACACCGTGTCGGGCATGAAAACCATCGACGAGGTTATCCCCGACGCATTTGGTCCACGCACATTGGAAGCGTTCCGAGAGCCCGTACCCACCGACCCCGCCGACAACACCCAGTGTGAAGGATGCCAATGAGCAGCACAATCGAACCCTTTGACGCCGTCGATCTGATCCGTGTCAAGCGTGACGGGGGCTCGTTGTCTTCCCCCCAGATTCGCTGGATGATTGACGCGTACACTCGCGGGGTAATCGCCGACGAGCAGATGTCGGCAATGGCGATGGCCATCCTTATTCGTGGAATGGAACGCCGCGAGACCGTCGACATGACCAACGCAATGGTGCGTTCTGGCGAGCGGCTTGATTTCTCGGCGCTGTCAAAGCCCACGTCGGACAAGCACTCCACCGGTGGAGTCGGTGACAAGATCACGCTGCCGCTGGCCCCATTGGTTGCGAGCTTCGGGGTCGCTGTGCCGCAGCTGTCCGGGCGTGGACTGGGTCACACCGGTGGAACCTTGGACAAGCTGGAGAGCATTCCCGGTTGGCGTGCTGCGCTGTCCAACGACGAAATGATGTCTCAATTGGATTCGGTTGGAGCTGTGATTTGTGCGGCAGGTTCGGGGCTTGCCCCCGCCGATCGCAAACTCTATGCACTGCGCGATGCCACCGGCACCGTCGAAGCCATTCCGTTGATTGCATCATCGATCATGAGCAAGAAAATCGCGGAAGGCACCGAGTCCCTGGTTCTCGACGTGAAATTCGGTGGCGGCGCCTTTATGCGGGAATTCGAGAAAGCCAAGGAACTTGCCACTGTTTTGGTTCAGATCGGTCTCGATGCCGGAGTCAAAACCCGTGCCGTGTTGACAAACATGAATGTGCCCCTGGGGCTCGCGATTGGTAACGCCAACGAGGTGCGCGAATCGGTCGAGGTTTTGGCTGGCGCCGGTCCCGCCGATGTGGTGGACCTGACGGTCGAACTGGCCAGGCACATGCTCGAACTTGCCGGCATCACCGATGTCGATGTCCGAGAAAACCTGCGCAACGGCAAGGCCATGGATTCGTGGCGTGCCATGATCTCGGCACAGGGCGGAGACCCCGACGCGGCGCTGCCCGTGGCCACGGAAACACACACGGTTTTCGCAGACCGCGACGGAATCCTTGCGACACAAGAGGCGTTGCCGTTCGGTATTGCCGCCTGGCGTTTGGGCGCTGGCCGTGCCCGCAAGGAGGACGCGGTGATTCACGCCGCGGGTATCGATTTGCACGCCAAGCCGGGCGACGCCGTTTCGGCAGGTGATCCGTTGTTCACGCTGTCGGCCAATGACTCTGCACGTTTTGAGCGCGCACTGGAGGCGCTCGAGGGCGCCTGGAGTATCGGCGATTCCGCACACGATTATGGTTCGCTCATTGCCGAGGTTGTCACCGGATGAGTCGTCTGACGTTGCCCCAGACCACACCGGGTGTGGAGTCCGCGCATATTTTGCCCGGCACAGACATCGTCATTGAGCGGCTTCCCAAGGTGTCGTTGCATGACCACCTCGATGGGGGAGTTCGTCCCGCAACAATCGTGGAAATAGCCACACGCGATGGAATCGCGATACCGGCCAGTGCCGCCGAGGCGCTCGGCGAATGGTTCCGGGTTTCGGCCGATTCAGGTTCCCTGGTTACGTATCTCGAGACCTTTGCCGTCACCCTGTCGGTGATGCAGTCCGCCGACAACTTGCAGCGTGTTGCGCGCGAGTTCGTGCTCGATCTGGCAGCCGATGGCGTCATTTATGGCGAGATTCGGTGGGCGCCCGAACTGCACTGCGAACAGGGTCTGACCCTCGACGAGGCAGTCCGCGCAGTGCAGTCGGGTATTGATTCGGGTATTGCCGAAGTTGCGGCCTCGGGTCGCCGAATTCGCATCGGTCAGCTGCTCTGTGCAATGCGACAGAACGACCGTGGGCTCGAAATCGCCCAGTTGGCTGTCGCCCACCGCGACCGTGGAGTTGTGGGCTTCGACATTGCAGGACCCGAGGCTGGGTTCCCCGCCTCGGCGTTGTCGGCGGCTTTTGCCTATCTGGACCACAACTGGATGCCCCGAACCGTTCATGCGGGCGAGGCCGACGGCATCGACAGCATCCGGAGCGCCTTGATTGATGGGCGCGCCCTGCGTTTGGGACACGGCGTGCGCATCATGGAGGCCATTCACCACGCCGACGAACGAGACCCGCAGTCGGTCCGGCTTGACCCCATCGCGGAGTGGGTGTTGGACCGCAAGATTGCTCTCGAGACGAGCCCCTCGTCAAATTTGCAGACCGGTGCGTTTGCAGCCCAGGGTTCGGCGATGAACGACCACCCCTTTGACGTGCTGTATCGACTCGGTTTCACCGTCACGGTCAACACCGACAACCGTCTGATGAGCGGCACCACGTTGTCCCGCGAAATCGCGGTCCTAGCCGAGGTGTTCGACTACACGCTGGACGATGTGCTGGAATTCCAGCTCAATGCGGCACAAAGCGCATTCCTGCCCGAAGCCGACAGGGAAGCTCTCATCGCCCACATTCTCGACGAATTTGACCGCGCCTAGTCCACATCCAAGATTCGTCCAAGAATTGGTCGACCAGGTAACCGCTTGGTGGCTCGGACGTACACTGGAAGTGCAGGGGGTGCGATGTTCCGCGCGGTAACGACAGTAACGATGGCGACAGTCATCGTGGCGTCCTGTGTCAGCCCTGCGGCGGCCCTGCCATTCCCGGGTGAGCCGACAGCGGATGTCGCAGCTGCGTCGAATCTCACACTTGGTGAGTACGCCGAGACAGTTCACGGCAGTGATGACTGGATTCCCGACACCGGTGTTTCCGAGGCGGCATGGGAATCGGCGTTGGACGACGAGACCGTGCGGGTGGGAGTCAGTGGTCGAGTCTTTATCGCCGATGCACCCGTGAGTTCAGCCGAACCCCAGGCCACAGCGCCTCTCGCGGCAGCGGCAAATTACAGTGTCAGTTCGGCACTTCCCGCCGACGTTTTTGCCCTGAGTTCCAACCCGGGCGCCGACACCACGATCTATCTGGATTTCACCGGTCACACCGATCCCGGTTCGGGATGGAGTGATGACTACGAGGCGTGGGCCGGCGAACAGCAGGTCAATCCAGGGCCGTATGACCCCACGTTCGTGCCGTTCAGTTTCGACGGCGACACCGGAAATTTTTCGCTCTCCGAGCGCACGGCGATCTATGACGCGTGGCGCAATGTTGTTGAAGACTATGCGCCCTTTACCGTCAATGTGACTACCGCAGAACCCACGGACGACGCCTTGCACCGGTATTCCTCGGGCGATGACACCTACGGTGTGCGCCTGGTGGTGACGAACATGAACAACTCGGTCTATGACATGTGCGGAAACTGTGGTGGTGTCGCATACCTGGGGCCGTTCGACAATATTGCGCAACCTGTCACGCCGGGATCGCAGACAGAAGAGAACCGATACGGTGTTGGTTTCGCCTTTGTCAACGCCAGCGCCAGCTTCAAAATTATTTCCGACATTGCCGGCCACGAGGTCGGCCACACCCTGGGTTTGTCGCATGATGGCAAGCGAACTCCCAGCCTGGTCGAGTATTACATGGGTGCAGGGACCTGGGCTCCCATCATGGGTGCGGGGTACAACCGCGCAACGACCCAATGGTCCAAGGGGGATTACGCCTACGCAACCAACACCGAGGATGACATCTTTGTGATGCGAGGTCACGGACTGGACCTGTGGGCTGATGCTGTGGGAGACACAACGGCTACGGCGACAGAATTGGTGGTCGATATCGACCAGCCGTCCTTAATTTCGACGCGGGCCGACGTTGATGTCTATACGTTCATAGCCGACTCGCCGACGCTGACGATTGCGGTCGCTGGCGAGGCGCCTAACCCCAACCTCGACATTCGCATGGTGTTGCGCGACACGAATTCGACAACTCTGACCGCACAAAACCCTGCTGCCGTTGCCGTGAGCTCGACCGAGGTCACAGGTCTTGGCACCGAAGCGACCTATGGGTTGGTCGTGGGTGAACGATATTACCTGCAGGTCTCGGGTGAAGGCATTTCCGGTGATTCGGGGTACAGCGACTACGGTTCCCTCGGCGAATACACGATCACAACAACGTCGTCGGCGACAGATTATTTCCCCGGAAACAACATCGTGTCTGCACCCAGCAATTCGGGCCGAATCGCCGTGGGCAGCACGTTGTTCCTGGGGATGTCCGGTTGGGGCGACAGCACGAATTTCCGTTAAATCGGGTTCCCGCACGTACACTCTGACATCGGCGGATTATGGGCACCGAATCCAGGCGCGTGTCGGCGCAACATCGTCACTATCCGGATCCGTCACCATGTTCCGCGCCAGCGTGCCGCAAACGGTCCTGGCGGGCACCATTTCTCCGGCCCCCACACCCCGGGTCACGGGAACTTTACGGGTGGGGTCGAAACTCACGGCGGCACGAGGAACATGGATGCCCGGTGTGACGTTCCGATATGTGTGGTGGCGCGGTAACACCGTCGTGTCCAGCACCTCAGGTAATACGTACACGTTGCGGAGCACGGATGCCGGCCATCAGATTCGTGTGACCGTCGTGGGCACGAAAACTGGCTACACGACGCTGAAACGCACGAGCGCATACACGGCGACAATTTCCCGCTAGCTCGCAGGATTCCGAGCTGCGCTACCCGACTTCGCCGCGCAGGTTTGCGCCCGCGTGGTCGCCCGCACAGTCGAAGCTCTCGGGCTTTTGCGCACATTCGTCGCACACCAGTGCGAGGTGACGGCATTCGGGATTGTGGCAGTTGTAAAAGGATGAGGTTCCACCGCCACAGTGATCGCACTCGCCGATCGTGGCCGCATCGTGGCTGAAATTCATCACCATGCGCTTGTCAAAGATATACAACGAGCCCTCCCAGAGCCCCTTGTCCTTGAACTTTTCGCCATAACGGACGATTCCGCCCTCGATCTGATACACCTCGGTAAACCCGCGATTCAGCATGACCGCCGAAAGGATCTCGCACCGCACGCCACCGGTGCAATAGGTGACAATCGGCTTGGATTTCAGGTGGTCGTACTTTCCGCTCTCGATCTCGGTGATGAAATCGTGCGAGGTGCGCACGTCGGGCACGATCGCGTTCTTGAACTTACCGATGCGGGCCTCGAACGCGTTACGTCCGTCAAAGAACACGACGTCGTCGCCGCGTTCCTCGACCAGCTTGTTGACCTCGGCGGGCTTCAAATGCACACCACCGTTTTCAACACCGTCGATACCCACAGTGACGTCATCGGGGGTGGTGAAAGCCACCAATTCCTTGCGCGCCTTCACTGACAGGCGGGGGAATTCGTCCCCCACGCCCTCGGACCACTTGAAGTCGATCTTGCCAAAGCCGGGGTATTGCTTGGTTGCGCGCACATATTTCTTTACGGCCTCCATTTCACCACCGACGGTTCCATTGATTCCGTGCGGTGACACCAGGATGCGTCCCTTCAGCCCCAAACTGTCGCACAGTGTGCGCTGCCACAACACGACGGCAGCGGGGTCGGCAACGGGGGCGAAGCCGTAATACAGGATTACCTTCTGAAGGGTCATACCCCGATTTTACCGTCTGCGGTCCAGCTTCAGTACGGTGTGGAAACGGGGAACTTGTTGTATTCGGCCGAAGGAACCATGGCCAAAGTCACATAATCGTTGATCCAGCCTGTGTCCTGCCAGGTCATGACGCCACCGAGTCGGGTGCGTCCGTCGGGGCGTGCCACCGCGGATCGAACCTCGAACAGTCCCGTGGCAACGCCACCGTCACTCAGCTCAATCGTCGGGTGCAGTTCATCGTTGATGTTCCACTGGCCGCCATCCACCACGAAAGCGGCACCGTTGATGCTGATGTCGATACAGGTCGCTTTCTGCGTTTCCACTGTGGCGGGCATGAGGACAGGCAGACGGGGCGCACGGCGTACCCAGTATCTGTTGCGCGCCACATACGGTTCGACGATGTAGGCATGCTCAATCACAGCCTCGCGGCATTCGTCGGTGTTCCACACAACGGAACCGCCAACACGCACCGAGTCACCGGATTCCGACAAGTCCCGAATCGAACTGATAGTCAGCACTCCGGTGGCCACGGCAAGTGTGCCGTCGGTTTTGCGGCAGTCAATTTCGATATTCAGGGTTGCTTTTCCGTCGACGGCGGCACGAGGAAGGATTATTCCCGCACCTTCTTGATGCATGTCGATGCACTGGCCGGTAACACCGTCGCCGCGCATCGACAGTTCGACGGGAAAACGCCACAGGCGACGGTATTGCTTGCGGCTCCACACGGCCCATGCCAGTCGGGCAACGATTACCACTTCGATGGTGCCAAACACCGACATTGCCAGCAACGCCAGGGGGTAAATCGGGGCAAGGAACGGTGTTCCCCCGAATGCCATGATCACATAGTCAACCCAGCGGACCAGAAGCACGCCCGCGGTGACGGCAGCGATGGCGAGAGGCAGACGCAACAGGCGCACCGAATCCCAGCCACCCAGATCGACCTCGTTTTTGGGTGTGACCTTGAACACCATTGTTTGGGGTTTCAGCAGCCAGGGAAGGGCGCGTAGGAATGGCTCAAAAGAGATGGCGTGGTTGCGGACGCCCTCGAAGGGGGTGGATGCTCCGCGCTCTAACGCCATGGTCGCCGTGGTCGACAGGACAACCCACAGCACCCACAGGATCACCGAGACGGTGCCTCCATCGCCGATGGGCATCAGGCCGAAAATTCCAACGGCGAGGAATGTCCCGAAATAGAAGATGCGTTGAATCGGGTTGAGGTGGTACAGCAGACTGCCGGTGTACGACAGGCGCTGGCGCCAGCTGAGATTTTTGTGCCAGGGGCGACGCTGGCCGTTCTGCCATGCGGCCAGGGTTCCCTCCGCCCAGCGTGCTCGTTGGACGATGTATGCGGCAAGGTTGTCGGGCGCAAGACCTTGGATCAGGTGCTCGTTGTGATATTGGGTGCGATATCCCGCGACCTGCATGGTCAGTGAGGTTTCAAAATCTTCTGTTGATGTGCGGGTAGACAGTCCACCCACCTCGCGCAGCGCGCTGGTGCGTATGACAGCAGCCGAGCCGCACCAGAAAACGCTGCCCAATCGATTGCGGCCGGGCAGCAGGACGTCGAAGAACAGCGACTGTTCGTGACGACCGACCTCGCCGTGCATCACCGAGTTGTGGTTGCGGAACGAGTGCGCGGTCTGCACGAGTGCCAGCGTCGGGTCGGTGAAATATCCGGTTGTGGCTTCCAGGAAGTCCGGCGAGGGCACGTGATCTGCGTCGAGCACGAGAACCAGTTCACCGGTGAGGCGGGGCAGTACGGCGTTGATGTTGCCCGCCTTGGCCCCCTTGTTGTCGTTTCGAGTGACGTATTCAATTCCGTGCCGTTCCGCGAGGGCCTTCATTTCCGGGCGTCTGCCGTCATCGCACAAATAGATAGTGGTGCGGCCGTGTACGCGTTTGGCGCCGAGCACAGTGGGTTCGACGATTGCGAGTTCCTCGTTATAGGTTGCGATCAGAATGTCGACGGGGACATCGAGCGGGGAACGGCGGGCGGTCGGTTTAATGTCCCACGCGTCGAACGCGAGCATGAAATAGGTAGCAAATCCCATAAATTCGCCTATGAACAGTGGCCAGAACAGCCATCCAGGAACCGACCACGATGTGGCGACGAGTCGCCAGGTCAGATACACAATTCCGGTGGCCAACGTGATCGATGCCAACACCCGAATTACCGTCGCGCGGGATTGGAACCATGAACCGAGTCGCAATCGAGTTGCTCTCACCGAGGTGGGGACCGGGGCGTATGCCGTAGTGGGGTTGAAGCGGGAATCGTCCATCGGTCACCTCGAAGTAGTGTGGGGATTATTCGGTATTTCTATTCGACATAGTATCGGTTACGTCCTGGGGCGCAAGAAGCTATGGTGGAAAAGGCGAAAGGGGGTGAGATGTCGAACTATTACTCTGACGACGATGTGCCCAGTGAACTGCGGGTTGAGGCGGGATACCTTGATCACTCGCGCGAAATTATTTCGGAACTTTTAAACGAGACCGTAAAGAAATTCGGTTGGTGGGGTTACCAAACCTGGTGGGTGCGTGACGGGAAACTCATTCCCGACAATTGGGTCATCCCCGAGGGTGCGCCGGCTTCGCTGTCCGCCCTTGGCGCGATTCGGGCGCAGAGTATCGATGTGCAGGGCATGTGTTACCAAATGCCCTCACTGGTGAACGCCGACGACATGTTCGAACTCCACCCCGACTCACAGACTTTTGCCGTGGCAGGCGCGCGACATTTTGCGGCCTTTGACACGGCGGGAATGACTGAATTTGCGGTGCGCACAATTTTTGTCCTGCCGACGGCATCCTCCCTCTCGGACGAGGCAGTCCAGTCGTTGCTGACGGCAGCGTTGATTCTTCCCAAAATTTTCCGGCAAGAACGAGCCCGGGCGGAACTTTTCTATCGCTCGACACATGACGTTCTGACAGGACTTCCTAACCGTCGCGGTTTGGACATCGCCATCCACAACTCGAAGTTGGCCGGCAACAACGCCACTCGAGCTGTCGCTTACCTTGATTTGGATCATTTCAAAGCGGTGAACGACACTTTGGGTCACGATGTGGGGGATGAGCTTTTGGTGCATGTTGCGCAGCAGCTGACGGCCAACCTGCGTCCCACTGACTTCGTTGCCCGATTAGGCGGTGATGAATTCATCATCTTCGCGCACAACGTGAATTCGTCCGCGGAAGCGCATATGGTCGCACACAGGCTGGCTGAGGCGGTAGACGGCACCTTCGTGTCGAGTGCCGGTAATTCCGTCGAGGTTCGGTGCAGCATCGGTGTCGCTCTGTGGCGCGCCAGCGAGCCGGTAACAGAAGCCATGAAGCTTGCCGATTCGTTGATGTACCAGGCCAAGCAGGTCGGTGGTGGCATCGTGGTCGAGGATCTGGGGGGCAATGTCTCATACGCGGATCCGGCGAAGGGAAATTTGCCACAGGTAGAAGACGCGCTCGGCAAATTAACCGAAATTTCGACACGGTCGATTGTCGATACCGACACGGGGTTGCGATGGGGGCAATACGTCGAGCTGGAAACCGCGATGCGTAGCCTCAACTCCACCGAACTCGTTAACCTGCTGGTGACCAATTTGACTGGCTTCGAAAACGGAAGTCACTCTGTCACCCACGTTGTGATGAATTTGCCCTCGCAGTTCTGGCTGAAAGATTCCCTGATGCCCGAAATTATGGAACAACTGCGTGAGCGCATTCCCTCAATTTCGCTCAGCGTTTTGCTGAACTGCGAAGTGGCAGTCGGGCCAGTTCTGGAAATTGCCCGTGAAATTCAGTCACGACACAATGTGGGAATTTTTGTCTCCAATTTTGGGGTCGGCATTAACGAGTTGTCGGTGTTGGCCGCCGTTACTCCCTTGGGGATTGTGTTTTCGACCGAAGTTATCGATTCTTTATCGACATCGACATCGACATCGACATCGACATCGACATCGACATCAAAAATCGATAGTCTGCGGGTATCGGTTGCGATTGCGCAGACCCTAGGTTTGCTCACCCTCGCAATTGATGTCCCCAACGAATTTGTGCAGAAAACGCTGACAGACCTTCACTGTGATCTGACCGTAGGCACGGAATAAGGCAGAGGAGCCAGCATGAACCTTCGAAGCAGATTCACCGCCACACTGGCGATCGCTGCCCTGAGTTCCGCAGTGTTGGCAGGATGTACCGCAGGAAACGCGGCCCCGGAAGCCACCGAGTCCGCGGCGAGCGAAAACCCGTACGGTGGTTTTCCCGTCGATTTGCCCGCCGCTGAAGACGTCGTACTGACCCTCTCGGACGGCACACGCGACGTGGACATCACCATGGGAGAGCTCATTGATCTCTCGACCGAAGAATTTACAATCGTGGAACCGTTCGTTGAAACGGAACAAACCTTCCGTGGTGTGGCACTTGACGAACTGTTCGCCAAAATTGGCTTTGAATCCGGAGACTCGATCGCAACCATTGCGTTGAACGACTATCAGTACGTTGATACCGCCGGTGCATTCACATCAAATGACGGCATTTTGGCGGTATTCCGCGACGGTGAACAAATTCCCATGGACCAGGGTGGACCCATCCGCATCGTGTTCCCTTCGGATTCCGAATATTTCACCGTGCTGGACGCGTGGAACTGGAGCCTTCGTTCGATCGAGCTGAAACAGTAACACCATGTTTTTCCGTCCCGTAGTCGCCGAAAAGCCTGGGATGTTGATTGCGCCCAAACTGGGCCAGGTGATACTCGCGAACCTGCTTATCGTCGTGCTCGCGGTATTGGGGTTCTGGTCGGTGAACTCGATGCAGCAACACGAGTCGGAGCGCTCACAGATTTTTGCCGAAGAAAGCGACGCCAGCGCAATGGTGTACGCGCAGCGTGAATCTTTCAACGTGCTGATCGCCATCGAACAATGGAATGCCGGCAAGCTGACAGGGCGCGACGTGCAAATCGCGCGGGCGCTGTTGGGTCAACGTCTCACTGTCGAGACAGCATCCGGCGTGTATACCTCGGACCTCGCACACGTCGAATACCGGGATGCGCTCGACGATATCGATTATTGGTTACTGCTCATCAACGACGTGGGCAGCCTGCAAAAACGCGCGTTCTACTCGGACATGTCGGACTCACTCGACAACTTTGCGCGTCAAACACGCCAACTCGACAAGACTTTCCAGCAAGTTTCGAGGGATACGACGACCGCGGCACTGGCAGAACGCGCGCAATCCGACCTGGTGCAGACATTACTGCTGGGGTTTGCCATGATTCTTGGCGCTATCCTCAGTGCGTGGGTAGCGATGGACATTCTGCGAGGATATCGTCGCATCAGCAAACAAATCGCCGAAGAACGCGCCGAGCTGGACACAGCAATCGAGCAACTCGATCTGATGCACCGACTCGAAGCCAAAGCCGCTCGGTGGGCGAAGGAAGTCGTCGACGGCGAACCGTCGGACAAAATCTTGAAAAACCTCGCATCGGACCTTTCGACGTTGGGCAATGGGCTGGTTGTGGACTTCGATTTGCGACCCGAGGCCGAACTCGCCGTGTCGGTCTGCACCATTCCACAGGGCGGAATCAACAGGGACGAACTGACAATCCTGCTGCGTCGTGCCGAGGAAATTGTTACCTCGCTGCGCACCCGCGACGCCGCGGTCGAAGAACTCGAATTCCAAAGAAAGCACGACGCACTCACGGGAATACCCAACCGTGAAATGTTCCTCGAGTCGGTACAGGCCAAGCTCAACACGCGAATAAAGGGGAAAGTGTTAGCGGTCGCGATCTTTGACATCGACCGTTTCGGTGACGTCAATGCAGCTCTGGGTTACTCGGTCGGGGACAAGGTTTTGGTCGAAGCAGCGGACACGCTCAGCCGAATTACCAGGGGCCGCGAGAACATTGCCCGCCTGTCCGCCGACGAATTCGCGATCGTCGGTGAATACGACGACCACGCCGAAGTGGATCGGCGTGTGAACGAAATCGTGAACTCGCTGACCTTCCAAGTTGACGCTGATGAAGTCGAATCCGCAGTCACCGCCAGCGTTGGATACATGGTGTGTGATGGCCACATGACAGAGGCCTCGGAACTTATCAGCTGCGCATCGACAGCCATCTATGTAGCGAAGTCTGAGACCGAACGTCGTGGCTGTGTGGAATTTGACCTGGACAAGCACAGTCACCTGATGACGACCTGGCACGAAGAACTGGCTGTTCGCATTGCATTGCGGTCGGGCGAATTCAAGCTGTACTACCAGCCGCTCGTTGACTGCGCAACGCGGCGACCTGTCGGGGCCGAGGCACTGATTCGCTGGGATCGTCCGGGAACGGGCATCGTGAACCCCAATGACTTCCTGCCCATCGTTCAGCGTGCAGGCATCGCCGTCGAAATGGGGTGGTTCGTCATCGAGGAAGCGTTCCAATTTTGGAACCGCAATGTCAGCGAGGCGACGAGATCGGACCCCGAACGCATTCCTTACATCTCGATCAACCTCGACGCCGAGCAGCTCGAGATGCCCAGCCTTGCACCGTTCATCATCAATTCGGCGAAGCGCAACCAGGTTCCCCTGAAATCGGTGGTTCTCGAGGTCACCGAACATTCACTGGCATCCAGCGACTTGGCTCGTGACCAGTTGATTGAATTACGCAACGCAGGTGCCCGCATTGCACTCGACGACTTTGGAACTGGGTATTCCAGTTTGGGGCAGGCCCACAACCTGCCGCTGGACATCCTCAAAATCGACCGGAGTTTCTTGCCTGAGGGTGACCAGGGGCCGGAAGGCTGGGATTTGGTGTCGGACATTAAACGCATCGCGGATACGTTGAACCTGGCCGTCGTGGCGGAAGGCGTTGAAACCCCGTCGATGGCAGACAAGCTGCGTGACCTCGGTATCGATTATGGTCAGGGTTATTTGTTCAGCCGTCCGATACCCGAGGCTGAATTTACTGACTGGTGGGATGAGGCAATCGAGGAGTTCGAAACCTCACACCGCTAGAGCGGCTCCGAAACCTGGTGCCGAGCAGGTGGTGTGAGCTCGGGAAACCCTAGTTGCGCAGTGACACCGATTCGTATCCCCGCAAGACAAAGGTGGGGCGTCGTTCGGGTTCGCCGTCGAGTTCGATGCTAGGGAACCGTTCGAACAGTGCCGGCAATGAAACGCCCATTTCCAGGCGGGCGAGCGGCGCACCCAAACAGAAATGGATTCCCGCACCAAACCCGATGTGGGGGTTGGGATCCCGCAGCAGATTCATGCGGTCAGCGTTCTCAAAAATTGTCTCGTCACGGTTTGCCGAGCCCAACAGGGCGGCAATTTTGGCACCCGTTGGGATTGTCATACCACCGATTTCGGTGTCCGCTGTCGCGGTGCGCTCAAACAGGTGCAGCGGTGCGTCGAATCGCAGGAATTCCTCCAATGCGGTGGGGCTGACAGCCCGGGGGTCGTTGCGCAGAAGCGCCGCCTGGTCTTCACGCTTCAGGGCAGCGACGATGCCGTTGCCGAAACCGTTCACGCTGGCCTCGTGGCCGGCGTTGAGCAACAGCACGCAGGTGGCGATAAGTTCCTGCACGTTCAGTTTTTCGCCACCTTCTTCCACTGCGGCGAGGTCGCTGATCAGGTCGGTGCCGGGGGTTCGCTTCCGTTCCTCCATGAGTCCGCGCACATAGTCTGCGAATTCGCGCGACGCTTGCCGTGCCTCGGCTTGTTCCGTCTCGGTGGGGCTCACCTCGTACATCTTCACGATGGCCTGAGACCACGGGCGCAGCAGGTGTTCGTCCTCGTCGGGGAAGCCCAACAATGCGGCAATGACTTTGACTGGCAGGGGCTCGGCATAGTCGGCAATCACGTCGAATCGACCTGTTGCCGCGAGCTTGTCCTCGATGGCATCGAGCAGCGACGCGGTCAGTCGTTCGACCTGGGGTCGCAGGCCCTCAATCTTGTTGCGGTTGAAGGCCTTGGCAATCAGGGATTTCAAACGAGTGTGCTTCGGGGGCTCCGAATCCAAAATTGAATCGGCGTGGAGCCAGTTGAATTCGTGCCAGTCGGCTTCGGGGGATCGGGGGTTAAAGATTCGACCCAACGTGCGTGCACGCAACACCTGATTAGCGTCGTCGTACCCCGCCGCGATAAAGAGGCCCAGCTCGTCGTGCCAGAACGGCTTGCCCACCGCGCGTATTTCGCTCAGGCCGGGGTAGGGGTCGGCGACAAATTCCGGATCAGTGAACGACAGCATGATGTCCTAACTTCAGGCGATGAAGGCGCGCAGGTCAGCCTCGATGGCGGCAACGACGTCGGCCACTCGGGCCTCGCGGTTGTCACCATCGGTGACGGCGGCGTCGACATAAATTTTGAGCTTGGGTTCGGTGCCGCTGGGGCGCACGATGACCCGAGAGCCACCGTCAATCGTCAACCGGATTAGGTCGGACGGGCCAAAGTTTTCGAAACCGTTGGCGAAATCGTCGACGGCTGTGACGGCGCGTCCGCCCAGTTCGGTGGGGGGATTGGTGCGGAATCGGCCGCTGATCGCGGGGATTTGGGACAGATCCGATACCCGAATCGAAATCTGGGTCGAGGCGTACGCCCCAAAAGTCGCGGCGAATTCACGCAGGTGGTCGGCGACCGTCGCGCCGCGGGCCTGTAGTTCACCGGCCATTGCGAGGAAATCCACTGCGGCAGAAATGCCGTCCTTGTCGCGAACCTTCGTCGGGTCGACAAGGTAGCCCAGTGCCTCTTCGTATCCAAAGATGAGGTTCGGGACGCGGTTGACGAATTTGAAGCCGGTCAACGTGTCCGAGTATTCGATTCCGTAGTGTGCCGCGACCTGGCGCAACGCGGGTGATGACACGATCGACGCCGCCAATGCGGCGGGGGCATCGGAGCCGCTGTGACGTTCCGCAGCACGCCACCCCAGCAGGCACCCCACCTCGTTCCCGGTCAGTCGGCGCCACACACCGTTGTCCTTGATGGCGACGGCAAGGCGGTCGGCATCGGGGTCGTTGGCAATGATGAGGTCGATGCCGTGGCGGTCCGCTGTGGCATAGGACAGGTCCAACGCGCCCGGTTCTTCGGGGTTGGGGAACGCCACGGTGGGGAAATTACCGTCGGGGTGAATCTGTTCCTCGACCACCACTGGTGTGCCGAGTCCTGCGGCAGAATAGGTTCGTTCTGACACTTCCCAGCCAACGCCATGCATGGCGGTGTACACGAATCGGGCGGGTGTTTCGGGTCGCGTGCTGAGGGCGGCGGTGGCGGTCACATACGAATCGATGACGGACTCGTCGGCCATGCGGTACGAGGTCGACCGGGGGTACTCGCTGACCGGGATCGACGCCGCCTCGAGGATGAGGGCTTCGATTTCGGCGTCCGCGGGGGACACAATCTGGGACCCTTCATCGGCTCCACCGAGGTACACTTTGTATCCGTTGTCTCGGGGAGGGTTGTGGCTGGCGGTCACCATCACACCGGCGCTGAGGCCCAGACTGCGCACTGCGGTCGCAGTGACGGGAGTGGGGACCTCGCGGTTGAACAGAATGACGTCCAATCCCAGGCCCGCAAAAATCTCGGCGGAGTCACGCGCAAACACATCCGAGTTGATGCGTCCGTCATAGCCGATGACCACGCTAGGGGAGTCCTCACGGGCCAGCAGGTAACGAGCGAAACCCATGGCGGCCTGCATGACAAGCACGCGGTTCATGCGGTTCGTGCCGGCGCCGAGTTCGCCGCGCAAACCGGCGGTTCCAAAGGTCAATCGTGCGCCGAATCGGTCGGTCAGGTCGGTCATGGCCGCGGAGTCACCCGCGCGGGCGGCATCGAGGATGGGTCGCAGTTCGGCAACCGTTTCGGGGTCAGGGTCCTGTGCGAGCCAGGATTCTGCTGCGGTGATCAGTGCGGTGTCCATCGGTTGTCCTTCCCTACAGTGCGGCGACGACGTCGGCCAAAAGCTGCGAAATGACGGGTTCGGCTGCCTTGCCCGACTCCATGACCTCCTGGTGTGACAGGGGGTTGGGTGAAATTCCTGCGGCGAGGTTGGTGATCAACGAGAAACCGAGAACCTCCATGCCGGCCTCGCGGGCGGCAATTGCCTCCAGGGCGGTCGACATGCCGACGATGTGTCCGCCCATGTGCTTGACCATCTGTACTTCGGCGGGGGTTTCATAGTGAGGGCCGCGGAACTGGGCGTAAATTCCTTCATCCAGCTCGGGTTTGACCGTGCGGGCCACATCGCGCAGGCGACGCGAATAAAGGTCGGTGAGGTCGATGAAGGTTGCGCCCTCCAATGGCGACGAGGCGGTGAGGTTGATGTGGTCGCTGATCAGGACCGGAGTGCCAGCATCCCAGGTTTCCTTCAACCCGCCAGCTCCGTTGGTCAACACCATGATTCGTGCGCCTGTCGCAGCTGCGGTTCGCACCGAGTGCACGACCCGGCGCACCCCGTGGTCTTCATAGAAGTGGGTGCGCGCACCAATAATGAGGACGTGCTTACCGCCCGGGGTGCGCAGGCTTCGAATGGTGCCCACATGTCCTTCGACCGCGGGCTTGCTGAACCCGATGATGTCGGTTGCGGGGAATTCTGCAACAAGTTCGCCCACCAGGTCGGCTGCCTTTGCCCAGCCGCTGCCCAATGTCAGGGCGATGTCGTGGCGGGGGACACCCGTGGCCTCGGCGATTTGGGCCGCGGCCTGAGCCGCAATCTCGTGGGGGTTCGCGGCGGGATTGTCCAGTGGGTTTCCCACGGTGTCACAGCACGAATCGGTTGAACAGCACGACTTTGAGCGAATTTCCATACCGTCAGCCTATTCTTTGCCGGCCATCACCGCGACGGGCCATGGATGCTATTTTGCGCATTGGGCGTGAAACAATAGGCAGGTGAATACTGCAGCCCTTCGTAAGCATCGTGTCGTCGTTATTGGTGGTGGCCCCGGTGGCTACGAGGCGGCGCTCGCCGCAGCCCAACTGGGCGCCGATTCGACTCTGATCGAACGTGTGGGCGTTGGCGGTAATGCGGTGCTGACGGATGTGGTTCCGTCCAAGTCGTTGATTGCGACGGCCGAGGCCGCACAGGCGATTTCCGAGGCAGCCGAATTGGGCGTGCAGTTCACTGTCCGTGGTGACAGCGGGACTGCGCACCGACCCGAGGTTCTCGTAAATTTGGCCGCCGTGAATGAACGACTGCTGCGCCTGGCCAAGGAACAGTCCATCGATATGGGTTCGACACTGACGGCCGCGGGTGTCACCGTTATTGCCGGTGAGGGGCGCCTTGACGGCACACACCGTGTGATCGTGTCTACCGGTGGCCGCAACCCACAGGATTTCGACACACTGGAAGCTGACACCATCATCGTGGCTGTCGGCGCGCACCCGCGCGAGTTGCCCACGGCAATGCCCGATGGTGAACGAATTCTGACGTGGAAGCAGTTGTACAACCTGGACTCTGTCCCCGAACATTTGGTTGTCATCGGTTCGGGTGTGACCGGTGCCGAATTTGCGTCGGCCTATACGGCGTTGGGCGCCAAGGTCACGCTGGTATCGAGCCGTGATCGGGTGCTTCCCGGCGAGGACGCCGATGCTGCTGACCTGCTCGAGGGCGTATTCCGTCGTCGCGGGACAACCGTGTTGTCCAACAACCGTGCCGAATCGGTGGTTCGCAACGGCGACGTGGTGACCATCACGCTGGGCGATGGTTCGACACTCGAGGCCAGCCACTGCTTGGTCGCCGTTGGCTCAATTCCCAACACCGAAGGTCTCGGCCTGGCGGATGCCGGAGTGCAGTTGACGGAAACCGGCCACATTCCCGTGAACCGTGTTGCCTGCACCAACGTTCCCGGAATTTATGCCGTCGGAGACTGCAGCAACGCTATGCCTCTCGCCTCTGTGGCCTCACACCAGGGTCGCACCGCGGTGTTCCACGCGCTGGGGGATTTCGCCAAGCCGTTGGATATGCGTGTCGTGACGAGCAACATTTTCACGTCACCGGAAATTGCGACGGTGGGGGCGTCCGAGCAGGATGTCGCCAACGGCGACGTAGCCGGTGTGGTCTACACGTTGGACTTGGAATCCAATGCCCGAGCCAAAATGCAGGGCGTGACCGAGGGTTTCATCAAACTGATTGCTCAACCTGAGTCGGGAATCCTGATCGGTGGCGTAATCGTGGGCCCCAAGGCGTCCGAGCTGATTTTGCTGATTTCGTTTGCGATGGAGCACCGTCACACCGTGGACCAGCTGGCGCGATCGTGGAGCGTGTACCCGTCACTCGCGGGCGCCATCGTCGATGCGGCAAAGGGAATGCATACCGCACTGCGCAGCTAATTTCGGTTCGGCGATGCCGTCGAAACTGTCGAGTGCGCCGCCAGAACCCCCGCGGCTGGACCGCGTGCGGTACAACTGTTGTATGACCGAAAAAGTTACCGGCCCCCGCAGCTATTTCCCCTCAATCGAAAATAAGTATGGGCAGCCGATCCAGCATTGGATGGACATCCTCGTGCCGCACGCGGACAAAACCCACATGCAGCAGGTCGCTGTCCTCAAGGACGAACACGGTATGGGTCACGGCCATGCCAATGCGATCGTGCACGTGTTCCGCGCACAGTAATTGACGGGACGTTACTCGGCGTCGGTAATGGTCAACAGCAGGTGGCCGCTGGCAACGGTAGCACCCACCTCGGCGTTGATGCCGGTGACGATGCCATCCTTGTGAGCGGCAATGGGCTGCTCCATCTTCATGGCCTCGAGAACTACGACGAGATCGCCCGCAACCACGGTGTCGCCCTCGGCAACGGCGATCTTCACGATTGTTGCCTGCATGGGTGACTTCACGGCGTTTCCGCCGCCACCGGTGTGTCCGTGCGCGGTCTTCGAACGCTGAGGCGCGACAGCCTTGCGCGATCGGGACGAGGTCGGAATCAGGTTGTCGGGCACCGAAACCTCGAGGCGCTTGCCGTCTACCTCGACGACAACGTTGTGGCGGGTTTCCGGCTCGGCCAATGGCTCGGCCTGACCCTGCCAGGGCAGCAGTTCGTTGACGAATTCGGTTTCAATCCAGCTGGTGTACACGCTGAACGCATCGTCACCTTCGGGGGCAAACGCGGCGTCGGAGACAACCGCGCGGTGGAACGGCAGAACCGTCGGCAGGCCTTCGACTTCGAATTCTGCGAGTGCGCGGCGGGCCTTGGCCAGTGCGTCCTTGCGGTCTGTGCCGGTCACAATCAGTTTGGCGAGCAACGAGTCAAATGAGCCCGAAATCACATCGCCGCTGGTGACACCGCTGTCGACGCGGATGCCGGGGCCGCCGGGAATGCGAATAGCCTTCACCGGGCCGGGAGTGGGGCGGAAGTTAGCGCCCGGGTCCTCGCCGTTGATGCGGAATTCGATCGAGTGACCGCGAACCTCGGGGTCGGGATAGTTCACAAGTCCGCCCTCGGCGATGCGGAACTGCTCGCGCACCAGGTCGAGGACCGTGACCCCTTCCGAAACGGGGTGTTCCACCTGCAGTCGGGTGTTCACCTCGAGGAAGGTAATGGTCCCGTCGCTGCCGATGAGGAACTCGCAGGTGCCGGCACCCAGGTAGCCGACCTCGCGCAGGATGTTTTTCGACGCGGTGTACAACAGTTCGCGCTGGGCCTCGGTCACAAAAGGTGCGGGCGCTTCTTCGACGAGTTTTTGGTGTCGACGTTGCAGCGAGCAGTCGCGGGTTGACACTACGACGACGTTGCCTTCGGAGTCGGCGAGGCACTGGGTTTCCACGTGACGCGGCTTGTCGAGGTATTTTTCGACGAAGCATTCACCACGGCCGAACGCGGCGACTGCCTCTCGGGTTGCCGATTCGAACAGTTCGGGAATTTCGTCGCGGGTGCGAGCCACCTTCAGGCCGCGGCCACCGCCACCGAATGCTGCCTTGATGGCGACGGGCAGGCCGTGCTCGTCCACAAATTCCAGGATTTCTTCCGCGGTGGACACGGGGTTGATCGTGCCGGGGGCCAGAGGTGCGCCGACCTTTTCAGCAACGTGGCGTGCGCTGACCTTGTCGCCGAGGCGTTCGATGGCTTCGGGGGATGGGCCGATCCAGATTATGCCTGCGGCGCTGACGGCGCGAGCGAAGTCGGCGTTCTCAGCGAGGAAGCCATATCCGGGGTGGATCGCGTCAGCGCCGGAGCGCTTGGCGATTGCCAAAATCTTGTCGATGACGAGGTAGGTCTCTGCGCTGGTGGTGCCGTCGAGCGAATAGGCCTCGTCGGCGAGTTTCACGTGGCGTGCCTCGCGGTCCTGGTTTGCGTACACCGCAACCGATGCGATGCCGGCGTCCTTGGCGGCACGGATAACACGGACAGCAATTTCGCCGCGGTTGGCGACAAGTACCTTCGTAATACGGGTCATAGCGACAGCCTATTAGTGGCGACCGCGCGAATGTTTGTGTGATATCAACAAAAGGCCGTGATTTTCATCGCGTTGTACGACAATCATCGGTTCCAGAAGTCGGTCCATTCGACGCCGAGTTCCTGTGCCATCAGCCGCAGGCCCGGCACGCTGATTCCCACCACGGTGTGCGGGTCGCCCTCGATTTCACGCACGAATGCGGCGCCCAAACTGTCGATGGTGAAGGCCCCCGCCACGTGCAGGGGTTCCCCTGTGGCGATGTAGGCGTCGATTTCGGCATCGCTGACATCGGCAAAGTGCACCGTGGCCACGCTGACCAACCCGGTCGCGGCACGGAATTCACCACCCCGATGATCGATCAGCCAGTGTCCCGAAAAGAGCTTTCCTGAACGCCCGCGCTGTGCGAGCCAGCGTTGACGAGCCACCTCGGGGTGGTGAGGTTTCCCATAAATGACGTCATCGAGCACGAACGCCGAGTCGCCACCGAAAACGAAACCATCAATCTCGGAACCGCGTTCCGCGACAACCGCCTCGGCCTTGGCCTGCGCCAGCAGTGCGACCATGTCGTGGGCGTGCGCGGGCGCCTGTTGGGCCACAACGGCGTCCTCATCGACACCGGGAGCGATTGCAATCGGTTCAACACCCGCGTTCCGCAGGGTCTGTAAACGTGCCGGCGAGGTCGAAGCCAAATAGAAACGCATACTCGCGAGGATATCGCGCCCTAGGCTAGAAGGATGGGTGAATGGATGGGCCGCGATATTGACGCGGACGTAACAGGTATTGCACACGGTGGCTTTGGTGTCGCCCGAGTCGACGGCCGGGTCGTGTTCATTGCCGACGCCATCCCCGGAGAGCGTGTTCGCGCCCGGGTGAATGACGATTCGAAGAAAAATTTTTGGCGCGCTGACGCCGTGGAAATCCTCGAGGCCAGCCCTCACCGAATTCCGCACGTGTGGCATGCGGCGTCGCTCGAGGTGGACCCAGACAAGCGTGCCGGTGGCGCCGACTTTGGGCACATTGCCCTCGCGCACCAGCGTCAGCTGAAGCGCGATGTGCTTGCCGACTCGCTGGCTCGGTTTGGCAAGCTGTCGCAGGACACCATCGAGTCGCTTCTCGGTGATGTCGAGGCCCTTCCCGGCGACGACGAATCGAACGGTTTGGGATGGCGTTCACGTGTGCGCCTTCACGTTGATGACCGTGGTCGAATCGGGCCGCGCGCTCGCCGTTCACACTCGGTGATTCAGGTGCCCGACCTTCCGCTCGCATCGGCGGGAATCAACGAGATTGCCCCGCTGGATCAGTACATTCAGGGCATCGAGACCGTCGATATTCTGTCGCCGTCCGTCGGTGACCCTCGGATGATTGTGGGCGAACAGAAGCCGATGGTCATCCGGGAAATGGTCGGCGACCGCGAATTCCGCCTCGACGATCAGGGATTCTGGCAGGTCCACCGCGAGGCGCCCATGGCGTTGACGCGTGCGGTTCAGGACGCCATCCTGCCCGGCAAACTTGACCCCGCCGGCCACAATCTTGACTTGTATGGTGGCGTCGGCCTGCTGGCGGCTGCGCTCGCTGAAGTGGGCGGCAAGTCCACTCGAATCTCCAGTGTCGAGTTCAGTCCACGCGCCACGGATCACGCCAGCGAAAACTTGGCCGACTGGTTGGGGGCCACAGCGGCGACCGAGAAGGTGGACAAGTGGTTGCGCGGTTTCCTCGCCACTCAGACCGCGGGCGACCGTGAACGTCTGCGCCAGGCGACCATCATCCTCGACCCGCCCCGTGCTGGTGCTGGTCGTGACGTCATGGATATGGTGACGGGCGCTCAGCCCGCTCAGGTGATTTATGTCGCCTGTGACCCTGTGGCACTGTCGCGCGATATCGCATATGCGGCCGAGGCGGGTTACCGTCCCGTGTTCCTTCGCGCGCTGGATATGTTCCCCCACACGCACCACGTCGAAACCGTCGTCACCCTCGTCCGCGACTGACATTTGTTGGTTTCAACAGTCATCTGACCAGACTGTTGTTGATGTGAAATAACCGCCAGATGTGGTTGTGCTTAGTAGTGTGAGCGTGTGACCACGAATGAAATCCCCGACCTGACCACAACCGCAGGCCGAATTGCTGACTTTACGAACCGTCTGAAGAAGTTGGAGGGCGCCCAAGAGGCGGCCGCCGACAAGCAGAAGGCCAAGGGCAAGAACTCGGCGATGGCGCGCATCAAGCAGCTCATCGACCCGGGAACACACTTCACGGAAATCGACAAGTTTGTGCGTCAGCGCGGCGACTCGTTCGGCGCATCAGGCAATCGTCCCGAGCGCGATGCCGTCATCATCGGTGTGGGCACCATTCATGGCCGACAGGTGGCCATCTATTCTCAGGACTTCACGGTGTTTGGTGGTTCGTTGGGCGAGGTTGCCGGCGACAAGATCATCAAGGTCATGGAATACGCACTGCGTGCCGGTGTGCCCATCATCGGAATTTTGGATTCCGGTGGAGCCCGTATTCAGGAGGGCGTCATGGCTCTCGGTAAGTACGGCGAAATTTTCCGCCTCAACACCGCCGCGAGTGGTGTGATCCCGCAGATTTCGATTATTTGTGGTCCTGCAGCCGGTGGCGCCGTGTACTCGCCCGCTCTGACCGACTTCGTCATCATGGTTGACAAGACCAGCCAGATGTTTGTGACCGGCCCTGACGTCATCAAGACGGTCACCGGCGAAGACGTCGGAATGGAAGAGCTGGGTGGCGCCTTGGCGCACAACAGCGTCAGTGGTGTGTCGCACTACCTTGCCAGCGATGAACCCGACGCGTTTGACTACGCTCGGTCGATCATCTCGTACCTGCCTCAGAACAACCTTGCGGAACTGCCCGAGTACGCCACCACGGCGAGCGACGAGCCCACCGACGAGGACAAGAAGCTTGACTCGATCATCCCCGACAGCCCCAACCAGCCCTATGACATGCTCGATGTCATCGCGCACACTGTCGACGCCGACTCATTCCTCGAGGTTCAGCCGCTGTATGCGCCAAACATCATCGTCGGTTTCGCACGTGTCGAGGGCAAGCCCGTTGGCGTGATTGCGAACCAGCCGAACCAAATGGCGGGCACCCTGAACATCGCCGCGGGTGAAAAGGCCGCACGTTTTGTGCGATTCTGTGACGCCTTTGGTTTGCCGATTCTGACCCTCGTCGACGTGCCCGGTTACCTGCCCGGCACGGACCAGGAATGGTCGGGTGTTATCCGCCGTGGCGCCAAGCTCCTGTATGCCTACGCCGAAGCAACTGTGCCCTTGGTCACCGTCATTACGCGCAAGGCCTATGGTGGCGCTTACATCGTGATGGGGTCGAAGCAGTTGGGTGCCGACATCAACATGGCATGGCCGACCGCCGAGATCGCGGTCATGGGTGGCCAGGGCGCTGTCAACATTTTGTACCGCAACGAGCTCAAGGAAGCCGAAGCGAACGGCGAGGACGTCAACGAGGTTCGCGCCCGACTGGCAAACGAGTACACGTTCAAGGTCGCCAGCCCGTTCCTCGCAGCCGAACGCGGTGAAATTGACAACGTCATTTACCCGTTCATGACACGTGTTGCGGTGATTCGTTCGCTGCGTGCGTTGAAGGACAAGCGCGCCTCGTTGCCGGCCAAGAAGCACGGAAACATCCCGCTGTGACCGAGATCGATCCTGGAAGCATCCGAGTCGAGTCGGGTACGCCGTCCGACGAGGAAGCCGCGGCGGCAATCGCGGTTGTGGCTGCGATGCTCGTCGAGGGTGGCGCCGTGGATGACCCCGAGACCGCCGACCGTTGGAGTCGTTCGGTTCGCCGGGGACGTGCACAGGTCAGCCGTGGTGACACCACATGGGCCGGTTTCGCTGGATAAATGTCCGTGAATTTCATGCCGAACATTGTCTGGTGTGATTCCACTGGGTCGACGAACGTCGACGCCCGGGATTCCGCGTTTACTCACGGCACGATGGTGGCGACGACGAACCAGGTGTCGGGCCGCGGGCGCATGAACCGCGAGTGGGTGTGTCCGCCGGGAAAGTCATTGGCGATGTCGCTGGTGGTCGAACTGTCGGCATTTCCGTCGGCGTCCTCGGTGTCGTGGGTTCCGTTGTTGGCCGGGGTGGCGATGGCGGATGTGATTCGGGTGCTCGGGGCGTCGGCTGCGGTGAAATGGCCCAACGATGTCCTGATTGGCGACAAGAAGGTCGCCGGGGTTTTGTGTGAGCTGACCGGCGATGGCCGCATCATCATCGGTGTCGGGGTCAACTGGGCGTTAACGACCGAGGACTTGCCGACGGACGCGGCCACGTCCCTGAACCTGGTGGGCGTCGAGACCGAGCCCAAGGATCTGGCCGTGCGTTGGCGACGTGCGGTTCTGGACCTCGTCGAACAGGCCGTTGATGCGGACATGATTGCCCGCGTGACGGCGGCATCGGCAACGATTGGCCGCAGCGTGCGGATTGAATTTCCGTCGGGTGAAACGGACCGCGGCATTGCGGTGGCTCTGGGGGATGACGGCTCGCTCGAGGTGGATTGTGCGTCGGGGCGTCGGCGTGTGACGGCCGCGGATGTGACACATCTTCGCCCTAATGGCTGATGACATGAACTCTGCACCCTTCGAATCTTCGGTCGAACAGACCG
>CAZRHP010000017.1:0-8906 GCA_964599975.1 uncultured Gulosibacter sp.
GTCACGACATCGAACACGAGATCGACGGAGTGGTTGTCAAGGTCGATGACCGCGACGTTCAGGCCCGATTGGGTTCGACATCCCGGGCGCCGCGCTGGGCGATCGCCTACAAGTACCCGCCCGAGCAGGTCAACACCCGACTGCTGGATATCGTCGTTGGCGTCGGTCGAACCGGTCGCGCCACACCGTACGCCGTGATGGAACCGGTCAGCGTTGCCGGATCGGTGGTGC
This sequence comes from uncultured Gulosibacter sp., assembly GCA_964599975.1. Lineage (GTDB taxonomy): Bacteria > Actinomycetota > Actinomycetes > Actinomycetales > Microbacteriaceae > MWH-TA3. The sequence continues at coordinate 232 of CAZRHP010000017.1, forward strand.
GGCAGGCAACACTGCACAACCAGGACGTCGTGGTCAGCAAGGGAGTCCTTCTGGGCGACACGGTGGTGTTGCGCAAGGCGGGTGACGTCATTCCCGAAATTCTGGGCCCCGTCGTCGAATTGCGGGACGGTTCCGAACGCGTGTGGACGATGCCCGAGGGGTGCCCAGAGTGTGGTGCGCGTCTCGCCCCCGCAAAGGACGGCGATATCGATCTGCGCTGTCCGAACACCGAGCACTGTCCGGCACAGGTGCGCGGCCGTATCGAGCACATCGGTTCGCGCGGTGGTTTGGACATTGAGGGCCTGGGGGAAGTCAGTGCAGCCGCGCTGACACAACCACTGGAACCCGAGGTTCCTCCCTTGACCAATGAGGCGGGGCTTTTTGACCTGACGCTGGACGCGCTGTTCGACGTCGTGGTTGAGGTCAAGGATTCGGACACGGGACTGCCCAAGCTCGATGACGCCGGTTTACCTAAACGTCAGATGCCGTTCCGTGCCAAGCGCACAGCCAAGACTGATGCAACCCTGTTTGCGAGCGAGGACGACAACGCTTTTGACGGCGAATTCGTTCCCAGTGCCGATGCGCTCAAGTTGATTGCCGAACTGGAACGCGCGAAAACGAAGGAACTGTGGCGGTTCCTGGTGTCGTTGAATATTCGACATGTGGGCCCCGTTGCGGCGCGGGCGCTCGCCAGCCATTTTGGATCGCTTGCCGCAATGGAATCGGCAACGGTCGAGGAACTCGCCGCTGTCGACGGCGTTGGATCGATCATCGCGACCAGTTTTGTCGAATGGTGTGCCGTCGATTGGCATCGGAACATCGTCGACCGCTGGCGTGCGGCCGGTGTTGCGTTCGAGATTCCCGGCCACCCCGGACCGGGTGCCGAGACGGCTGCGATTGATGGCCCACTGTCGGGGATGACGGTCGTAGTTTCGGGCAAAATCGAGGGCTTCACGCGGGACGAAGCCGAGGACGCCGTACGGCGAATGGGCGGAAAATCAGTGTCGAGTGTGTCGGCCAACACCTCGCTGCTTGTCGCGGGACCGGGTGCTGGATCCAAGTTGGCGAAAGCCGAAAAGCTCAATGTCCGGGTGATGGAACCCGCCGAGTTTGCCAAACTTGTTGCGTCGGCACTGTAGCGACGTTATTCCACAGCGAATTCCAGCACCACATCGGGTCCGGTCAGCACGAGGAGCTCGCCATCACGAGTGATGGTGGTCACCGCGCCCAGGTCCGACAGGTACCGTGTTTCGACCTGCATGGCCGTTTCGGGTTCCATGCACGCCATCTCGGTCGATGCAATCCATGAAATTTCGAAGCTGCTTCCCCAGCCGGAAACTTGGGCGCTGTACGAATTGCAGACCGAGCCCTGGATTGCGCCGTTCTCGAACCGCAGTGTCACGGGCAGGTCGTTCGCCGCGGGGACGTAGGCGCCCGCCTCGTCGGTTAATCGGGTGAGCACCCACGTGTTCGCGTCGGAGTAGGGCGCACACGCGGCAAGAGTGAGTGTTGACACCGTGACGGCGAGGAGTGCAACGAGACGCGGGCTCATACTGCCATTGTGCACCCGAGAGGGACGCCCGGCCGTCATTCGGGCGTACTCGACAAACTAGAATTGAGGCAACGACAGTACGGAGAAGTATGCCCGAGATCACGGAGGAGACGGTGTCGCATCTTGCGAACCTCGCCCGAATCGCTTTGACCCCCGCGGAAATCACCAAGATGACGGGGGAACTTTCCGCCATCGTTCACGCGGTCGAGACCGTGAACCAGGTGGCCACTCCCGATGTTCCGGCAACCTCACACCCCATCCCCATGGAAAACGTGTGGCGCGAGGACGTTGTTGCCGACCAACTTACCGCCGAAGAGGCCCTGACCGGAGCGCCGGACCACGACGGTTCACGTTTCCGTGTCACCGCAATTTTGGGGGAGGAGCACTAATGGCCGAACTCATCCACTTGTCCGCAGCCGAACTGTCGGCTGCGCTGGTTTCCGGCGAGGTGTCGAGCGTCGAGGTCACTCGGGCACACCTCGCACAAATCGAGGCCGTTGATGGCGACCTGGGCGCGTTCCTGCACATCAACGACGCCGCCGTGACCGTGGCCGAAGAAGTCGATGCTGCCCGTGCCGCCGGCGAGCAACTGCATGCCCTCGCGGGTATTCCCGTTGCCGTCAAGGACGTGCTCTGCACCCTCGATATGCCCTCGACCGCCGGTTCGCGCATGCTCGAAGGTTGGGTGCCCCCGTACGACGCGACCCCCGTTCGCAAGCTGCGTGAGGCCCGCATGGTACTCCTGGGTAAGACCAACATGGACGAATTCGCGATGGGTTCGTCCACCGAACACTCCGCGTTTGGTGTGACCCGCAACCCGTGGGATCGCGACCGCATTCCCGGCGGTTCGGGCGGTGGCTCGGCCGCGGCCGTAGGCGCCTACGAGGCCCCCATCGCTCTCGGCAGTGACACGGGTGGATCGATCCGTCAGCCCGCGTCCGTGACCGGAACCGTGGGCGTCAAGCCGACCTATGGTGGCGTCAGCCGTTATGGCGCGATTGCCCTGGCATCGTCGCTCGACCAGATTGGGCCCGTGTCCCGTACCGTTCTGGACTCGGCCCTGTTGCACGATGTCATCGGTGGATACGACCACCACGATTCGACCAGCATCAACACTCCCTGGGCATCGTTTGCCGAAGCGGCACGTCGAGGCGCGGCCTCGGGTTCGCTCGCGGGTGTCCGTGTTGGTGTCATCCGTGAGCTCGACAGCGAAGGGTTCCAACCCGGTGTCCGTGAACGCTTCCACGCCACGCTCGAGACCTTGGCCGCTCACGGCGCCGAGATCGTTGATGTCAGTACCCCGAATTTCGAGTACGCCGTTTCTGCGTATTACCTGATTTTGCCTGCCGAGGCGTCGAGCAATCTCGCGAAGTTCGATTCGGTTCGGTTCGGACTGCGCGTCAACCCGTCGGGCAGCGCCACGGTCGAGGACGTCATGAGCGCGACCCGTGAAGCCGGTTTTGGCGACGAGGTCAAGCGACGCATCATTTTGGGAACCTACGCACTGTCCGCGGGCTATTACGACGCCTATTACGGTTCGGCGCAAAAGGTTCGCACGTTGATTCAGCGTGACTTTGCGTCCGCGTTCGACCAGGCCGATGTTCTGGTCAGCCCCACAGCGCCCACGACCGCGTGGAAACTGGGGGACAAGCTCGACGATCCGCTGGCCATGTGGCTGTCGGACATCACCACGATTCCCGCCAACCTTGCGGGTATCCCTGGCATGAGCCTGCCCATGGGTGTGGGTCGTGAGGACTCGTTGCCGACCGGTCTGCAGATCATGGCGCCAGCGCACGCCGATGCGAGACTCTACGAAATCGGTGCAACCATCGAGGCGTTACTGGACGCCGAACGCGGTGCATCGTTCCACACTCTGAACCCCATGTTCTCGGCAGGAGGGAACCGCTAATGGCGAAGGACGCTCTGCTGGATTTCGATCGGGCACTGGAAATTTACGAACCCGTCATCGGGCTCGAGGTTCACGTCGAACTCTCGACCGACACAAAGATGTTCTCGTCGGCACCCAACGTGTTCGGCGCCGAACCCAACACGGCCATCACGCCCGTCTGCTTGGGGCTTCCCGGCAGCCTGCCTGTGGTGAACAAGCAGGCCGTTCGGTATTCAATCTCGTTGGGTCTCGCACTGGGATGTGACATCGCCGAAACCTGCCGTTTTGCACGCAAGAACTATTTCTACCCCGACCTGGCGAAGAACTACCAGATCTCGCAGTACGACGAACCGATTGCCTTTGACGGCGAATTGGAAATCGAGCTCGACAATGGCGACCTGATCACCATTCCCATCGAACGCGCGCACATGGAGGAGGACGCCGGAAAGTTGACTCACGTCGGTGGTTCCACCGGACGTATCCAGGGCGCCGAATATTCGCTCGTGGACTACAACCGTGCGGGTGTTCCGTTGGTCGAAATCGTGACCCGCCCCATCTTTGGCACCGAACATCGTGCGGGCGAGGTGGCACGCGCCTACGTCGCCACCATTCGTGACATTGTGCGCGCCTTGGGGATTTCCGAGGCCCGCATGGAACGCGGAAACTTGCGATGTGACGCCAACGTCTCGTTGCGTCCCCGTGGCGCCGAGAAATTGGGCACCCGTACCGAGACCAAGAACGTCAACTCATTGCGTTCCATCGAACGCGCGGTGAGATACGAGATTCAACGCCAGGCCGCGATCCTGGAAAAGGGTGGCTCGATCACCCAGGAAACCCGTCACTGGCACGAGGACACCGGGACGACGTCACCCGGCCGTCCCAAGTCCGACGCCGACGATTACCGTTACTTCCCGGAACCCGACCTCATGCCGATCCGTCCGGACCGTGGCATGGTCGAGGAACTGCGCAATGCGCTGCCCGAGCCACCCGCAGCCCAGCGCCGCCGCTTGAAGGCCGACTGGGGCTTCAGCGATGTCGACTTCCAAGCGATTGTCAATGCCGGCCTGTTGGTCGAGGTCCGCGAAACCATCGAGGCGGGCGCCCCGGCCGCGGCCGCACGCAAGTGGTGGATGGGTGAGGTCAGCCGCATCGCCAACGACCGTGGTGTTGACGCGACCACTCTGGTCACCGCCGCACAGATAGCCGACCTGCAGTCGGTCATCGACGAGGGCATCGTCAACGACAAGCTCGCACGTGAAGTCCTTGCGGGACTGATCGCGGGGGAGGGCGACGCACGCGGAATCATCGAATCGCGCGGACTTGCCGTGGTGTCGGATGACACGGCGCTCATTGCCGCAATTGACGAGGCCCTGTTGGCGCAGCCCGATGTGTTGGACAAGATCCGTGAGGGTAAGGTCCAGGCCGCCGGTGCGGTGATCGGTGCCGTCATGAAGTCGATGGGGGGCAAGGCCGACGCCGCGAGAGTCCGTGAACTCGTGATCGAACGGGCCTCTGCCGTCTAGGTTTCGTTGCGTAATGTGACGCCACATGACGTCATGTTGCCCCGTTTTTCCTTGTATGACGTCCCCGCTGTACGGCGGGGACGTTGTCATTTACCGTGTGGATATGACTACTTCACTCACACAAATTCTTGAGGGAACCGACCGCGCCGAGCGCCTCGCCACTGCCGCGGGTACCTGGAAGGACCGCGTCGACGACAACCCCGCCAGCGCCTACTTGACATATCGGGCAACCGGTGTTGGTGTCGGTTCCGTTGCGTCCGAAATCACCGTGGGCAAGCACACCTTCGTCGTCGACGAGCCCGCCGCCTTGGCCGGTGACGATGTTGCCGCAAGCCCCGTCGAATATGCTCTGGGCGCCCTGATCTCGTGCCAGATCGTGGTGTACCGCCTCTATGCATTCGCCCTCGGAATCCAGGTCGATGACATTTCCATCGTGTCGACCGCGCACCTCGATGCGCGCAAATTGTTTGGGTTTGACGAGTCGGTTCGCGCCGGATTCACCGATGTGCACTTTGACGTCACTGTCACTGGTCCCGAATCGCAGGAGCGATATGAAGAACTTCAGGCAGCGGTCGATGCACACTGCCCGGTCCTCGACTTGTTCCAGAACCCGACCCCTGTGACGGCGGCAATTCACAAGGCCTAGGACATTCACCGGTCATATGGCGTGTCCTGCGGGGCGCGCCATATGACTTTTGGCTCAAATTGGCGCGAATTTGCCGCGGCACCTCACGATGCCGACTAAGATTATGGACATGAACATGCTTGCAAAAATTGCGTCATTTGCCCTTTTCGTCGGTTCATTTCCGTTGATGGGCCTGGCGTTCCAGGTACCCGGTTGGGAAGCCGTTATTTTCGGTGGCGCTATCCTCATGTCGTGCGTCGCCTGGATGATCCCGCTGTACCTGTTGCCTAAGTACGGCAAGTAAAAAATTTCGATAATAAAAATCGGGCCCGTCACCAGAGTGACGGGCCCGATTTTGTATCTCTAAGACTTAGAGACCACGGATGTGTGCAGCCTGGGGTCCCTTGTCGCCCTGAGCGACTTCGAACTCCACGCGCTGGTTTTCGGTGAGCGAACGGAAGCCGTCCGACTCGATCGACGAGTAGTGAGCGAACAGGTCAGCGCCGCCCTCGTCGGGGGTGATGAAGCCGTAGCCCTTTTCGTTGTTGAACCATTTCACGACACCAGTTGCCATGGGGTACTCCTTTGGTAATGCTTGAACCGACCGTCGATCCTTGCAGTCGGTGACCCTCAGGGTCGGCACGGGCCGGGAGTGACATCCAACTTCTAACTGAACACTAGCGCACAAAGAGGCATTTGTGCCCGCCGCGCCCGCCTTGTTTCATAACGATACGAAATCCCGTGACGGCTGGAGTTCCGCTGTTAGTCTGGTTGAGTTCCCGAAAGGTGCCCCGTGAAATCTGTTTCGATTGTCATTCCTGCCTATAACGAGGAAGACACAATCCGTACGTGCCTTCTGGCGGCGCTGTCGCAGACCGTCCCCGCGCACGAGATCATCGTGGTCAACAACATGTCCACCGACCGCACGGTCGAGATCGTTCACGACCTGCAGCACTCGAACCCCGATGCGCCACTGGTGTTGATTGAACAGTCCGCGATGCAGGGAATTACTCCGACACGTAACGCCGGTTTTGACGCGGCGACCGGTGACATCATCGGTCGTATTGATTCGGATTCCGCGATCGAACCCAATTGGGTCGAGGAAGTCCAGAAGTCCTACGAGGACGAAACAGTTGCCGCGACCACAGGTCCGGTCCTGTACTACGACATGCCTTTTCGCCGCTTTGGCCTGATCGCCGACGACACGCTGCGTCGTGCGATGTTCAAGCTTACCGACGACTACCAGTTCCTCTTTGGAACCAATATGGCCGTGAGGCGTGATGTGTGGCATGCCGTACGCGACGAAACCTGCCTGGACGAGGACAACCTCATGCACGAGGACTTGGACCTTGCCGTCCATATCAACGATGCCGGGTACACAATCTCGTACGTCCCCACGATGGTCGCCGGTATGAGTGCCCGTCGAATGGACGATAGCCCCGCGGATTTTGCCGCGTACGCAAAACGCATCGATCACACCTACAACCATCACGGTGTACGGTCGACGGCGTTACGCGCGCCACGATGGGCGTACCTCGCAATTTACCCCCTGGTCAAGGGTCTGCGCTGGGGTGTTCGCGCCGCTAACGCGGTTCGCTAAGGCTTCTTGGGCATCCACTCACTGGCAAATAACGCGGCCTGTGTGCGTCGCTGCATGCCCAACTTGCTGAGGATTCCGCTGACGTAGTTTTTGACGGTCTTTTCAGCGAGGAACAGTCGGCCCGCAATTTCGCGGTTGGACAGGCCCTCGGCCACGAGCTCCAGGATGTCGAGTTCGCGGGGGGTCAGGTCGTCCAGGGGGTTCGCGACATCGAGCGCCTCGCGCACGCGACGCATGGCACCCTCGACCGTGACGGAGTCCATCAAGTTCTCGCCGACGGCAGAACGGCGGATGGCGTCGATAATTCCCGAGGCGCGCACCTCTTTGCGCAGATATCCGTTGGCGCCAGCGAGCATTGCGGCCAGTACCGCGTCGTCGTCGTCGAACGAGGTCAGGATGAGGCACCCAATCGAGGGGTTTTCGCTCTTGACGTCGCGGCAGACATCCATGCCGCGACCGTCGGGCAATCGGCCATCCAACAGCGCCACACGGGCTCCGCTGGCGATAATGAGTTCGGCGGCACCCGTGGCGACGCCGGCCTCGCCCACGACGCGCATGTCGGGTTCCTGGTCGATGAGGTTGGCCACGCCGCGCCTCACGATCTCGTGGTCGTCCAACAGGAATACGCCGATTTTCTCGTTCATTTTTCTCCTCGGGGGATTCGCCAATGAATTGTGGTGCCGTGGGGTTCCGCGGGGTCGATCCGGAAGTACCCGCCCGCTTTGGTGGCGCGGGCCTCGAGGTTGGCCAGGCCGCTGCGACGAGTTTCATCGCCAATGCCGGTGCCATCGTCGGCAACCTCGACGGTGATATGTGCGGGGGATACCCGCAGGGCGACCGAGGCCCGGGCGGCCTGCGAGTGGCGCACGATGTTCGATACGGTTTCGCGCACGACCGCCTCGATGTCACCGCGGTGCGCATCGGCGATGAGGCTGTCGACGGCGCCCTCGAATTCCACACGGTAATCGACGCTGTGTTCCTCGAGGATTTGCCGGACCATTGTGTGGATTCGGGCACGGAAACTGGTTGTGCCCGCCAGGGTGGGTTCGGACAGGTCAAAGATGCTGTGCCGGATCTTGCGAATCGTGGCATCAATTTCATCCACCTGGGTGGCGAGGCGGCTCGCGACCTCGGGCGGGGTGCGTCCAACGACGCCGTCGATGGATAACCCGATGGCAAACAGGTTTTGAATCACATGGTCGTGCAAGTCGCGGGCGATGCGCTCGCGTTCCTCGGTCAGGGTCAACCGATGTCCGGCGGCCCGGGACAGCGCCAGCTCGCGTGATGCCGCGATGGTGCGCGCAAAGGACGCCAGAGCGGCGCGCTCCGCCTCGACAAAGGGCAAACCGTTGTGGGGTCGAATCGCGACAATCGCACCGAGCGTGTCGCCCTGGGCACTGGTGAACGGCACCACGAGAACGGGGCCGTCGCTGGCGTCACGCATGCGCGCTTCGACGGATTCGATGTCGAGAAATTCCGGAGAACCC
>CAZRHP010000017.1:8916-24580 GCA_964599975.1 uncultured Gulosibacter sp.
CTCTGGTCACCGCCCGCAGCTGGTCGCGGAGGGCTTCGGAAATTTCGGTGCTCTCGGCAAAGGCGTGAGTGGTTGAGTCGATCACAAAGTGTGAGGCCACCACGCCGCAGCTCATCAATTCGGCGACATCGGCCACGACGGAATCGAATTCCGCGGCCAATTCGGTGTTCAGCAACACCAGTTGTGCGTTCGCGGTGGCACGGTCGATCAATGCGTTGGTGGTCTGTTCCAGCTGGAATCGGCGCGCATTGGAAATTGCCCCACCGGCAATGTGGGCCAAAGCCACGATGACGTCCTCGTCGAGCGGTGTGAATCCGCCCCGGCCGCTCTCGGTCAGGTACAGGTTGCCGTACACCACCCCGTCGATATAGATGGGGACTCCCAGAAACGAGCGCATGTCGGGATGATGAGCGGGAATTCCACTCGCCAGCGGTTCGGCGGTCAGATCGTCGAGTCGAATTGGATGCTGGGTGGCTATCACACTTCCCAACACGCCTCGACCGATGGGCAATTCGCCGATCGCCGCAATCTCGGGCGCGGTCATGCCCACGTGGATGAATCGCTCGAAAACACCCGAAGGGGACAGCACCCCGATTGCACCAAATTTCGCACCGGTCAACCGCCGGCCAACATCGGCGATGGTGTGCAGCGCCGCCTCGAGGGTCAGTTCTTCACTGACGGCGCTTCCCGCCGAGATCAACGTCGACACGAGGGCCACGGCCTCGTCGCGGTCCAGCTGGTCGAGTGAGGATTCGACCAGCCGAGAGACCTCGTCAGCGAGCACGGGACACTAAATCTGGCCCGATGCTGAGTTGTCGTCCGTGGGGACCTGTGAGCGCAGGTGCACGGGCTCTGTCGCGTGACCGGTTCGTGATGCCTGGCGCTTCTTGGCGATGATGTTGAGCACCTCGATCGCCACGGCAAAGACCATGGGTCCATAGATAAAGGCCTTGTCGACGTGGACGTCGAAACCTTCGGCAATCAGCATGGCGCCGATGAGCAGCAGGAATCCGAGGGCCAGCATCTTGATCGTGGGGTGCTTTTCGACGAAACGGCCGATGCTGCCCGACAGGAACAACATGACGATGACGGCGATGACAACGGCAGCGATCATGACGGGAAGGTCGTTGGACATGCCCACCGCGGTGATGACGCTGTCCAGCGAGAACACGATGTCGAGAACCATGATTTGTGCGATGGTTCCACCGAACGAGACCTTCTTTGCGCCGGGTCCCGAGCCACCGTGCTCGACGCCTTCGAGACGTTCGTGAATTTCGGACACGGACTTGTACACGAGGAACAACCCACCGCCGATGAGGATCAGGTCGCGGCCGCTGAAGCCAAAACCGAAGAGGTTGAACAGTTCATTCGTCAGAGTGACCAGCCATGCGGCGACCAGCAGCAGCAGAATGCGCATGATCAGTGCCGCAGCGAGTCCCGTCAGTCGCGCGCGGTCGCGCTGGTGCTCGGGGAGCTTGCCCGACAGGATGGTGATGAAGATCACGTTGTCGATACCGAGGACGATTTCGAGGACGGTCAGGGTCAGGAAAGTCAGCCACACATCGGGGTCTGTAAGCAGTTCGAGCATGGTTTCATTCTACGGTCGCAGTTGTATGCTGAAGTTAACCACGGGAGCCCTTGGGCTGAGAGGAAGCATCCGCTTCGACCGTCGAACCTGATTCGGGTCATGCCGACGAAGGAAGGTCTCTCATTCACCCGTGCACTACTGAGAAGGTGCACCACATGAATTCACACTCGATTACGACACGGTCCAGCTGGCGAACCGTGGACTACATCGTCACCAGCGTAATTGCGGTCCTGGGCGGGGCCTTGTTTGTTCTGTGGGGTCAGGCATACGTGCCCCTCAGCGCCGGCCTGATGTTGATTTTGCCCGGTTCCGAGGCGCTGCTGGACGGCGGATGGTTGTTCCCGGGCGTCCTCGTGGCTCTGATTGTGCGCAAGCCCGGTGCAGCGTTTGCGGGCGAATTCGTGGCCAGTGTTGTCTCGGTTGCGATCGGCAACGCCTGGGGCGGGGCCGCGTTGCTGTTGGGGCTGGCTCAGGGGCTGGCGTTGGAGGCCGGTTTCGCCGTGGGACGTTATCGTTCATTCAGTGTGCTGACGGTGGCCGTTGCGGGGCTTGTCGGTGGAATTACTCAAGGCGCGCTGGAGGTCCTCAACTGGTATGCCGGCGCGACCGCGGCATTCACCGGTGTGTACATCGCATCGGCCGCGGTGTCGGGCGTTGTATTGGCGGGCGGATTCTCGCTGTTGGTGTTGCGTGCGGTAAAGCCGACCGGAGTATTGCGCCAGTTCGGTCACATCTAGATGCCCGTAGCGTTGCGAAAATTCACCGATTGGTCATGGACCTATGTCGGTGATGACTCCAGCGCAGTCCGGAACATCACCCTGACGATTAACCCGGGGGAGCGCGTCCTCATCGCGGGTCCCAGCGGCGGGGGAAAGTCCACCCTGTTGCGCGCCATCGCCGGGCTGTTGTCCGACGATTCGGGAACTTCACGTGGCGACATGTCGGGTCCCACGGTACGGGTGGGATATGTGGGCCAAGAACCCGATGAACAGATTTTGTTCCCCACCGTACGTGAGGACATTGCGTTCGTCGCCGAAACACGGGTCGGCAGTATCGCCGAGGTCGCCCAAGTTGTTCGGGGTGCCTTGGACACCGTGGGTGCGTCCGCGCTGATTGACCGATCGACCACCGCACTGTCGGGTGGGGAAAAGCAGCGTGTCGGCGTGGCTGCGGGTGTCGCTGCCGACGCGGACCTGTTGGTATTCGATGAACCGACAGCGAGCCTCGATCCGGACAATTCCGTCATTGTGCGGGACGCCATTAGTGCCGCAGCCCATGAACGCGGGGCGGGCCTCGTCATCGTGGAACACCGGCTGGAACTGTGGCAGGACCACATCGATCGTGTCGTTGTGGTCGTCGAGGGGGGCATCGTCTCAGACCTCAGCATCGCCGATCATCTGGCGGCACTGCGGTCGGGTCAGGGAGCACTCAGCCTGTGGACATCGCCACGCACCGCACATCGTGAGCGCCCAGCGCCGGACACTTCGGGGAACCCCGTGGTCAGTTCGCGCGGGCTGGTAACCAGCCGGGCCGCAGACGCGCCTCGGGTCAGGGTCCCCGACATCGCCGTTTATGCGGGCCAATGCATTGCGCTGATGGGCCCCAACGGTGTGGGAAAAACGGCGACGCTGCGCGCGCTTGCGGGTGTGCGCGCACCCATCGAGGGGCAGATTGCGTATGCGGATTTCCCACAGCGCCCGCATCGGATTTCCGGTCGACGCCGCGCCCGGTTCGCCGCATCCGTGCTGCAGAACCCGTCCTATTCCTTCCTGCACGCCACCGTCGCCGACGAGGCACCGGCGCACGTGCTGGGTTCCTTGGGGCTGTCGAGGCTCGACGCACGCAACCCTCACACCCTCAGCGGGGGCGAACGTCGCCGCCTGGGAATGGCCATCGCACTGGGCGGCCAGCCTTCGGTGATTTTTCTGGACGAGCCGACGTTTGGACAGGACCCCCAATCCTGGCGTGACGTCGTTGCCGTACTCGACGACTATCTGTCGGCCGGAGGCGCCGTGGTTATGGTGACACATGACCAGGATCTTGTCGACGCGATTGCCGATCAGGTGATCAGGTGGGGGTCGGAATCATGAGGCGCGCACACCCCGCCGTCATCCTCGCCGTTGCTCTGCTGCCCGCGATAGTGCTGTTGGTGACCATCGACCCGTTGACGCCCGTTCTGGTGGGTATCACGTGTACGACGGTGTTGTTGTGGGTTGCGCAACCCCTGCCCGGAGCGGTGCGGGTGTTGCCGCTGTTGGGCGTCGTTGCGGTGTCCGCCGCGGGTGCCTTCGTCGTCAATGCCCTGTATGGGGTTCCGGGCGGAGACCTGTTTGCGCAGTGGGGGTTTGCCCAGATCACCGAGCGATCCGTCACGCTCGGTGCCGCGCAGGCCTCGCGAGCGCTGGCCATCGGAATACCTGCTGTGTTGTTGGCGCGGTCGCTCGTCGTGTCAACCCTCGCCGCGTGGCTGTCATCGTTGCGAATCGTCCCCCCACGTTTTGCGCTGGCGACGTTGATTGGTATCCGACTTGTTCCCGTCATCGTGTCCGATGTTGCCGAGACGATCACCGCCCGCAGGGCGCGGGGACTGGGCGTGAACCCGTTTGCGGCAGCAGTCACCGTTATTGTCGTGGCGATTCGCCGCGCCGTCAGAATGAGTGAAATAGCCGAAATTCGGGGCTTTGCCTCGGATCGACGTGTGTGGAGTTCGTTCGAGCCCGTCCGGGCTTGGGACGTGTCGGTGTTGCTCGTTGCTGTTCTGGGGGTCTCGGTGTCGATTGCCGTGACGGTAGCCACCGGAATGTGGGATGTGTTGCGTGCCTGAGACTCAAATTGTGTTGATCGACGGACGCAGCGGAGCGGGCAAAACTGATCTCGCTCGACGGCTCGCCTCGATGTGGGAATGTCCTGTTGTGCACCTCGATGACGTGTACCCGGGGTGGGATGGTCTGCGGGCGGGCCGTGACGCCGTGATTCGGGACGTCGTTGTCCCCTTGGCCGATGGTCGCGATGGCTCGTACGTGCACTGGGACTGGGATAACGATCGTGCCGGCGACATCGTCACGGTTCCCCGCGTCCCCCTGATCATCATCGAGGGGTGCGGCATTCTGACACCGTATAGTGCCCAATTCGCCGATATCGCGTTGTGGGTGGAATGCGACGCCGACGTGCGACGTGACCGAGCGGTTCGTCGCGACGGTCTCGGTACCGCCGAAAATTTCGACCGTTGGGAGCGTCAAGAAGACGATGTCATTGCGCGAGATTTTCCGATGGCACTGGCGGATGAAATCATCCGAACCGACGACGAGGCATGAAAAAAGGCCCGGATGACCGGGCCTGAGTGGGGTGGCTAACGGGGCTCGAACCCGCGACCTTCCGGACCACAACCGGATGCTCTACCAACTGAGCTATAGCCACCATGTGCGTCAAAAACGCAACTCTGTAATTGTATTACAGTTTTGCGCTCCATTTTTCCACCGAAGCCGCGGCGTGCGCCTTGGCCTCGTCGCTCGTCGGGCCATTGCCGTCGAGGAATACCGCGGAACGGTAATAATCGAGCTCGCGAATGGATTCGAGGATGTCCGCCAACGCGCGGTGACCGCCGTTTTTTTCGGGGGACTGGAAGTAGGCACGCGGGAACCAGCGACGCGAGAGTTCCTTGATGCTCGACACATCGATCGAGCGGTAGTGCAGGAATGCGTCGACTTCGGGCAGGTAGCGGTTGATGAAAGTTCGGTCGGTGCCGATCGAATTTCCGCCGACGACCGCGGTGCGGGGCTGTGCCACGAAGCGCTGGATGTAGTCCAAAATCTGGGTCTGCGCCACGGAAATGCCGACACCGCTGTCCAGTTCGGTGATCAGGCCGCTGGTGGTGTGCATGGTGGTGACGAAATCGTTCATCTGTTCCAAGGCGGCGCTGCTGGGCTTGATGACGACCTGGAATCCGGGGTCCAACGGTTCCAGGTCATAGTTGGTGACAATCACCGCAACCTCAACGATTTCGTCAATATCGGGGTTGAGACCGGTCATTTCACAGTCGATCCAGACAATACGGTCGTCGGCAGCACTCATCTCATAAGCCTATCGTGCGTACCGTTCTGTGGATCAGGTGTTGTGAGCCGCAGGGGAAGCGGCGCAAGCGTTGTGTGCAGAAGAGGAAGCGGGGTGCAGGGGAAGTGGGGCGCGACGCTACTCGACGCGGATCCCGCGATGCCCGGGGGCAGCTAGCCGAGCAACGAGGCCATCTTCTTGTAGATAATCGCGGCGGCGCGTTCCGGCATCACGCGAATCAGTCGGTCCATTATCTTTGCGTCGTTGCCAATGAACACGTGATAGGAATTCTTCTCGATGCCGTCGACGATCAGGGATCCGGCAACCGGCGCGGGTGTCGTGGGGAACTTAGCGGCGGATTCCGACATGGCGGCGACTTCAGCTGCTGTCGCGGCACCGGAGTTCACCGAGATGTTTGTGGCAATTGCTCCGGGGAAAATTGTGGTGACTCCGACCGACGTGTCCATGAGTTCCGAGTGCAAGCCCTCGGTCAACAGTCGAACCGCTGCCTTGGTGGCACCGTAGATGGTTTGACCGGGAACGGGTGCGTATCCACCCATGCTCGACACATTGGCGATATGGGCTTCGGGGCGGGCGATGAGATGGGGGAGGAAGGTCTTGACCAGGTTGATGGGGCCCCACAGGTTGACATCCACAACGCGCTCAATTTCGCTGAATTCGAGTTCGTTGACCTTCTTGAATTTGTGGATTATGCCGGCAACGTTGACCAGTGCATCGATCTGTCCGTGCTTGCGCTTGATTGCGGCGGGAAGCTTGGCGACGGCCTCGCGGTCGGCGATGTTCACCACGTGGGTCGAAATTCGGGAACCCCGCTCGCCTGCCAGGGCGACGGTCTCGGCAAGTCCGGCCTTGTTGACGTCGATCGCGGCAACCTTCGCACCACGACGGATTAGCTCGAGCACGACCTCACGGCCGATTCCGGCTCCGCCGCCGGTAACAACGAGGACTTTATCTGCAACCTTCATGATGTCTCCTTGGTAGATCCTGTTGATGTCAATCTAGCACTCTGTGCGCTAAATGGCTTGTGCGCACAAGGCCGTGTGAGCTCAAGGTCGTGTCCTCTGAAAAACCCTCCACGAATCGACGGGTATTCAGCGTCACACACGTCGTCCGTTGATCCATGTTTCCCGCACCTCGATATCCGGAATTTCGTCGGTGGGTGTTGTCAAGGGATTGCGGGTGAGGACGATGAAATCCGCCGCAGAACCGACCACCAGTCGACCACCCGAATTCGACAACGCCTGATACGCAGACCCTGCCGTGTACGCGTTCAGAGCGTCCTCCACCGTGATGCGCTGGGACGGAATCCAACCGCCGACGGGTGCACCGTCCGAATTCTGCCGGCTGACCGCTACCTGCACCGCGGCCCGCCAATCGGCCGTCGTTACGGGCCAGTCGCTTCCCATCGACACATGCGCGCCCGAGGCGAGGACATCGGCGATTCGGTACTGCTGCAGTGTGCGTTCCGGTCCGAGTCGTGGTGCTGTCTGTTCGACCATGACATCGTCCAGCTGCGCCCAGTACGGTTCGAAATTCGCGATGACACCCATTTCGGCGAATCGGGGAGTGTCGGCAGGGTTCAGAACATGAACGTGCGCGATGACAGGACGGCGATCCCGTTCGCCGTTGATTCGCGCGACCTCGCGGATAACGTCCAAGGCGCGGCGTACGGCGGCGTCCCCGATGGCGTGCAGGTGCAACTGGAAACCGAGGGTGTCAACAGCCAGTGCCGACAGCAGCAGCTCGTCGTACGACCAGTTCGCGATTCCTCGGTCGGCGTCGGGGTTGTCCGAATAGGGTTCGAGCATGTCCGCTGTGTAGTTTTCCACGACACCATCGACAAAATATTTGACGCTGTTGCAGGTCAACAGCGGGTGGGCCATCGACACGACATCGGCACGGTCGCGCGCAAAACCGTCGATCTGGTTCCGCCACGTTGCCGGTTCCGCCTTGAGCGCCAGGTTGATGCGAACGTGCAGTAGGTCCCGTTTCGCG
Source organism: uncultured Gulosibacter sp. (assembly GCA_964599975.1). GTDB lineage: Bacteria > Actinomycetota > Actinomycetes > Actinomycetales > Microbacteriaceae > MWH-TA3. Next base: position 16,571 of record CAZRHP010000017.1, read on the forward strand.
GCTTCGAGGTAACCCCGAACATCGTCGGGCTCGACCCACGCGTCTTGAACCCAGGTGACCCCCAACCGGGCGTACTCGGCGGTTGCCCAGTCGATACACCGTACGAGGAAGTCGAGAGCCCTCGGCGGCATTGCGGCTTTCATCAGGTCGATGGCGCCGTATTCCTGCAGCGTTCCCATGGGAGTTCCATCCGGGCGACGGATGATGCGACCCAACGGGGGTTCCGGGGTGGTGCTGTCAATGCCCGCGGCGGCCAGTGCCGCGGAATTGACCCAATACGTGTGGTAATCCTGACAGTTCAGTACGACCGGTGTGCGGATGTCATCCAGCCACCGCGCATCGAACAGGCCATCGGCCGTCAGGGTCGAGTCGTAACTGCCTCCCACAATCCAGTCCAATTCCGGGTGTTGTGCGGCGAACTCGGCGACACGCTCCGCGATCTGTCCGACGCTCGTGCACTCCCTGACCTGCGGACCCAGAGTCTCGGCCCCGGCAAAAATGGGGTGGGCGTGTCCGTCACCAATTCCCGGCATAATCGTGCGGCCTGCCATCGAGACGGTCTCAACCCCGTCGTTCCCGGCCAGTTCCTCGGCGTCCCGGCCCAGGGCCGAAACAACACCATCCGTAATCGCGATCGCGGTGTCGCAGACGGCGCGAACATCGGAACCGTCAGACGTAAATTCCCTGATGATGACGGCATCGGTCAGCACAACGGTGTGCACGGTTCCTCCAGAAAAATCGGGCTGTGCTGTAACTGTATTGCCGTTCTGTGCGGGGGAAGTACACGGCGCACCCGCGGTGTACCCTAGCCTTGAAGTGTGACGGTACATTCTGCTGAACGACAGCGCTCCTTTCAGTTCGCGCTGCTCGTTGCGTTCACGATTCAGGGTTTCCTCGCCGCCACACAGATCCCTCGAGTCCCCGACATCATCGACCAAATCGGTGTGACGTTCACGCAGTGGGGCGCAATTGTCGGTTTCCTCGCGCTGGGTTCCGCAACGGGCCTGTTTGTCGCGAACCGACTGATCGAACGGTTCGGCGGAAATGTTGTCGCGATTGTGGCGTTCATCATTTTTTCGACGATTACCGGCGCAATTGGGTTCATGCACAACGCAGTCGTCTATTTCGTCTCGGCGTTTATCGTCGCGTTCATCATGTCCTGCTACAACCTCGCCATCAACGCCCAGGCCGTTCTGGCGCAAAACATGGCGGGCAAGGTCATCCTGGGGCGTTTCCACGCCGCCTGGTCGATCGGTGCAGCCAGTGCCGCCGCACTGTCGGGCGCTCTGACGCCCATCCTTGACATTCGCGTTCACTTCGTCGTGTTCGCCGGGTTCAGCCTCGTTGTCTTTATGCTGTGGGGCTCCAAGCTCTTGAACCGCGATGAGGGTCGCAGCGCGGACATCAATTCCGACAAGGCGCGCGTTCCGTGGTTGCATATGCCCAAGCGTGTGTACCTGCTGGCCGCGGGGTTATTTTGTGCGGTTTTCCCCGAGGCGGTCATGGTGGACTGGAGCGCAATCCTGATTCGTGACGGGCTCGAGGTACCGGTCAGCCTGCGCGCGGTGCCCTACGCGACATTTGCCACCGCCATGATCATCGGACGACTTCTGATTGGCAGAATTACGGCCCGAATTTCGTTCGGTCGTCTGGCGGTCATCGGGTCGGCGACGTCGGCAGTGTCCGGCGCCACGAGCCTGATTGTTGCCCCGGTCCTGATTGAGTCCACTCCCATCGTGGGAATCATCGTGCTCTCGGCGCTGTGGGGACTCGCCGGTTTGGGCACTGCCGCCTTGGTTCCGTCGTATTTCTCGGCGACGAACACGGTTCCGCACATGACCACCGGTGCCGTCATGTCGCGCATTATCATCGTCGAGATGGCGGTGATGACCCTCGCCAAAATCCTCATGGGTGCAACCGCCGAAGAATTTGGAATTCGCGTCGCGTACTGGGGCGTCATCGTGGCATGGGTCATCACCAGCGTGATTGCCGCCTATGTCGCTCGGCTTGCGCCGGCGAATTCGTCAGCGGATTAGAGCCCCGACACGCGGTCCAGCATCGGCAGCGGGTTGCCGAAGCGGTGTGCGGTGACCGAGATTGCCTGTTCCCGATAGAACGGCAACAGTTCAATCCGTCCCGATTCGGTCACGGGGCCCGCATAGATCGCAATGGTGGGGTTGGACAACGGCGATGCCGCATCAATCGTGGGCAGAGACCCAATCCAACGGATGCGAATGTCATCGGCATGAGCCAGGTGGCGGTCGAAATCCTCGGCCGTCTCGAAGCTCGTGGTGATGCCTTCGCGGCCGTGCAGCGCACCCGCAGCGGCGGCAACCACTGTGTTGGTGGGGTCAATGCTGAAATGCGCGTCGTAAATGTAGTGCGACAGCGCAACCATGCGCCACAGGTCGTACAGGGTGGCATCGGACGCGAACCGCACGGTGGTGTGAGCCGGCAGGTAACGGAACATGTTGATTTCCGCGGACAGGCCGGTCACGTCCTTGTTGGCAAAGAACTGCGTGGGGGTGCGCGAGTCGGACACGGCGGCACGAGCGAGCGACGAATATTCGGCGGGACGCAACTGCGTCTTCGCCACGGCCAATACCTCGTCCACATCGGGGTGACGGTGCGTTGTGTCGCGAGCGGTCGCCTTGGTGGCGTTGCGAGGCGTCCAGGAACCCAGACCCAGCAAATAGTTGGGTCCACCGGCCTTGGATCCGGGTCCAATTGCGGACCGTTTCCAGCCTCCAAAGGGCTGTCGCTGAACGATTGCCCCGGTGATGCCGCGGTTGACGTACAGGTTGCCGGCCTGGACGCGCGACAACCATTCGGAAATTTCGCCGGCATCGAGCGAATGAATTCCCGCGGTGAGACCGTAGTCCACGGCGTTTTGCAAGCGGATAGCGTCATCCAGGGTGCCGGCCGTCATGATCGACAGAATCGGACCGAAGTATTCGGTCATGTGCGAGGGCGATCCGGGTGCGACACCGTCACGGATGCCGGGGCTCCACAGCCTGCCGGTGGCATCCAGCTGTTCGGGAGCAATCAACCATTCCTCTGAACCGTCCAACTCGGTCAGTCCGCGCAGCAACTTTCCGGCCGCGGGTTCGACAATCGGGCCGATTTTTGCCATGGGGTTTGACGGGTAATCCACGGGCATCGAGCGAACCGCATCCACCAGCTGGCGGCGGAAGCGTTCGGATCGTGCAACGGAACCCACCAGGATCACGACCGAGGCGGCGGAACACTTCTGGCCCGCGTGACCGAATGCCGAATACGCGACATCCTTCGCGGCCAGGTCGAGGTCGGCACTGGGAGTGACAATGATCGAGTTCTTGCCGCTAGTTTCCGCCAACAGGGGCAGGTCGGGGCGGAACGAACGGAACAGCTTGGCGGTCTCGTATCCACCCGTCAGAATCACGCGGTCGACGCGCGGATCCGAAATCAACTGCTGACCCAAATCGTTTTCAGACACCTGGATGGACTGCAGTGCGCCCTTGGGGACACCGGCCTTCCACAACAGGCTCGCCAGATAGGCGCCACAGCGGGCGGCCTGACCGGCGGGCTTGAAAATCACGGCAGAACCCGTCGCCAGTGCGGCCAAGGCGCTGCCCGCGGGGATCGCGATGGGGAAGTTCCACGGCGGGGTCACCACGGTAATGCGCGCGGGAACGAACTCGGCTCCGTCGACGGCGTCCAGTTCCAAGGCGCGTTCGGCGTAGTAGTGGGCAAAGTCGATTGCCTCGGAAATTTCGGGATCGGCCTGGTCGATGGTCTTGCCCGTTTCGCTGGCGGCCACCTCGATGAGTTCGGCACGGTGGGCCTCGAGTACATCGCCGACGCGGTGCAAGATTTCGGCGCGTTCTGCTGCGGACTTTGCACCCCACGTTGAGCTGGCGCGCAGAGCCGCACCGAATACCGTGTTCAGTCCAGCGGTTGTGGTGACCTGTGCCTTGGCGACGAGGTCGACTCCCAGTGTGCTGTCGGCGACGCGGCGAAGGATGTCGTATCCCCACTCACGGTTCGCGGCGATTGCGGGGTCCGTGTCGGGAGCGTTCCGGAATTCACCCGAGAAGCGATCGGACCGAGCGGTGCGGTCCTGGACACGGTTGGGTGCGGGAACCGTGGCGTCGAGGTCGGCGAGGCTCGCGCGGAAACGCGCTTCCTCGCGTGCAAAGAATTCAGGGTTGTCGAGTTCGAACACGGCGGACATGAAGTTGTCGCTGCTGGCGCCCTCCTCAAGTCGACGAATGAGGTACGCGATTGCGACGTCGAATTCCTTGGGGTGCACCACGGGCGTGTACAACAGCAGTCCGCCGGTGGTTCGACGAACGACCTCGGCCTGTGCCTGGGCCATACCCAACAGCATCTCGATTTCGATGCCCTCCGTCACGTTGCGTTCCTTGGCCAGATGCCAGGCAAAAGCAATGTCGAACAGGTTGTGACCGGCAACACCCACGCGCAGGTTGCGAATGTGCTCGGGGGTGAGGGCATAGTTGAGGACGCGCTTGTAGTTCGTGTCGGCTTCCTGCTTGGATCGAACGGTGGCGAGAGGCCAGTCGTGCAATTCCGCATCGACCTGTTCCATCGGCAGGTTAGCGCCCTTGACGAGTCGCACCTTGATGGCAGCCCCGCCACGTGCACGGCGTTCGTCGGCCCACTTCTGCAGTCGAATCATGGCGCCGAGAGCATCGGGCAAATAGGCCTGCAGGACGATTCCGGCATACAGGTTGTGGAATTCGGGCTGGGACAGAATCCTCGTAAACACCGCGATGGTCAGGTCGAGGTCGTGGTATTCCTCCATGTCCAGGTTGATGAACTTGGGGGATTGGGGGTCGGCCGCAATTCGGTACAGCGGTTCCAGCTGTTCCGAAATGTGGTCAACGGCCTCGTTGAACGCCCACGACGAATGAGGGGCCACGGCACTCGACACCTTGATGGACACGTAATCCACGTCCGGGCGACGCAGCAGGTCGGCGGTGCCTTTCAGTCGTTTGTGGGCTTCGTTTTCGCCCAGAACTGATTCACCCAACAGGTTGATGTTCAGCTGTGCGCCACCACTGCGAATAGCGCTCAAGGCGGCACCCAGTTTGTCGTCCGTTGCATCGATGACGAGGTGGTTGACCATGCTGCGCAGGACGCGGCGGGCAATGGGGATGACGATCCACGGAACAATTCGACCGGCAAAACCGCCGAGTGCTATGGCGTAACGCAATACCGGGGGCAGGAACTGGGGGACAATACCCGTCAGATTGGCGAGGTTCTTGGCGGCAACACGCACATCCTCGGGTCGAACGACACCGTCGACAAATCCCACGGCAAAGGCCAAGCCGTTCTCGTCCTGCAGAAGCCCCGCGAGGCGCTCGGAAGCTGCCGATGCGGGAATATCACGCGATTCCACCAGCCACTTTTTCACCTGATTGATGGCCAAAAATTCCAGCGATTCACGGTTGTCAAGCGTGGGGACGTCAGGCGAAAAAATGCCCATCAGTGGTGCTCCTCAGCGGTGAGTGATTATTCAGTACGACTCTATTCCACCGGTGCGATTTTCGTGAGGGATGTCGGGGTTCTGCCCGTATTTTCCGCGCCCATCGGGAACCGTGACCCGGTGGCGGGAACAAAATGTGAGGCCCCCGATTCCCGACGGAGGCCTCACCTGCACAAACGGTTCAGGAGCTATAGGAGGCCCGCGCGAGTGCGCTTGTCCGAATTTCGTTTGTCAGTGCAGCCCACAGGGCGTGGTCGACATCGATGCCGCAGAACTGAGTACAGAATTCCTCGGCGGACATCGAGGTGAGTGCCGAGGCCATGTCCTCGACCTCGGGGTCGGATTCCGAAACGAACTGCAGTGCCGCACCAATTGCGGACAGCAAATAGGTAGGTTCCACACCCATCTCGGCGAGGTGCGCTGCCGGTCCAACTAGCCTCTCGCGGCGCGAGATCTTTCGCAGCGGCTGACGACCAACGCGTTCGACCGCGTCGTCCAGATCGGGGTTGCGGAATCGAGCAAACGTCGCGTCGACGTACGCCTGGTGCTCATCGGCATCAAATCCGTGACGGTCGATCAACACCCGAGTCGTTTCGGCCAGCACGCCGGTTACCGTGTCGGCAACAGTGGGGATTGCCAGTGCCTCGGTAATTGTGCGAGCGCCGACCCGCTGCCCGCAATACGCCGCTGTGGCGTGGGCCGAATTGACGGTAAACAGCTTGCGTTCGATGAAGGGGGCCAAGTCGGGAACGAAGTGTGCGCCGGGAATGACGGGTGCGTGCTCGCCCAGTGTTGAGCCATCGATTGCCCACTCGCAGAACTCTTCAACAACGACATCGAGGCTTGACGAGGGTTGAACGGGCACGATGCGATCGACGGCGGTGTTCGCAAACAGTGCACGCCCCTCGGGGATGGTCGCCTGTTCCGCGATGGCTGCTCGCAGTGTGTCCGTTGCGCCAATCGCGTTCTCGCACGCCATGACGACGAGCGGTCGGGACGTGGTGCGCGCCTCGATTCCCCGTGAAATCAGGGGTGCGAGGAAGGGCAGCACGGTCGGTCCGACGCTGGTGGTGACGATGTCAGCCGATGCAATCAGATTGACGACCTCGTCAGGGTTGCTGCGCGAATTCAGCGCAGAAAAATCCGAATAGTGGTGGGTTTGGGCATTCGGTCCAGTTTCGATCACCGAATATCCCGGTGCCGCGGACAACCGAGAAATAAGTTCCTCGTTGACATCGACAAAGGTCACATGAAATCCCGCGTCCTGCAGGACTGCACCGATAAAGCCGCGGCCGATGTTTCCGGCACCGAAATGTACGGCGTTCATGCGGTGCGTTCGAGCGCGAAAATTTCCTCAATCTGCTCGACCGTGCTGGCCTCGAGCAGAGAGTTCACCGCGTCCATGTTGCTGAAAATCATGGCGATGCTGGCCAGAGCATCCATGTGAGTGTCATCACGGCCCGCGATTCCGATGGCAAACCGGACTTCGTTGCCGTCCCAATCGATGGGGTGGTCGTACCGCACGATGGCCAGCGCCGAACTAAAGATCTCGTCCTTGGCCTCGTTGGTTCCGTGGGGGATTGCCAGGAGGTTCCCCATATAGGTAGAAACCGAGGATTCACGCGCGAACATTGCGTCTCGATACTTCGGCGAAACTGCACCGGACTCGATCAGGATGTCGGCAACTTCGTTAATTGCCTCGTCACGGGTCTGTGCTGTTCCGCTGATGCGAATGTATTCAGAGAACGGAATGCTCACGGTGAATCCTCGGTTTCCTGCTGAACTTACTGACGCTGCGCTACGAGAAGCGCAACGACCTCGTCATATTTGGGTGTGGCCATGAAGTTATCGACGCTCACGTGAACAGCATCGGGCGCGGTGTGCTGTGCCCGAGCGGTCAGGTGTGAGTGCGAGATAACGAACGTGGCATCGCTGGTCAGGTTGGCAATTGCCTGGTTGGCGACCGTCACATCGGTGACGCCCGCAGCCTTGAGCTTGTTGCGCAGAATGGTTGCACCCATTGCGCTCGAACCCATTCCTGCGTCGCACGCGAAGATGACGTGTGTGATCAGTTCAGCAGTCATGACTTACTTTCCTTTGTTCGCAGCGCTCTGCTGGACAGCACCAGCAAAGTCACCGTTTTCGTCGCTAGCGAGGTCACGCGAGCGGGTTGCTCGAATGATAACGCCGGCGATGAGGAACGACACGGTTGCGGACAGTACGACCGACAGGATGACGCCGATGTACGAGTCGCTTGCGGTCTGGATCAGAACAGCGATGATCGAACCGGGCGACGCGGGAGCGCGCAGACCAGCACCGAGCAGCATGTTGGTTGCAACACCGGTTGCGCCACCAGCGATGACGGCCAGCAACAGGGCGGGCTTCATCAGTACGTAGGGGAAGTAGACCTCGTGGATACCACCCAAGAAGTGGATGATGATTGCACCAGGAGCCGAAGCCTTCGACAGGCCAACACCGAACAGCATGAAGGCGAGCAGGATACCGAGGCCGGGGCCGGGGTT
>CAZRHP010000018.1:0-7150 GCA_964599975.1 uncultured Gulosibacter sp.
TCACGGCCGTCGATTCGCCGCGGCCCGCGGAACGATAGTGCACCAGCGCGGCCTGAAGCAAAGATCCGACCCCGGTGGGAACGGCGACAAGGCTGGGGCTGGCCACCCCCGCAACGGCCAGTTGCTCGTCGATTTCCGCAAACAGGGTGTCATACCCGTCGACGATCCACTGGGGGATTTCCTCGTAAGCTTCCCACGCAGTGTCCTGGATGAGGATGTGCCCGGGTTGCTCGGCGGCCTGCGCTGCTGCGGCCACGGCCTCGTCATAGGGGGCATCGAGCACGGTCACGTGGGCGCCCTCGTCGACGATGGCCTGGATGGCGTCGGGGTGCACGCCGCGCGGCACCCAGATTGCGGCATGTTGGCCCGCAAGCCGAGCGAAACGGGCGATGGCCCGGCCGTGATTACCGTCGGTGGCCGTGACAATGGTCACAGCGTCGCCCGCGGGCAACGAGTCCACGGCACGGTGGACCGCCCACGACGCCCCGAGCGCCTTGAATGCGGGCAGCCCCAGCCGCTGGGATTCGTCCTTGGCGAACACGTGGGCCATGCCCAGTTCGCGCGCGACCTCGGGCAGTGACACCAGCGGGGTTGGCGCATAGCCGGGCAGGGTGCGATGGAAATCGCGGATATCGCCGGACAATTCGGCGGCCACCCAGTCGCGGTTGCGGTGGTGCAGGGTCACGGGCGCGATCATGCGCGCACCTCCACCGGCAGCATCGACCGCACCAGTTCGACATAAAACGACACCCCGGCACCCAGTGCGTTGTCGTTGAACTGGTAGTCGTGACTGTGAAGCGGCACGCCACCGTGTTCGCCGGTCGCACCATTGCCAATAAAGAGGAAGCAGCCGGGAATCACGCGGCTGAACGCCCCGAAATCTTCGCTGGCCATCCACGGTGCGCACGCCCCGTCGACCTTGTCCGCACCGATCGCCGCGCGGGCCGCCGCCACCGCAGCATCCGTGCTGGCAGGGTCGTTGATCGTGGGGGCGAACTCGTGTGTGTATTCCACCGTTCCCGTCGCGCCGTGCGCCGCGCAAATGTTTTCCACCAAGGCGCGCATGCGCTGCTCCATAATCACCTGCACCTCGGGGTCAAAGCTGCGGGTGTCGCCCGTGATGGTCACGTTGCTGGGAATCGCGTTACGAGCGCCATCGGTGACGAACTCGGTGCACGACACCACGGCGGGCAGAGTCGACGGAATGCTGCGCGACACGATTGTCTGCAATGCCGTGACGATTTCGGCGCCGATCACCAACGGGTCGACCACCATGTGTGGGCCCGATGCGTGGCCACCGCGGCCGTGGATGAGGATCGTGAAATTGTCTTCACTGGCCATCAGGCCGCCGGGGCGAGTGTGCAGGTGGCCGGTGGCCAACCCCGGGGTGTTGTGCAGCCCGAAGATTGCCTGCATGGGGAAGCGGGTGGCCATGTCGTCGTCGAGCATCGCCTGCGCGCCTCGGCCGTGTTCTTCGGACGGTTGGAACGCGAAATGCACGGTTCCGTCGAAACCGCCTTCGTTGGCGAGCACCGAGGCGGCGCCCAACGCCATCGCCATGTGACCGTCATGCCCGCACGCGTGCATGGTGCCGTCGTGGCGTGACGCCCAGTCCAGCCCGGTTTCTTCGGCAATAGGCAGGCCGTCCATGTCGGCGCGAATGCCGATCGACCGGGGGCTGTCGCCCAGTTTCAGCGACGCCACAATTCCCGTGCCGCCGACACCGCGCACATGCGGGATGCCCATCGAGGCTAGTGTTGCCGCGATGTAGTCGCTCGTCGCGTGTTCCACAAATCCGGTCTCGGGAATTTGATGCAAGGCGCGCCTCCACCCTCGGATGGTCTCGAGTTGTGCTGATGTGGGGGTGTTGGCGGCGGAGTCTGCGGGAGCGCCTGCGGGGGAGTCTGCGGTCATGGGCTAATTGTGCGAGCCACAGGGACAAACTTCAATATCTCTGCGAAAACAGGTTACAAACCGGGTAATTCGCGCACAAAGATTGCGCAAAGGGGCGTGGTGGGGGAAGATTTGGGCATGGACGCCACACTCGATTCGCTCGACATCGCACTGCTTGCCGAACTGCAACGCGACGCCCGCCAACCCCAAAGCAGCCTCGGCGCACGAATCGGCCTGTCGGCAACCGCCATCAACCGCCGCATCCGCCGGCTCACCGACGCGGGCATCATCCAGCGCACCATCGCGGTGCTCGCACCCGAGCTGCTGGGCAAGCCTCTGACCATCATCGTGAACATCGAAGCCGTCAGCGAAGAACTGGACAAAATCGACCAACTGGAACGCGAATTCGCCGCCCGCCCCGAAGTTCAACAGTGCTATTACGTCACCGGCGAATGGGACTTCGCGCTCGTCGTCGTAGTCGCCGACATGGCCGAATACGATCGACTGACCCGCGACCTGTTCTTTGCCTCGGCCAACGTCAAACGGTTCAAAAGCCTCGTCGTCATGCGCCGCACCAAGACGACACTCAATGTGCCGCTGTAGCCCGCTGGCTGCTTACCCCCGCAACCGGCTGACAGCGTGCCAGCCGGCTGCGGGATAGCCCAACAGATTAGTACGTGACGCTAGCGGCCCGTCTTGTTGACTCGGATCGTGACCCGTTTGGTCATGGGTGCGTACTTGCCGCGCTCTGGTGCAGTGAACGTGACCACACAGTTGCCGCGAGCCTTTTTCGCCGTAATCACGGCGGTTCGCACGGTCACCTTGACCCCGGAAACCTTGCCACCCGGGTTCACCACACGAACCGTGCAACGACCTGATGCGGACACCGAGGCGTTGCCGCCGGAGTTGGTCGGCAGCGCGAAAGCAGCCGTCCCCGCAAACTTCATCGCCGATACAGTCTTGAATTTTTTCAGTTTCTGCACCAACTGGCGGTAACAATCGCTCGCGGAATCCGCGCCAGGTGCGGCGGTGGAAAATCCGGTGGGGCATGCCGTAGGTTCCGTGGCATCCGCACTGTCGACAAAATAACCCTTGGGTGCACGAATGCATTCCGTGTAGTCAAACCGAATTGATCCCAGATTGCAGTTCACGAACGATTGTTGTGGTTCGGGTTGGTTGCTGATCATCAGTTGGTCAACAAAATTCTGCTCGGCGTTAGCGGTGGCGAAGTCCCCACAGTTGAAATCGCCATGAACAGTCACAGCATCCTCCAGATAGGGACTGGAGGTGTTTTCCATATTGTTCAACGGAACGACGACGACGAACGGGTATTGAGAAGAAAAACCAGACAGCGGGATCGAGACATAGTTCTCGTTCTCTAGGTCGCCAACTCTCAACAGCAAGTAGTTGAATTCATCCCACTGTTCAATCGGCAACACCGTGACCGCCACACTGCAGTCGACCCCTCCAAGGGGTGTTACAGCAATCGAAATCGGCTGCGAACCCCACGAAATCATGTCGATACCGACGACATACGCCGAGGCGGTAGCCGACGCCACGGCACGGTCTGCCTCACGGTAACTCAGTGTTGCTGTGATGGTGTCGCCACACCAGAACGGGTATTGCTCGCTCGATGAGGACGCGGTCACCAGCGGGGTGCTCGCGACCTCCAAAGCGTCGTCCATCCTGAACCGTATTTCGAATGGAGCGGTGCCGACAAGATCCGTGAGGTCCAGCTGTATCCTGCCAACGAAGCTGTTGGTCAGCGTCAAGTGAACGCTGCCAGGCACCGGGCTCGCGGGCAGAGTGCCGGTGATGACAGCCTCGCACGTCTGAGTCATCCCATCTGCGACAGTGACGGTAGGCGCCTGAGAGGGTGGCTGGTTGATTACAGAGCTGACGCTGGGCGAGCTATTGGGCGAATGCGCGTCCGCCGCATACGTCAGCACTGCAGAAATGGTGTCGCCACAGGTAAATGGGTTCGCCACCGACGGTGTGTATGCCACAACGTGAGAGTCGGCCGTGAACGTGCTGTAGTCGATGAGGGAAAGCGTCAACGAGATGGGGTCGTTTGCGGCGTATCCGTCCAAACCGAGTGTCGCCGTGTTGGTGCCATTGCTCAGGCTGATTTCGGCAGTCCCGGGTGCTGCAGTGTCGGGAATCGTGCCCGTCAGCTGAAATTCGCAGGCAGCGTTTTCGAGGTTGGTGATGCTCAGCGTCGGTGCAGCAGAGAGCGGCTGAAGTACAGTGATGGTGGTGGTGTCGTAATTCGCGCTGCTGCCACTGCTTCCGTTAAAACACCAAAAATCATAGAGATAGAAGGAACCCGTTTCCGTGGCTGCACCGGTGATGTGCGAAATGTTGGTCACCGAAAGTCCAGCGGGCAGTGCACCACGGAACTCAATGCGATCAGTGGCGGGGTCACAGTTTGGCCGAAGCCAGTCCCAGTCCACCTGCTCGCCCTGATACACGGTGACCGAACCACCGCCCTGCCAGTCAGTAACGTACGTCCCGGCGTTCGCCGGTGATGCGGGCAGGGCAACCAACGCCAGCCCCACCGCCATCGCTGCTGTTGTGATCGAGGAGATCGCCCGCAATAGAAACTGTTTCATGGAGTAACCATAGTCCTGGGGCGAAATTCTGGGAACTAACCCCGCAACACCTTCACCATCGGCCGGCCCTTCGCCAGCTCGTCGACGAGTTTGTCCATGTACCGGATTTTCTGCATGAGCGGGTCTTCGATGTTTTCGATGCGAACGCCGCAGATGACTCCGGTGATGAGTGGCGCGTTGGGGTGGATGGTGGCGCGGTCAAAGAATTCGCGGAATGTGACCCCGTCGCGCACCAGGGCATGTAATTCGTCGACGCTGAACCCGGTGAGCCAACAGATTACCTGGTCGAGTTCCTCGGTGGTGCGGCCTTTGCGTTCCAGCTTGGTCACATACAGCGGGTAGACCGTAGCGAACGGCATGGAATAAATTCGGTGGGTCATGTCAGGCCCGGGGCAACTGCGGCAACGCCGTCGTGGGGTTTTCGCCCTCGTCGTACATGGTCTCGGGCTTGCCGATGATCAGATCGTCGGGTTCGCCGACGAGGAGGACGTTCTTGCCGGGGTAGTCGAACTGGCGCAGCACCCACCGCATGGCTTCGATGCGGGCGCGCTTTTTGTCATTCGATTTCACGACCGTCCACGGCGCGTGTTCCGAGTCGGTGTTCTGGAACATCGCCTCTTTTGCCTCGGTGTATTGCTGCCACTTGTCGCGGCTGGCAAGGTCGGTGGGGGACAGTTTCCACCGCTTCACGGGGTCGTCGCGGCGTTCCTCGAAACGGCGACGCTGTTCCGCCTCGCCCACCGAGAACCAGAACTTGATCAGGTGCACGCCCGATTGCACCAGCATCTGTTCGAACTGGGGCGTGGTGCGCATGAATTCCCAGTATTCGTCGTTGGTGCAGTAGCCCATGACGCGTTCCACGCCGGCACGGTTGTACCAGGAACGGTCCATCAACACGATTTCGCCGGCAGCGGGAAGGTGCTGGGTGTAACGCTGGAAATACCATTGCGAACGTTCACGTTCGGTGGGTTTTTCCAGTGCCATCACGCGCGCACCACGGGGGTTCAGGTGCTCCATGAAGCGCTTGATGGTGCCACCCTTGCCCGCGGCGTCGCGGCCCTCAAAGATGATGACAATTTTGGCGCCCGATTCGCGCACCCACGACTGCAGTTTCAACAACTCCACCTGCAACAGGTGCTTTGCTCGTTCGTATTCGCCACGGGTCATCTTGGTGGAATACGGATAGTTGTGGCGCCACGCGGCATCCGCCGGGTTGATGTCGGGGGCGTCCTCGTCCAACAATTCCGCCAACACGTCGTCACTGACCGTGGCCAGAGCGGCATCATCGATGCCGGTCAGATCGGTGGGGTCGTGGTCGGCGGAAGGTGTGGTGGTCATGTGCCCAGAATACGCTTCCCCGGTGAACAACAGGTGGAATTCGCGGGTGCGGGAACACCGACCACACGCCCGAAGTTCGGTAAAGTTGCGGGCATGGCGAAGCTATATTTCCGTTACGGTGCAATGAATTCGGGCAAGAGCACGGCGCTGCTGCAGGCCGCCTATAACTACGAGGAACGCCACCAGCGTGTGCTGATCGCCAAGCCCCGCGTCGACACCAGGGGCAACGCCTCGATCGTGTCACGCCTGGGCGTGGAACGTCCCGTCGATTTCGTTATCGGCCCGTCCGACGACGTGCGCACCTTGTTCGATTCGTACCGTGCAAAGGTGCAGCGCGAATCCGGTTCCGACGTCGCCTGCCTGCTGATCGACGAAGCCCAATTCTTGACCACCAACCAGGTCGACGACCTGCTGCGCATCGCCATCCTCGACGGCATCCCTGTGCTGGCCTACGGTATTCGCACCGACTTCCAGACCATCGCGTTCCCCGGATCGCGCCGACTGCTCGAGGTCGCCCACAACCTCGAAGAGCTGAAAACGATTTGCCGTTGTGGCCGCAAAGCCATGTTCAACGCCCGCAAGGCGAACGACCGGTTCATCTTTGACGGCGACCAGGTCGCTATCGACGGTGTCGACGTCACCTATGAATCGCTGTGCGGCACCTGTTATCTGAAGGAATCCGGCGGCATGCTGGCCTACGGTTTCAACGCCCCCAGCGCCTTCCAGTACACCCCCGACACGGACCCCGACTTCTCGTAGCTGTGGATTAATTCTGCGCGCTCGCCGCCGAATCGAGGATTATGGTGATGTGGCTAAATGGGATGTCCAAGTGTGGGGCGACGACTGTGATTCCCACGCGAACGGTTGCCAAATATATATTTAAATGCATAATTGAAACATGTCCACGCAATCACGTTCGCTCACTCCCGTCGGGGAAGTCCTCGAGGAGAAAGCCAGCCAATGGCAGGAGGCTGAGTGGGCTGAATATCGCAAGATAGGCGTAGAACTTTCGCGGGTCTTTGTCGCTGATTACAACGAACATCGCGTAGTCGGCTCAATCTTGAAAGAAGCGCGAACCTCTCGATCGCTCACCCAGACCCAGCTGGCAGAGGCAACGGGAATTCAGCAGGGTGTGATCAGTCGAATTGAACAGGGGGAAGCAAATCCCAGCCTTCGTACCGTGTTCAAAATATTGAACGCTACGGGGCGCACATTGGCGCTCGCACCCGCCACGGCCGCGCCCACCACCGACTAGTCGGCCGGGGCTGCGAGCAGCTGGTGTTCGGCCAGTTCGCGGTACAGGTCGA
>CAZRHP010000018.1:7160-22130 GCA_964599975.1 uncultured Gulosibacter sp.
GCCCAGTACGCGACCCGACTGCAGCACGACGATGCTGTCACTGTCGATGACGGTCGCGAGCCTGTGGGCGATAACGATCAGCGTCCGGTTCTCGGCCACCTTGTCGATGGCGGCTTTCATCAGCTGTTCGTTCATGCCGTCGAGGCTGGACGTGGATTCGTCCAACAGCAGGATGGGGGGAGCGGCCAGCAGTGCCCGGGCGATAGCCAGTCGTTGACGTTCGCCACCGCTGAGCAGCACGCCGCCCTCGCCAACCGCGGCGCCCAATCCGTCCTCGGACCGTTCGACGATGCCCGAGAGGTTGACGTCGGCCAGTACCCGCAGGCAGTCCTCGTCGGTGGCATCGGGTCGACCCAACACGAGGTTGTCGCGGATGCTGCCCGCCAAAACGGGGGCGTCCTGCTCGACGTACCCGATGTGCGACCGCAGTTCGGAGCGGTCCAATTCGCGAATGTCGGTACCGCCCACGCGGATTGTGCCCGCGGTCACGTCATAGAAACGTTCGATTAGCGCAAGCATGGTCGACTTGCCGGAACCACTGGGGCCCACCAATGCCACGCGCGAACCGGTCGGAACGCTCACGCTGACATCGTGCAGGATCGGGTTCTCGGTGTCGTAACCGAACTGGACAGCGTCAAATTCGACGGCCACTGGCCCCAGGTCGCTGGCGCGCGCCTCGTCCCGGTTTCCCAGGTTCTGTGCGGCGGAATCGCCATCGCTTTCGGCGGGCAGGTCGATGATTTCCCGAATACGCGCCAAGGCGCCCAACGCTTGCGACACCGAGGTGAACGCGCCGATGGCCTGGCCCAGCGGCATGATCATCATGAACAGGAACAGGATGAACGACACCAGTTGGGCGACCTCGATGGCGCCGCTGGCGACTCGGAAGCCACCAACGCCGAGCACCACGAGGAAGGACACCTGCATGGCGATGGACGAAATGGGCACCACGAGTGCCGAGATGCGGGCAACATCGAGCCCCGCGCGCCATGCTCCGCGGGCGTCGGCATCGATTACGTCGGCTTCGCGTTCGGTGGCGTTCGCCGCACGCACGGTGCGCACCGCGCTGATGGCGCGTTCCACCGACGCGGTGAGGGCTCCGACGCGGTCTTGGGCGATGCGTGAATAGGTGCGGATGCGCCTCGACATAACAATGACGATGATGATCGACACGATGACGACTGAGAAGGTCAGTCCAAACAGCAGTGCGTCGATGATGAGCATGGCAATAATCGCGCCCACGAACGTGACCACACCACCGACGGCCTCGACGAGACCCTGGGTCAGAACGGCACGCAACATGGTCGTGTCCGCGCCGACACGGGACACGAGGTCACCGGTGCGGCGGGCGTCGAATTCGCTGATGGGAAGGTTCAACAGGCGTGACACGAGGTGGCGGCGCGCCGACAGCACCACGCTTTCGCCGGTGCGCTGCAACAGGTAGTGGCGGAAACTGGTCAACAGTGCCCCGCCGACGACGAGCCCGATCAGTGCCGGCACCAGCCAGCCCAGTTCGGTTCCCGCTTGGACCGCGTTGATGACCTGCGAGACCAGCAGAGGCTGTGCCAACGATGCCCCCGCGCCGATCACGCTGAGCACAATCACCACCGACAGAATGCCGCGGTGTTCGCGCAGGTACGGCATGAGGTCCGAAAACTTCGCCTTCGGGCCGTCATAACGCGCGTTCGAACGGCCGAACGGGCCACGGTGGCGGGGGCTGGACACGGTTAGTTCCCGGCCTCGGCGTCGGCCAGCCCGCGCAGCAGCACGGCCATGGCGATGGCGGCGGTGGCGGCCTCGGCGCCCTTGTCCTCGTGCGAACCGGGAAGGCCAGCGCGGTCGATGCCCTGCTGTTCGTCGTCCAACGTCAGAACACCAAAGCCGACGGGCTTGCCGTAATCCAACGCCACCCGGGTCAACCCGTCGGTGGCCGCATTGGCGACGAAATCAAAGTGGGGGGTTCCACCCCGAATAATCACACCCAGAGTGACCACTGCGTCGGCGCCCGACTCCAGCACGGCGCTCGCGGCGAGGGGCAGTTCGAACGCGCCGGGCACGCGAACCAGCGAGTGTGTGGCGCCCGCGGCGGTCAGCACGCGCTGGGCGCCCGCGATGAGCCCGTCGGTAATCAGGTCGTGCCATGAACCCGCGATAACGACGACGTTCAGTCCCGTCGCGTAGACGGTGATGTCCGGTGATCCGTGTCCAGCCATTGTGATGTCCTTTCGGTTCCGCCTAGGCGGTGAAGCTTGTTTCGATATCGAGGGGAATTTCGTGACCCATGCGGTCGCGTTTGGCGGCCAGGTACCCGGCATTCACATCGCCGACACCCACGACCAGGGGGACCAGTTCCGTGACCTCGATGCCGAGGTTCACCAGCTGGCGCTGCTTGTCGGGGTTGTTCGACAACAATCGCACTGATTCGACCCCGAGGTCGCCCAGGATCTTGGCGGCAACCCCATATTCACGGGCGTCGGCGGGCAAACCCAGCGCGATATTCGCGTCGTAGGTGTCCATTCCGGCTTCCTGCAATTTATAGGCGCGCAGTTTGTTGGTCAGTCCGATTGCTCGGCCCTCGTGGCCGCGCAGGTAAATGACAATGCCACCCTCGCGGTCGATACGCTCGAGTGCTGCGCCCAAGTGCGGACCGCACTCGCATTTGAGCGAACCAAACGCTGCGCCGGTCAGGCACTCGGAGTGCAGTCGCAGCAGGGTGCCGTCGGTGGGTTCGCCCGAGACAATCGCAATGTGGTCGACTCCGGTCGTGCGGTCACTGTACGCCCGCATGCGGAAGGTCCCGTGTTCGGTGGGCACGGTGGTTTCGACCTCGAACTGGTACCGCTCGGATTCTGCAGGGGTGTTCAGAGGCGCGTCACCGAGGTATTCCACGAGGTCCTCGATGGAAATCACGACAACATCATGTTCTGCTGCGAAATCGATCAACTGGGGAAGTCGCATCATGGTGCCGTCGTCGTTCGTGATCTCGCCAATCACGCCGACCGGTTCGAGCCCGGCCAGCTGCAAGAGCTCGACGGTGGCCTCGGTGTGGCCGGGGCGCTGACGAACTCCACCCGCGACGGCCCGCAGCGGAATGATGTGGCCGGGGCGGATCAGGTCGAACGGTGTCGACGTGGGGTTCGCCAGAACGTGCAGGGTGCGCGCGCGGTCAGCCGCCGAAATGCCGGTGGTGACGCCCTGGGCCGCGTCGACCGACACGGTGTAGGCGGTGCGGCGCACGTCCTTGTTGTCCTGCACCATAAACGGCAGGTTGAGCACGGCGGCGCGGTCGGCGGTCATCGGTGCACACAGGTAACCGCTGGTATGGCGAATCGTCCACGCGATCCATTCGACGGTGGCGTGCTGGGCCGACATGACAATGTCGCCCTCGTTTTCGCGGTCCTCGTTGTCGACCACGATGATCGGCTTGCCGGCCCGCAGTTCGGCCAAAGCGGTGTCGATGGTTGCGAGGCTCATGCCTGGGCTCCTGTCGCAAAAGAATTGAGGCGCGCCACATGGCGTGCGAGGATGTCGGTTTCGACGTTCACCGTGTCACCCACGGCAAGCCCGCCGAGAGTTGTGGCGACGAGGGTTTCGGGAATCAACGACACCTCGCACCAGTCGCGGCCCGCGGCCGACACTGTCAGTGACACGCCGTCGATGGCGATTGAACCCTTGTCCACGACCAGAGGCGCGGTGGATTCGGTCAGCGAAAACCGCAGTACGCGCCACGGCTCGTTGTCGGTCACCGACAGTACCCGAGCGGTGTCATCGACGTGACCCTGCACGATGTGGCCGCCCAGTTTGTCGCCCACGGCCATGGCCGATTCGATGTTGACGCTGCGGCCGGGCTGCCACTGCTGGGGGTTCGTCATGGCGAGGGTCTGTCCCATGACATCGGCGGTGAATGTGTCCTCGGTCTGGCCGGTGACGGTCAAGCAGACACCGCTGACAGCAATGGATTCGCCGTGATGCGCGCCGGAAACGGCCACGGGGGCCAGCACGGTCACGACAACCGAGTCCCCGACGGGTTCCACCGAGGTGATGGTTCCCTTTTCGCTGATAATTCCCGTAAACATTAGTGTTCCTCCCGTGCCGTAATCACAATGTCGGCCCCGATAATTTCCGTACTGACCAGTCGCAGGCCACGGGCTTCCGCCAATGTGTCCACACCGATGTCACCGACGGCGGTTTTGTCACCGCCGATCAGCATCGGGGCCAAACAGATGACGTATTCGTCGACGAGGCCCGCGCGGATGAACGCCGCCATGAGCGTGGGTCCGCCCTCGATGAACAGGCTGCGGTGGCCCGCCTGGAAAAGCCGCCCGAGCGCATCGGCCAAGTCACCGGTCTCGGTGATCACGCCGCGCGGGTGCGCGTGCAGTGCGGCGTCCGTGGGAATCGGGGTGGACCCGAAAACCACGGGGAGGGGCTGGTTCAGCAACAGCTGTCCCTCGGCGTCCCGTGCAGTCAGCGAGGGGTTGTCGGCCAGCACGGTGCCCGTTCCGACCGCGATCAGGTCGTTGTCGGCACGTAGACGGTGAATGTATTCGCGTGTGGCGGCGCCCGTAATCCACTGGCTGGTGCCGTCGGTCGCTGCGGCACGTCCGTCCAATGACGACGCCCATTTGGCGGTCACATAGGGGCGGCCCAAACGGGCGCTGGTCAACCAGCGGTGTTGGAATTCGGTGGCTTCGGCCTCGAGAACTCCCGAGATGACCTCGATGCCGGCCTCGCGCAGAGTTGCTGCCCCTCCCGACGCATCGCCGCTGGGGTCGGCCACCGCGTACACGACCCGCGTGACTCCCGCTGCGATGAGCGCCTGGGCGCACGGGCCGGTACGACCGGTGTGGTTGCAGGGTTCCAGTGTGACGACCGCGGTCAGGCCTCGGGCATCCGAAATCTGTGACAGAGCGTCGGCCTCGGCGTGCGGGGTGCCCGCGCCCTTGTGCCATCCCTGGGCCAGGATCATGCCATCGTCGTCCACCAACACACAACCGACCTGCGGGTTGCCGCCGATTCGGGGCCCCTGTGCAGCCAGCGCCAAGGCTCGACGCATCGCGTCGTCATAGCTGAGGTTCATCCGGTCTCCTGTCCGAGCAGGTTCCGGGGATGCGACAAGGGTCGCCACGCGGGGCATCACTGCCGTCGCGTTCGTGCTTCCTCCCATCCGGACTTTAACCGTCGGTGCTGGAATTTCACCAGCTCAACCGCCTGCCTTTCGGCGTGCGGGTCGCGGACTGTAACCGCCGGCTCAGATTTTCACTGACCCCGGAGCACGTGCTCAGTTGTCATTCTACCCCCAGTTTGTGCCCGATTTCGAGGCTCGTCCTCTGTTCTGGGCGGATTCTCATCTGTAGGGTGAACCTATGCCGCAGATCGTCATCGCCGTTGACCAGGGGACCACCTCGACCCGGGCAATCGCATACGATTCCTCGGGCGCTCTGCGGGCGCAGTACCAGGTGGCGCACGAACAAATTTTCCCCCAGCCGGGCTGGGTTGAACACAATCCGGCCGAAATCTGGGCGAATACCCTGACCGTCCTCACCGAGGTGGAATCCGCACTGACGGCGCACGATTCGTTCGCTGCCGCCACCGCCATCGGCATCACGAACCAGCGCGAGACCGTCGTGCTGTGGAACCGCGTCACGGGCGACACCATGGGCAACGCAATCGTGTGGCAAGACACGCGCACGCAGGACACCATCGACGTTCTGGAATCCTCGTTCGGCTCTGCCGCCGCCCGCGAACTGACCGGCCTGCCGCTGGCCACCTATTTCTCGGCCACCAAAATCGCGTGGTTGTTGGATGAATTCCCCGAGGCGCGGGCCGCCGCCGAACGGGGCGACCTCTGTGCCGGCACCATCGATTCGTGGTTGGTGTGGAACCTGACGGGCGGAATCAACGGTGGGCTGCACCTCACCGATGTCACCAACGCATCGCGGACCCTGCTGATGGACATTCGCACCCTGTCGTGGTGCGAAGAACTGTGTGCGTTGTTTCGTGTGCCCGCGTCCGTGTTGCCGCGAATCGTGTCGTCGATCGACGATTTTGGGCAGGTCGCCGAGGGGCTGCCGTGTGCGGGCACCCCCATCGCGGCGGTTCTGGGGGACCAGCAAGCGGCGACGTTCGGTCAGTTGGCGTTGGAACCCGGCGAATGCAAGACCACCTATGGCACCGGCAACTTTTTGATCGTGTCGACGGGCACCGAACTGGTGCGGTCATCTCACGGCCTGATTTCCACGGTCGGGTATCGGTGGGGGAATCAGCCCGTTCACTACGCACTCGAGGGTTCGGTCGCCGTCACGGGCTCCCTGTTCCAATGGCTGCGCGACGGCCTCGGATTATTTTCGACAAACGACGAGGGTGAACGCTTGGCCCGCGAGGTTGCGGACAACGGCGGCGTGTACATAGTTCCCGCGTTTAGCGGCCTGTTTGCCCCGCACTGGCGTGCCGACGCTCGCGGTGTGATCGCCGGCCTCACCCGCTTCGTCACGAAGCACCACATCATTCGGGCGGCGTTGGAATCGGTCGCGTTCCAGACCGCAGACATCATCGCCGCCGCCGAGGCCGACACAGGCTCACGGGTTCAGGTCCTGAAGGTGGACGGGGGAATGACCGTCAACCGCGACCTCATGCAGTTCCAGGCCGACATTGTGGACCGCGACATCGTGTGTGCGAACCGCGGCGAATCGACCGCGCTGGGCGCCGCCTATGCGGCGGGGTTGGGTGCCGGCATCTGGACCTCGATCGAAGAACTTCGTGCACTGTCCGTGGGCGAACCCGAACGGTTCAGCTCGTCCATGACGGAAACCGCGCGACACGAGCTGCTGCGTCACTGGCGCAAGGCGCTGGACCGCAGCCTGGGGTGGATCGACTAGTTCGGGCTCGGCCCGCGACAGACCGACCGCACCACTGCTCGGTTACTAGCGGGCGCCTGCCGGCAGGAAGCCCACGGCGTCGTACACACGGGCCAGGGTGGCCTGGGCGATCTCGTCAGCGCGTTCGGCGTTGATGGCCAACAGTCGGTCCAGTTCGGCGGGGTCGGCCAGCAATTCGAGGCTCCGCGCACGGATCGGCTCAAACTCGGCCACCACGGCATCCGCCACTGCGCCCTTCAGGTCGCCATAGCCCTTGCCCGCGAATTCGGCCTCGAGGGCTTCGATGCTCGAGCCGCCCAGGATCGACAGAATTCCCAACAGGTTGGACACGCCCGCCTTGGTGGTGGTATCGAAACGAATTTCACGCTCGGTGTCGGTCACCGCCGACTTAATCTTTTTCGCCGTCACCGTCGGTTCGTCCAGCAACCAGATGATGCCCTGGGGCGATTCGCCGGACTTCGACATCTTGGACCCCGGGTTCTGCAGGTCAAAGATCTTCGCCGTTTCCTTCAGGATTCGCGCCTCGGGCACGGTCAGGGTTTGGCCGAAGCGGCTGTTGAAACGGTTCGCAAGGTCGCGAGTGAGTTCGATGTGCTGGCGCTGGTCCTCGCCCACGGGCACCGTCACGGCGTCGTACAGCAGAATGTCGGCGGCCTGCAGGATCGGATAGGTGAACAGCCCCACGCTTGCCGCATCGCTGCCCTGCTTGGCCGACTTGTCCTTGAACTGGGTCATGCGGCTGGCCTCGCCGAACCCCGTCAGGGTGTTCAGCACCCACGCCAGTTGGGCGTGAGCTGACACGTGAGACTGCACAAACAGCGTCGAGTGTTCGGGGTCAATTCCCGCAGCAATGTACTGGGCGGCGGTGCGGCGCGTGTTCTCGCGCAACAGCTTCGGGTCCTGCGGCACGGTAATCGCGTGCAGGTCGACGACACAGAACACGGCGTCGTGGCTGGACTGCATGTCACGCCACTGCATCAAAGCGCCGGCATAGTTACCGAGGTGCAGGGAATCGGCGCTGGGCTGCATTCCAGAGAAAAGACGGGGACCGGTCATGGTGTTCCTTACAGTGAATAGTCGACGACGACGGGGGAGTGATCGCTCCACCGGGTGTCATACGAGTCGGCGCGGTCAACGGTGTAATTCTGTGCGGTCGCTGCCATCGGCGCGGTCGCGAGGTGATAGTCGATGCGCCAACCGGTATCGGTGTCGAACGCCTGACCGCGCTGGCTCCACCAGGTGTACGGCCCGGGAACTTCGCCGGCGAACCGGCGGCCCACATCGATCCAGCCGAGGCCCGCGCCGTTGTTGTAGTCGTCGTCGCCCTCGGCGCCGAGGATGCGGTCAAAGTACACGCGCTCTTCGGGCAAGAAACCGGAGTTCTTCAGGTTGCCCTTCCAATTCTTGATGTCCAGGGTGCGGTGTCCGACGTTCAGGTCACCGACGATAAGGGCATACTTTCCATCCGCGCCCAGCTCGGCGAGCCTCGATTCCATCGCGTCGAGGAACTTGTACTTCTCGACCTGCTTCGGGGTATCCACAGCGCCGGCGTGAACATAGACCGAGACGAAGGTCACCAGGGTGCCATTGATGTCGAAATCCGCTTCCAGCCAGCGGCCCGCGCTGTCAAAATCGTCGGCGCCGAACTGTGTGCGCACGGCCAAGGGTTTGGTCCGGGACACGATTGCGACACCAGCACGGCCCTTTGCCGTCGCCTCGTCGTTCACCACGTGCCAGTTCGAGTCAATCAACGCATCGACATCGGCACGCGTCGCGCGGACTTCCTGCAGTCCCATGATGTCGATCCCGCGGGCGTCCAGCCATTCGCCCATTCCCTTGCGGTAGGCGGCACGAATACCATTCACATTGACCGACGCGATTCTGACCATTCCCACATTCTATTAGGCGCGGCCGCACCGAAACCGGGCATAAGGAAAGGGGCCCAGGTTACCCTGAGCCCCTTCCGAGTTACTCACTCGAAGTGACTGATTACTCAGCGTTCTTCTTGGAGACGATAACAACACCGGCGGTAACAGCGGTACCGACGAGGATTGCAACCAGGTAAGGCAGAACTGCGGCGCCCAGCAGGGGGAACACGAAGATACCACCGTGAGGTGCGGTCAGGTGCACCTGGAACACTGCAACGAGTGCACCGGTAACAGCCGAACCGGCCATGATTGCGGGGATGACGCGGATGGGGTCAGCAGCTGCGAAGGGGATTGCACCCTCCGAGATGAACGATGCACCCATGAGCCATGCAGCCTTGCCGTTTTCGCGCTCGGTCTCGGTGAACTTCTTCTTTGCGAGAACGGTTGCGAGAGCGAGACCGAGGGGAGGAGTCATACCTGCAGCCATAACGATTGCCATGACAACGAATTCGTTGGCGTTGGGGTCGATCGTTGCAGCAGCCATTGCGGTACCCAGACCAGTGGTTGCGAAGGTGTAAGCAACCTTGTTGACGGGGCCACCCATGTCGAATGCCATCATGAGGCCGAGGATGATGCCGAGGAGGACCATCTGCTCAACGGGGATGGAGCCCAACCAACCGGTCAGAGCCGACATCAGACCACCGATGGGTCCCTTGAACACGAAGACCATTGCGATACCAGCAACGATCGATGCGAGGAGGGGGATAACCACGACGGGCATGATGGGGCGAACCCAGTTTGCGACCTTCCAGCGGCTGATCCACAGTGCAACGAAACCTGCGACGAAACCGCCGAGGATTGCGCCGAGGAAGCCGGTGCCGGTGCCGAGGGGGTTGCCGTCGATGCCGGTTGCGAGTGCACCAGCGACGAAACCGGGAGCGATACCGGGGCGGTCTGCGATTGCGTAAGCGATGTAACCTGCGAGCACGGGTACGAAGAATGCGAATGCAGCCTTACCCAGCCAGAAGATCAGGAACGCCCAGCTACCGAGGTTGAGGGGGTTGATGACGAGGTTGCCATCAGCGTCAGCGGTGCCCATGACTACTGGGTCATAAGCGTGGATACCCTGCGAGAAGTCGCCAGTGGCGCCGAGGGTGTAAAGGCCTCCGAGGAGGAAGCCGAGTGCGATCAGAATACCGCCGGCTGCGACGAACGGGATCATGTACGATACACCGGTCATCAACCACTGGCGGACGCGTCCTGCGGTGGAAGTGCTAGTCATTAGGGCCTCCTATAGCTCCATTGCTAGTTGTTGGTTTTCTTAAGGCTGCGGGTGCGGCCCCAAGCTTGTGGGTTACTTGCCCTTGCCGAACAGGCTTCCAAAGAAGCCTGCCTTCTTGGGTTCGTTGCTGTCGGCCTTCTTGGGGGCTTCCGGCTCTGCAGCAGGGACCTTTCCGGCGACAGTGGCGGCAGTGCCATCAGCAGCTGCTGCCAATACCTGTTCGATCAGTGCGACCGAGCCATTAATGGCTTTGGCAACACCGACCTGCAGGTAAGGCTTTCCGGCGAAACGGTCGCGGTCCTTGACCTCGAGGTCCACAGCAAAGATCACGGCGTCAGCGGCGTCAATGACGGCCTGCTTCAGCGGGTTGGATCCTGCGGAACCCTGCGTTTCGACAATTACTTCGTGGCCCAACTTCTTGCCTGCCTGCTCGAGAGCTTCGGCGGCCATGTAGGTGTGGGCAATTCCTGTGATGCAGGAAGTTACGGCAACAATTTTCACTGCTGGACCTCTTTCGTCATGGTGTCGGCGATGAATGCCGGGTCGGTCGCGGTGCGGAGTGCGTCGCGGAATTCGTCACGCATTACTCGACGGGCGATGGCGGCCAGAATCTGCAGGTGGCTGTCGTCGGCTCCGTCGGGTGCAGCGATGAGGAAGATCAGGTGGGCGGGGCCATCGGGTGCGCCAAAGGGGACACCGTCGTGGCTGACGGCGACGGCGACCGAGGGTGCGGTGACGGCGGCGCTGCGAGCATGGGGGATTCCAATTCCGCCCTGGATGCCGGTGGCCATCGATTCTTCGCGCTTGTGGACTGCGGCGATGTAGGTGTCGATGTCGGTGACGCGGCCTGCGGCGACGAGACGCTCGGCGAGGGTGCGGATGATCTCGTCCTTGGTCGTTGCCTCGGCGCCGATGATCACCATTTCGGGAGTTGTTACGGGAAGGCTCATACTCGGAGCTCCTTTATCTCGGTTGTGTGGTCTGGTTCGGAAACTGTAACCACACGTGCGACGTCGATGTCGGTGGGGCCGGGAACTGTTGTTGCGGGTAGCGTAACAGCCGCGGTGCCCCACGCTACAGCAGTGGAGAGGGCGGCGTGGTGGTCGTTTGAACCCGAACGGTCGCTGGATGCGCTGAGGTATCCGGCGAGTGCGGAATCTCCGGCGCCCACGGTGCTGTCGGCGACCACGGGAGGGTGTCCGGCCCACAGAACGGCGTCGGGCGTGATGAGCAAAGCACCATTTTCACCGAGGCTCACCAGCACTTCGCTGTGGGGCAATGCGCCGCGTGCTGCGGCAACGACGTCCCCTACGGTGGTCAGATCGCGGCCGACCAATTCGGACAGTTCCTCAAGGTTGGGCTTGATCAGGTCCACTTTTCCTGCTTCGACGACACGCGCCAAGGCTGCTCCCGAGGTGTCGACGGCAAATCGCACGCCGGCTTCGCGGGCACGGGCGCCCAGGTCGACAAAGAATTCTGCATCGAGCCCGATGGGCAGGCTGCCCGCGGCAACGAGCCAGGCGGGCTTCGCGGCGAGTTTGCGCTCGAGCTTGTCGATCAACGCGGTGACCTCGACCGGGGTGACGACGGGGCCGGGTTCGTTAATCTTTGTGGTCTCGCCGTTGCCATCCACGATGGTGATGTTGTTGCGGACTTCGCCAATGATCGGGGTGGTCGAGGATTCGACGTTGGCCTCGCCCAGGGCGCGAACAATCCACGAACCGTTGATCGGATCGGCGGGGAACACGGCGACGGTGGCGTGACCGTTCTTGGACAAGGCGCGGGACACATTGATGCCCTTGCCCGCGGGGTCGCGGTGCTTGGACGTGGTGCGGTTGACTTCACCAATTTCGAGCACATCGACAGTCAGAGTCACGTCGATGGCGGGGTTGGGGGTTACGGTCACGATCACGAGGCCACCACCACATCAATTCCGAGGCCGGCGATCTCGTCGCGGAATTCACCGTCGACCTGTTGGTCGGTGATGATCGCGTCGATGGCCGACAGCGGGGCGACGACCGAGAAGTCCTCGCGGCCAAACTTGGAGTGGTCGGCCAGCACGACGGTGCGACGCGCTGCGGCGACGAAGGCCGACTTCACGCGGGCTTCGTCCACGTCGGGGGTGGTGATGCCGCGTTCGGTGGTGATGCCGTTCGCGCCGATGAAGGCGACATCGACGGCGAGGCTCTCGAGCGAATCCCAGGTCCACGGTCCGACAGCGGCCAGGGTTGCGGTGCGGACGTGGCCGCCCAGAACGTGCAGGTCGATGCCGTCGCGTCCCGCGAGGGTCGCCGCGATGGGCATCGAGTTGGTGACGACGGTGAGTCCGAGGTTCGCCGGCAGCATTTCGGCCAGGCGAATGGTCGACGTTCCAGCGTCGAGCAGGATGGACCCACCCTCGGGCAATTCGCCCAGCGCCGCACGGGCGATGGCTTCCTTGGCTTCGACGTTGACGGCGTTACGTTCGGCGACGGGAGCTTCGATTGATCCGCGCTGTACAGGAATCGCGCCGCCGTGTGCGCGCAGCAAAAGTCCGCGGCGTTCCAGCAGGGTCAGATCCCGACGAATCGTTTCAGGGGTCACATCGAGCTGACGAGCAAGGTTCTTGACCTCTACTCGCCCGGCGGTTCTCGCAGTGTCGAGAATCGCGCGGTGTCGCTCCGGTGCGTACATTGACCATCCTTGGTAAATCTTTACTTACTCTTGTTTACACCCGATTTTGTTTGTTTACAACTCAAACGGACAAATTCGGATAACGATTTCGTGATAAACGAAGGGGCCCACACCGCAGTGTGGACCCCTCGATAACGACGAACTAGCGAACGCCGCGCAGAACTGCCTGCTTGACCTCGGCGATGGCCTTGGTGACCTCGATGCCACGGGGGCACGCCTCGGAGCAGTTGAAGGTGGTGCGGCAACGCCACACGCCCTCTTTCGAGTTGAGGATGTCGAGGCGGACCTGGGCATCCTCGTCGCGCGAGTCAAAGATGAAACGGTGAGCGTTCACGATCGCGGCCGGGCCGAAGTACTGGCCGTCCGTCCAGAACACGGGGCACGACGTGGTGCACGCAGCGCAGAGGATGCACTTGGTGGTGTCATCGAAACGTGCGCGCTGTTCTGGCGACTGGATGTGCTCCTTCTCGGGCTTCGAGCTGGTGACCATGAACGGGTTCACCTCGCGGTAGGCCTTGAAGAAAGGCTCCATGTCGACAATCAAGTCCTTCTCCAGCGGCAAACCCTTGATGGCCTCCACATAGACGGGCTTCGAAATGTCGAGGTCCTTGATCAGGGTCTTGCAGGCCAGGCGGTTGCGGCCGTTGATGCGCATCGCATCCGAACCACAAATGCCGTGTGCACACGAGCGACGGAACGACAGAGTGCCGTCGACATCCCACTTGATCTTGTGCAAGCCATCGAGCACGCGGTCGGTGGCATACATTTCGACGTCAAAGTCCTGCCAATACGGCTCGGTGTCCGTCTCGGGGTTGAAACGACGGATGATGAACGTGACAGTGAACGACTGAACTTCGGCGATCTCGGCCATTAGTACTTCCTCTCCATCGGCTGGTAATTGGTGATGACGACGGGCTTCCAATCCAGACGGATTTTCTTTGCCTCGCGGTACGCCATGGTGTGGACCATGTACTTCTTGTCGTTACGGTCGGGGAAGTCGTCGCGCATGTGACCGCCACGGCTTTCCTTGCGGTTACGAGCCGACACGACGACAACCTCGGCGAGGTCCAGCAGGAAGCCCAATTCGATTGCTTCGAGCAGGTCGGTGTTGAAACGCTGACCGCGGTCGTGGATACCGATGTTCAGGTAACGCTTACGCAGATCCTTGATGACTCCCTCGGCGTGCTTCAGCGAGTCCTCGGTGCGGAACACCTGTGCATTGCGGTCCATCTCGACCTGCAGTTCCTTGCGCAGTGTGGCGACGCTTTCCGAGCCGTCCGACGCGCGAAGTTTCTCGACCAGGGCGAGAACCTCGGATTCGGGGGCCTTGGGCATGGCAACGTGCTTCGCCTTGTTGGCGTACGCGGCGGCGTTGCGGCCGGCGCGCTTTCCAAACACGTTGATGTCGAGCAGCGAGTTGGTGCCCAGGCGGTTCGATCCGTGAACCGAGACACAGGCACATTCGCCGGCTGCGTACAGACCGGGGATAACCGTGGTGTTGTCCTTGAGGACCTCGGCGTCAGTGTTCGTGGGGATGCCGCCCATGGCATAGTGAGCGGTCGGCATCACGGGAACGGGCTCGTGAACGGGGTCCACACCCAAGTAGGTGCGAGCGAACTCGGTGATGTCGGGCAGCTTGGTCTCGAGCACCTCGGCACCCAGGTGGGTGCAGTCCAGCAGCACGTAGTCCTTTTCGGGGCCAGCGCCGCGACCCTCAGCAACTTCCTGCACCATGCAGCGCGAGATGATGTCGCGAGGTGCGAGGTCCTTGATCGTGGGGGCGTAACGCTCCATGAAACGTTCGCCGCTGGCGTTACGCAGGATTGCGCCTTCGCCTCGTGCACCCTCGGTCAGCAGAATTCCGAGTCCCGCGAGACCGGTCGGGTGGAACTGGAAGAACTCCATGTCCTCCAGGGGGAGGCCCTTGCGCCACACGATGCCAACACCGTCACCGGTGAGGGTGTGAGCGTTCGAGGTGGTCTTGAACATCTTGCCGAAACCACCGGTGGCGAACACGACAGACTTGGCGTGGAAGACGTGAATGTCGCCGGTAGCCAGTTCGTAGGCAACGACACCGCTGGTGTGGGTGACACCCTTTTCCTCGGTCAGCAACAGGTCGAGCACGTAGAACTCGTTGTGGAATTCCACGCCCAGCTTGACGCAGTTCTGGAACAGGGTCTGCAGAATCATGTGGCCGGTGCGGTCGGCGGCGTAGCATGCGCGGCGTACGGGCGCCTTGCCGTGGTCACGAGTGTGGCCACCGAAACGA
>CAZRHP010000019.1:0-5914 GCA_964599975.1 uncultured Gulosibacter sp.
CGTCGACCTCGCCCTCGTCACGCCCTTCCAGGCCGACGGAGAAGTGGACTGGCCCGCAGTCGAGAAACTGATGGATGACGTCATCACCCACGGTGCCGACGGAATTGTCGTCACCGGAACCACCGGCGAGACCTCGACCCTGACCGACCCCGAAAAAATTCGTTTGGTCGAGGTGGGCAAGGAAGTCTCGGCGGGCCGCGCCAAAATTATCACCGGCGGTGGATCCAACGAAACCGCACACGCGATTGAGCTGTACAAGAAGAGCGAAAAGGCGGGTGCTGACGGTGTCATGATCGTCACCCCGTACTACAACAAGCCCACCCAGGCGGGTGTGCTGACCCACTTCCGCATGATCGCCGACGCCACCGACCTGCCCGTGATCATGTACGACATCCCCGGTCGAGCAGGAATTGAAATCAAGTACGAAACCATCCTGCGCGCCTCGAAGCACCCCAACATCGTGGCGGTCAAGGATGCAAAGGGTGACCTCGCCGAGGCATCACGAGTCATGAACCAGACCGACCTGCTGTACTTCGCCGGCGATGACTCGAACGTGCTTCCCCTGTTGTCCATCGGCGGCTCCGGACTCATCGGTGTGACCGCAAATATTGCACCCACTCCGTACCGAATCATGGTTGACGCCGTCAACCGCGGCGACCTGCACGCCGCCACCGAACAGCACAAACTGCTGGAACCCCTCGTACGCGCGACCATGACCCACGTACCGGGCACCGTCGCCACCAAGTACATCCTGCACGGACTGGGCCGAATCGGCTCGCCCCGTGTACGTCTGCCGCTAGTCGGCCCCGAAGACCACGAAGCCGCCCTCATCGAGGACTCTGTTGCGTTGGTTCACGGGGTTGCCGGGGTTGACTTCTCTGAATTCCGTCCGGACCGCAACGCCGCCGCGGGTGGCGCATTGCCCAAGATTGCCGGCACAACCCGCTAGACGATTGGAGGCTCATGCCTCGATTTATTAGTGCGCCAGGCCGTTTGGAAAACGGCACACTGCGCATCATCCCGCTCGGAGGTTTGGGCGAAATCGGTCGCAACATGACCGTCTATGAATACGACGGCAAGTTGCTCATCGTGGACTGTGGCGTGTTATTCCCCGAAGAAACTCAGCCCGGTGTCGACCTGATCCTTCCCGACTTCGAACCCATTCGTGACCGCCTCGACGACATTGTCGGAATCGTGCTGACCCACGGTCACGAAGACCACATCGGCGCTGTGCCCTACCTGCTTCGTCTGCGCAACGATATCCCGTTGATCGGTTCGAAACTCACGCTGGCATTTGTTGCGGCAAAGACCAAAGAACACCGCATCTCGCCGGTATTGCGTGTCGTCGACGACGGCGAACGCATCCGATTCGGTGACTTTGACCTGGAATTCGTGGCGGTCAACCACTCGATTCCTGACGCACTCGCCGTCGCCATTCGCACCCCTGCGGGCCTAGTGCTCGCTACCGGTGACTTCAAGATGGACCAGCTGCCGTTAGATGGACGCCTGACCGATCTGCGCGCCTTTGCCCGACTGGGCGAAGAGGGCGTGGATGTGTTCATGACCGACTCGACCAACGCCGACGTTCCCGGATTCACCACACCCGAAGCCGAGATTGGGCCTGTCATTGAACAGGTAATGCACCGTGCCACTGGCCGTGTCGTCGTGGCCAGCTTTGCCAGCCACGTCCACCGCGTGCAGCAGATCGTCGACGCCGCTGTCGCCAACGGGCGGCACGTCGCCTTCGTCGGCCGTTCGATGGTGCGCAACATGGGCATCGCCAGCGAGCTCGAATACCTCAACGTTCCCGACGGCACCATCGTTGACCTCAAAGACGCGATGGAACTTCCCGCGCACCGCGTTGTCTTCATGTCGACCGGTTCGCAGGGCGAACCCATGGCCGTGCTGTCGCGCATGGCAAACCAGGAACACCAAATCTCGATCGGCCACGGTGACACCGTAATCCTCGCCTCGTCGCTGATTCCCGGAAACGAGAACGCGGTATTCCGGGTAATTAACGGGCTTATTTCGTTGGGTGCCGACGTGATTCACAAGGGCAACGCCAAAGTCCACGTCTCGGGTCACGCAGCGGCCGGCGAACTGTTGTACTGCTACAACATCGTCAAACCCCAAAATGTGATCCCCATCCACGGTGAACCACGCCACCTGCACGCCAACGCGGCGCTGGCCATCAAAACTGGCGTTCCCGCAGAGAACACCATCATCTGTGAGAACGGCACCGTTATCGACATGCGTCACGGCGACATGTGGTTGGCCGGTCAACTGGACCTCGGTTTTGTCTATGTTGACGGATCCAGTGTCGGCGAAATCACCGATGCCGATCTGAAGGACCGCCGAATCCTCGCAGAAGAAGGATTCATCTCGATCTTCGTTGCAATTGACGCGAACACCGGTGCCGTCATCGTAGGGCCCGAAATTCAGGCCCGCGGTTTCGCAGAAGATGACGCAGTCTTTGACGAAGTCATCCCGCAAATCGTGTCGGCACTGCAGGAAGCATCCAATGCGGGAACGCGTGACGCAGGTCAGTTCCAGCAGGTCATCCGCCGCACGGTGGGCCGTTGGGTGTCGACCAAGAAACGTCGCCGACCCATGATTGTTCCCGTCGTCATCGAGGCATAGTCCGCCTGTGTCGTATCGGCGATACCCGCACCCACGCGGGTAGCGTGATGTCATGGCACGTTCACCGCGCCCGCAGTCGGGTAAATCAAGTTCAGCAAATTCGACGCGCCCAATTGGGCGCCCTGCGGTTCGACCCGAAGGCCCCAACCCGCTCGTCGTAGTCTGGCTTGCCCTCGCGCACGCGACCGGTTCGGTGTTCCGTCTGTTCATCTCGACGCCCGTCGCCAAGGAAGACCGTCGTGATGGATTCCCCTTCCTGCTCGTGATCCTTGGTGTCACGGGTGCGGTCACGAAGTGGTTCATTCCGTTAGCCGAATGGGCCAAATTCCTCGACACGTACACTCTGGGTTTGTTCGTGGGCAGCATCGGTTTCGTTTTCCCCGTCATCTTTATCGGATTCGCCACCTGGCTGTTCCGTCACCCGTTGAACGAAGCCGATAACCGTCGAATTGCGATCGGTTTGAGCGTGTTCGTGCTCGCCGCCACCGCCATTGCACACATCGCCGGCGGCAAGCCACAGCCCTCGGATGCCGACATGATGATCTCGCGCGTCGGCGGGGTCATCGGCTGGTTGGCCGCAGACGGTCTGACGAACCTCGTGACCGCCTGGGTTACTGTCCCGCTTTTTGTTGCGCTCGGTCTGTTCTCGTTCCTGATTCTCACCAAGACATCGCCGACGCAGGTTACGAACCGCGTGATCGAACTGTGGGGGTTCCTGTTCCCTCAGCGCCACGCCGCTTCCGCCGCCCCGACGATGACCGGGCCTCTGGCCGGAATCACGTCACACAGCGACCTGGGTGCAGAAATTCGTGGTCCCTGGTGGAAACGACCAAAGAAGGATGTGGCGTTCGACTCCGCCGTCGAATCCGAACCCAGCGCGACCGACATCCTGCAGGACATGTTCCGTGCACACGACGAGGCGAATGCAGCCGTGACACCCGTGGCCGCCGACATGACGACCGCAGTGGTGGAACCCATCATTGCTGCAGCCGTCGCCGTGCCCGTCGCTGCCCCCGTCGTTGATGCGTTGCCCGCCACCGCGAACGCCCCCGCGGCGCGCCCCGGCCGCCCTTATTCGTTGCCCAAGGACGCACTGCTGGGTGCTGGTTCGCCGCCCAAGGCGAAGTCCCCGGTGAACGACAAGGTCATCGCCGCGATCACCAGTGTGCTCGAGCAGTTCGGAGTCGACGCCAAGGTCACCGGCTTCATGCGCGGACCGTCGGTCACCCGCTACGAGGTCGAACTGGCGTCCGGTGTCAAGGTCGAACGCGTCACCCAGCTGAGCCGCAACATCGAATACGCCGTGGCGTCCAACGAGGTCAGTTTCCTCACACCGATTCCCGGCAAGTCCGCCA
Source organism: uncultured Gulosibacter sp. (assembly GCA_964599975.1). Taxonomy (GTDB): domain Bacteria; phylum Actinomycetota; class Actinomycetes; order Actinomycetales; family Microbacteriaceae; genus MWH-TA3. The sequence continues at coordinate 3,996 of CAZRHP010000019.1, forward strand.
TCGGAATCGAAATCCCCAACACCGACCGCGATATCGTCACCCTCGGAGATGTGCTCCGTTCCAGTACGGCAAAGCAGTCCACGCATCCCATGACCATGGGCGTCGGCAAGGATGTCGAGGGAGGCTTCGTCGTCGCCAACCTCGCCAAGATGCCTCACCTGTTGGTTGCCGGTGCGACCGGTGCCGGTAAGTCGTCGTTCGTGAACTCGATGATCACGTCGCTGCTGATGCGTGCAACCCCATCCGAGGTCCGTATGGTTCTCATAGACCCGAAGCGCGTCGAACTGTCGGCGTATCAGGGCGTTCCGCACCTCATCACACCCATCATCACAAACCCCAAGAAAGCCGCCGAAGCGTTGCAATGGGTCGTCAAAGAAATGGATTTGCGATACGACGACCTGCACGCCTTCGGCTACCGTCACGTGGATGACTTCAACCGTGACGTCATCTCGGGCAAACTGGTGCCGCCGCCCGGCAGCCAGCGCGTGCTGCGCCCCTACCCGTACCTGCTGATCGTCGTTGACGAGCTCGCCGACCTCATGATGGTCGCCCCACGCGACGTCGAAGATTCGATTGTTCGCATCACCCAGCTGGCTCGCGCCTCGGGAATCCACCTGGTGCTGGCCACACAGCGCCCCTCGGTCGACGTCGTCACCGGACTCATCAAGGCCAACGTGCCGTCCAGGCTCGCGTTCGCAGTGTCGTCCATGACGGACTCCCGCGTTATTCTCGACCAGCCCGGTGCTGAAAAACTCATCGGTCAGGGTGACGGATTGTTCCTCCCCATGGGTGCCAGCAAGCCGGTGCGCGTGCAGGGTGCATGGGTCACCGAGGAAGAAATCGCTCACGTTGTTCGACACGTCCGCAACCAGGCCGATCCCGAATACCGGGCCGACGTCGATGCCGTGGCCACCAAGAAAGAGGTTGACGCGGATATCGGTGATGACCTCGAGGTGCTGTTGCAGGCCGTCGAGTTGGTCGTCAGCACACAGTTTGGTTCGACCTCGATGCTGCAACGCAAGCTGCGCGTCGGCTTTGCTAAGGCCGGTCGACTCATGGACCTGATGGAATCGCGTGACATTGTGGGCCCGAGCGAGGGGTCCAAGGCGCGCGAAGTCCTCGTGTCGGCGGACCAGTTGGCGTCCGTGCTGGCGAAACTGCGAGGCGAAGATGTTCCCGAGGCGGCTCCTGCTGTGGCTCCGATTGTCGCTGCTGCGCCTGTTGCTGTCGCGGCTGCCGCCGAAGCATTCGTGGAACCTGCCATTGATGTCGACGAGGCGTATGGTTCCGACCTGCCCACGGCTGAAGCCGCTGCTGTACTTGCCGAACCATACGACACGGTCGGGTCGGAGATCCCTGAGTCATCCGATGACCAGTTGCCCGCGCCCCGCGCCGCCTCGTCTCACGTCAACTTCGACCCCGGGTTCGACCCCATCGAGCCCCCCACGGGACCGTTTGAGGGGTTGACTGCACAGGCCTACGACACGACCGAGGACGAGCGTTACAACGATCCGATGGCTCGCGCCACGGATGGTGTTCCCGAAGTCGACGGCGACTCCGACGAAGACGCTTGGGGCCTCACGGGCCGGGAGTACTAATGGCCGGCAGGATTCTGCGAACCGGTGAAGGGCCAGTCTCGAACTGGAATGTGGCCAACCTTGTGACATTTGCGCGCGTTGCCGCGTCGCCAGTGTTCTTTCTGCTGATGATGTCCGAACTGTCGGCCAACGGTCGATGGTTGGCGGCGGTCGTTTTTGTCGCCATCATCGCCTCGGACGCAATCGATGGCGCTCTGGCTCGCGGTCGTAACCTGTCAACCCCGCTGGGGGTCCTGCTCGACCCGATTGCGGATAAGTTGGTCATCACCGCCGCACTCATTGCGCTGTCGTTTCACGGTGAACTGCCCTGGTGGGTAACCG
>CAZRHP010000019.1:5924-8028 GCA_964599975.1 uncultured Gulosibacter sp.
GTCGTCATTCTGGTGCGCGAGCTGGGTATCACGGTGTACCGCATGGTGATCGTAAGCAAGGAAATTCACGCTGCTTCGTGGGCGGGAAAACTGAAGACGGTGACACAGTCAGTGGCAATCACCCTGGCGATTGCGCCATTTTCTGAAGTGGTCGGGTTCGTGGCGTACGACATCAACGCTGTGGTGATGACGGCAGCCGTGGTGCTGACTGTTGCATCGGGCGCCGACTATGTGATCAAGGCGTGGCGCGCGCGATGACGTGGGACGCGCCTCGGGTCGCAGCGTTAGAGGCGTCGTTGCTCGCTGCCGGTATGACCGTGGCGACGTGTGAATCGTTGACGGGCGGGCTCGTGATTTCGGCTCTGGTGGAGCCCGCGGGCGCCTCGGCGGTGGTGAGGGGCTCCATCGTCGCGTATGCGACCGATGTTAAGTCGAGCCTTGTTGGCGTCGATTCGGCGCTGTTAGCCTCGCAGGGTGCGGTGAATGCCGAGGTGGCGACACAGATGGCGCGTGGCGCGCGTGAGCTTTTGGGTGCCAGCATCGGGGTCGCCACCACGGGTGTTGCCGGTCCGGACGTGCAGGACGGCGCACCGGTCGGCACCGTTTTCGTCGCAGTGTCAACGCCCCAGGGGGAACGCTGCGAGGGCGCCCATTTTGTGGGCGACAGGGACGATATTCGGCGCGCGGCGTGCGACCTCGCTCTGGAACTCATAGCAAATTCTGTGCCACGGGAATAAATAGGGGAGCACTCTGCTTTTATGCTGAGGTACAGTAAGTACCAATCGAGAGGGGAACCATGGTTCTGATTCGTGAACAGCTGGGCGGCGTTTTTCGCGATGCGCGCAAGCGTCAGGGTCTCACTCTCAGTGCTGTATCCGAAACCGCTCGAGTGTCTCAGGGTTACATTTCCGAACTCGAGCGCGGACTGAAGGAACCGTCCAGCGAGATCATCAACAATCTTGCTCGCGCGTACGGCATGTCATTGTCCGAGGTTCTTTTTGCGGTGGGCAACCGCGTGGCTGGGCTTGAAGCAGTGCGTGGCGTCCGTTCGCCCGCAACTGGCGCCATCGATCCGACACTGCGCGCCCCCGAACGCATCCCGGTCGACTTTGACATCGCGCGTGGAATGGTCGGACTCGAGGACATGCCCGATTTTGAACTGGTGTTGTCCGAGGAACCCGGTGCGTTTACCGCAGATTCCTTCGACCCAGCCGATTTCCGCCTTTAACGGTGAAGCACAGCGAATTTACTCGCGCCGTCGAAACCGAATTCGGTGCCGACTATGGCCGCGCTTTGGTGCGGGATGTGGTGTTGAGTGAGTTCGATTGCCCGGGCGCCGAAGCGTTGACGCGCGGCGTGCCCCCACGTGAGGTGTGGCGGGCGTTGTGTGGCGCAATGGATGTTCCCGAGCATCGCGTTCATGGGGCGGGGCGTCCCGAACCCCGCAAGTCGTAGCCGTTTCGGAACATTCGTTCGCATAGTGGCGACACGCCGAGGCGCGGCATTCGAACATCTGTTCGAATCGCGATACGCTGTCCACAACAAACCTGAGCGTGGAGTTATCCACGGTGGGACAGGCTAACGGCAGAGATGTCGGTGCTCTGATTTACCGTGGGACACATCCTCAGAACGCCTTGTCGGAAGACGCCGGGCCTGGCTTTATCGGCCTGGTGAGGAACGACAGCAGATAGGCAGCAACCCACTACCAAGGAGAACACCGTGGCAAATCCCACAGAAGCCCGCGAAAAAGCGCTCGAAACCGCTCTCGCACAGATTGACCGTCAGTTCGGCAAGGGCGCAATCATGCGTCTCGGCTCGGAAGAACGCGCAAAGGTCGCCGTAATTCCCACCGGATCCATTGCCCTCGATGTTGCCCTTGGTGTTGGGGGACTGCCCAAGGGTCGAATCGTCGAAATCTATGGCCCCGAATCGTCGGGTAAGACGACGTTGACCCTTCACGCAATTGCGAATGTTCAGGCCGCTGGCGGTATTGCCGCCTTCATCGATGCCGGCAACGCTGTTGAGTATTGAGTGGTCTTTTATAATCATTGTGCCAGTATTGAGCACAAGCCCTGTGTGGGTGGAATGCAGCGTTGCACCGTCC
>CAZRHP010000019.1:8038-19907 GCA_964599975.1 uncultured Gulosibacter sp.
TTAAGGCCGCAGGTGGAATTGCTGCTTTCATCGATGCCGAACACGCACTCGACCCGGAATACGCACAAAAGCTGGGCGTCGACATCGACCAACTTCTCGTCTCGCAGCCCGATACAGGTGAGCAGGCCCTCGAAATTGCCGACATGCTGGTGCGTTCCGGTTCGATCGACCTCATCGTCATCGACTCGGTTGCTGCTCTTGTGCCCCGCGCCGAAATCGAAGGCGAAATGGGTGACGCACACGTCGGCCTCCAAGCCCGACTCATGTCGCAGGCGCTGCGCAAGCTGACGGGTGGTCTGAACTCCACCGGTACCACCATGATTTTCATCAACCAGCTGCGCGAAAAGATCGGTGTGTTCTTCGGAAGCCCCGAAACTACCGCTGGTGGTAAAGCCCTGAAGTTCTATGCATCGGTACGACTGGACATCCGTCGAATCGAGACCCTGAAGGAAGGTTCCGACGCAGTGGGCAACCGCACACGCGTCAAGGTCGTCAAGAACAAGATGGCACCGCCCTTCAAGCAGGCTGAATTCGACATCCTGTTCGGCGTGGGCATTTCACGCGAAGGCAGCCTTCTCGACTTCGGAGTCGAGCACGGAATCGTCCGCAAGTCCGGCGCGTGGTACACCTACGACGGAGATCAGCTGGGTCAGGGCAAAGAAAACTCTCGCCGTTACCTCATCGAGAACCCGGCAACAGCCGACGAAATCGAGCGCAAGATCCTCACCGCGCTCGGCATCATCGACGCACCCGAAGCGGAATTGAAGGCAACCGGCACCGATGGCGCCACAACCGCATCACTGGCAGCGAAGCAAGCTGCCAAGAACGCCGCTGCGGAATAACCATGAACGATGTCACACACCCAGGGGAGGCGGTGGCCCCTGTCGCCTTCCTTCCCTGGGTGCGTGACGATTCTGCCCCAATTCGGCAAACCGCCGACGTGCTCGAGGATCTCACTGCGCAAATCCGCGCCGTGGAAAATCGTGTGACGGACGAGTCCGAGGTTGCTCTCAGCCCTGCGGAACTGAAAGCCGTCCGTAAGGCCGAACGGCGCTCACAGAACGTGTCATTGCATGCACTCACACGTCGCGCCGTGTCCGTGAAGGAAATGCGCGAGCTCTTGCAGAAACGCGAACTCGACCAGCACGCCATTGACGATGAAATTGCTCGACTCGAAAACTCGGGGCTTTTGAATGACAACGAGCTTGCCGTCGACGTCGTACGGCGCAGTGTCGAGCGCAAAGGTCTTGGACGCAACGCGATCCGGTCCGAACTGGTCAAACGCAAACTCTCGCACGAATCCATCGAGTTTGCGCTCGAAGGGCTCGAACCAGACGATGAAAGCGAGCGCATTGTCGATGTTGCTCGCGCACGATTCTCGCGCCTCGGCGGACTCGACCGCGACACCCAGGAACGTCGACTGACGTCGTTCCTGATGCGTCGCGGATATCGATCCTCCGACATCAGCCGAACTGTACGACAGTTGCTGTTGGACGATGCCACATCGTCGCCGACAACCGTACGCTTCCACTGAAAATTCGAGAGTCGGTTTCGGGTAAAATCGAAACATCATGACATCATCTGCCACTTCTGCGCCCCGAACCTACGAGGTTCGTACCCTGGGCTGCCAGATGAACGTGCACGACTCTGAACGCCTGTCCGGATCGCTCGAAGCCGCCGGATACTCTGCCGCTGCAGAAGGAACCGAAGCCGACATCATCGTCCTCAACACCTGCGCAGTGCGTGAAAACGCGGGAAACCGTCTCTATGGCACTCTCGGCCACCTTGCCGCCCAAAAGAAATCGCATCCCGGAATGCAGATTGCTGTCGGCGGCTGCCTTGCCCAAAAAGACAAAGCAGAAATCGTCCACAAAGCTCCATGGGTGGATGTGGTGTTCGGCACCCACAACATGGGTTCACTCCCCGTCCTGCTTGAACGCGCTCGACACAACGGGGAAGCGCAAGTCGAAATCCTCGAATCTCTCGAGATTTTCCCTTCGACTCTGCCCACCAAACGTGACTCCACCCATTCGGGTTGGGTGTCCATCTCCGTAGGCTGCAACAACACGTGCACCTTCTGTATTGTGCCCAGTCTTCGCGGTAAAGAAAAAGACCGCCGACCGGGCGATGTGCTCAGCGAAGTTTCCGCACTTGTCGACGACGGTGTCATCGAGGTCACTCTGCTGGGCCAGAACGTTAATACCTATGGTGTCGAATTCGGCGACAAGCTCGCATTTGGCAAACTCCTCCGCGCGGCCGGTGAAATCGAGGGTCTGGAACGAATCCGATTCACCAGCCCACACCCTGCCGCGTTCACCGATGATGTAATCGAGGCGATGGCAGAAACCCCCGCGGTAATGCCCAGCCTGCACATGCCCTTGCAATCCGGATCGGATCGAATCCTCAAGGCGATGCGACGTTCCTACCGTTCCGAGAAATTCCTGGGGATCATCGATCGCGTGCGTGCTGCGATGCCGAACGCCGCAATCACCACCGACATCATCGTCGGCTTCCCCGGCGAAACAGAAGAAGACTTCCTCGAAACGCTACGCGTTGTCGAAGCCTCTCGATTTGCGACCGCATTCACCTTCCAGTATTCAATTCGCCCAGGAACTCCTGCAGCGGATATGGACGACCAAATCCCTAAGGCCGTTGTTCAGGAACGTTACGAACGACTCGTTGAGCTTCAGAACCGCATTTCGCTCGATGAAAACCAGAAACTCATCGGCACTGTCGCTCACGTGCTCGTCGCTGCAGAGGGGCGCAAGGACGCACAGACTCACCGCATGTCGGGCCGTTCAGAAGACAACCGTCTCGTGCACTTTGACATTCCTGAAGGCTCTGTTGCACCTCGTCCCGGCGACGTCGTGACCGTCACGTTGACCCACGCGGCACCATTCCACCTCCTGGCCGACAGCCCCGAGGGCTCTGCCCTGCAGGTGCGGCGCACACGAGCCGGCGATGCGTGGGACCGAGCACAGGCTGAATCGTGCGGAACCGACGCTCCGGCTTCTGCCGGTTCGGTCGGGCTCGGGTTGCCCGGAATTCGCGTCGGCTCCCCGAACCTTCTGGGTTAAGCCGTGATTCTGGCAATTGTCGGCGCTACGGGAACCGGAAAATCCGACCTTGCCATCGACACGGCGGAACAGCTCATCGCCTCGGGACGGTCCGCAGAAATCATCAACGCGGATGCGTCACAGCTGTATCGAGGCATGGATATCGGCACGGCCAAAGTCCCGCTTGCCGACCGCCGGGGAATTCCCCACCACATGCTTGATGTCTTGGACGTCACCGACGAAGCCTCTGTAGCCGATTTTCAGGTGCAGGCCCGCCGCACCATTGACGACATCGAGTCTCGCGGTGCTATTCCCATACTCGTCGGCGGCAGCGGGCTGTACGTTTCGGCGGTGTTGTACGACTTCCAATTCCCCGGAACTGATGCCGCTGTGCGTGAAGAACTCGAGCGGCGTCTCGAATCCGAGGGAATCCACGTCCTCGCTCGTGAACTGCAGGCAGCGGATCCGATAGCGTACGCCGCTATCGATTCCCGAAATCATCGACGGGTGATCCGGGCACTCGAGGTCATCCAGATTACGGGCAACACGTTCGGTGCGGGGCTTGACGCCCAAAACCGGCCGTGGCGTCCATCGGTGGTCGTCGGTTTGCGTGCACCACGCGAGGAGCTCATCCAACGTCTTGATGCTCGGGCGGCAGCAATGTTTGACAACGGTTTGGTCGACGAGGTGCGATCGCTAATTACCGCGGGTATTGAACGAGGCGTCACTGCGTCCCGTGCCATCGGTTACAGCCAAGCCCTCGCCGTGATCCACGGCACGATGACCGAATCCGAGGCTGTCGCCGAAACTTCGGCATTGACTCGCCGTTTCGCGCGCCGCCAGGTGTCGTGGTTCTCACGCAACTCCACAATCGCATGGATCGATGCACCCGGTCAGGCGGCAGCCGTGATCGACCTTTTCGACGCAGCCAGTGGTGCGGCGTAGGCTGTTTTTATGACGCGGATCATTAATTTCACCAAGGGGCACGGCACGGGGAATGACTTTGTCTTGTTCAGTGACCCGGATGGGCTCATCGATCTTGCGCCTCGACAGTATGCCTTCCTCGCCGATCGCCATTTCGGTGTCGGAGCTGATGGTGTAATTCGTGCCGTGCGCACCGAGAACGTTCCCGAGTTTGCGGATATTCTTCGCGATGAGCCTGACGCCGAATGGTTCATGGATTACCGAAATTCCGACGGTTCGACGTCGGAGATGTGTGGGAATGGTATCCGCGTTTATGTGGCGTATTTGATCGAGGCCGGCCATGTTTCCTTGGGCAAGGGTGACCGCATCGCAATCGCGACACGTGACGGCGTCAAGGATGTCCAGGTTGCTGGCGGCGGAAACTTCCGCGCCGATCTGGGCCGTTGGCGACTGGGGGATGGCGTGTCTGCTCCCGCTCAGTCCGTTGTTTTCGCCCGAGGCATGACGGGGGACCGCGAGTCGTTGGGGATCAATACGGGCAACCCTCACGCAGTCGTGATCCTGTCATCACGCGCTGAGTTGGATGAGCTGGACCTCTCTGCGGCACCCGTTCTGAGCCCTGCGGCTCCCGACGGTGCAAATGTTGAGTTTGTGGTGCCCGCTGAGCCTCTCGTCGATGACGGCATTGGTCGTATCAGCATGCGAGTTCACGAACGCGGTGTGGGCGAAACCCTGTCGTGTGGCACTGGGGCCTGCGCAGCTGCGCTGGCGAGCCGGCACTGGGCTGGTCAGGGTGCGCCCCACAACTGGCGTGTCGAAATTCCTGGTGGCACCGTGGGCGTACACATGTTCCCCACTGAAGACGGTGAGCACATCGCTCTGAGTGGGCCCGCTGAATTGGTGTACACCGGCACAATCGCCGTGTAACAAACCACAGTGTCGGCGCCTATCCTGCGTAGGTAAAGCGCAGGACGCGGAATCCTTTGTCGGTTTCCACACGTTCGATGTGGGATTCGGGCCAGCGTTCCGCGATCCATTTCTGCAGGGTGTCCCCGCCCAACTGTTTCGCAACGACGAGCCACGCTTCGCCCCCGACGACCAGGCGAGGTAACCACGTTTCCAGAATTTTGTGCAGTTCAGCCTTGCCGACACGGATTGGGGGATTTGACCAGATCGCGTCAAAGCGGATATCTGCGGGAACACTGTCGGGTGTGCTGATAGTGATGTTGTTCACCCCAGCCCGGGCCGCGTTTCGTGCGGCGAGTTCCAGTGCGCGTTCGTTGACATCAACGCCCCAGACGTTTGCGCCCGGCGCTGTCAACGCCATGTCGAGAGTGATTGCACCCCAGCCGCAGCCGATATCCAGCACATTTCCGGTCTCGGGAAGTTCCGGGGTGTTGGCCAGCAACACTTTGGTTCCCGTGTCGACATGCTCGGGGCTGAACATGCCTGCAGCCGTTTCAACGGTCAACTGTCTGCCTCCCAGTTGAACGGTGATTTCACGAGAAGTCCAGTCACCCTCGCCGGGGGAAAAATAGTGGTTCACGGCTAGCCGTTGATGAGCTTTTGGATATCAATACCCGATACCGTGCAATTGGTCACGAGGGCTGCAGCTGCCGCCATCGATTCCTGAATCTGGGCGTCTGTTGCGCTCGCCATATTGTTGTACAACTCAGTGTCCAAGGTCTTCGCGCTCTCCAGTGCAGCCTTGAGGTCGGAACTTTCCACCGTGGCCAGAGCGGTGTCGTATGCGTCGAGCAGCGCCTGCTTCTTGCTCTCGAACTCTGCGATGACTTCTTCGGTCACGTTGGCGGGGTCTTCGGCAATTTTGGCGACCGCAGCCGAGGTCTGCAGGAAAGCGCTTTGCGCCACGGCGTACACCTCACAGGCTTCCTTATCGCCGGGTGCGGCAGGCGTCGCAAGACTGCAGCCAGTGAGTGTGAGTGCAACGACGCCGGCAATTGCGGCGCCTCGGATCAGGGAAGAAATGCGCATACCTCCAGAGTAAACCCCAATGCGGGTGTCACGCGGAACGACTAATCTGGCCCTATGACTGAATCTCGGCGTGTGTTGGTAACCGGAGCTTCCAGTGGCATTGGTGCCGCAACCGCGCGGCTGCTTGCCACCCGCGGATATCGGGTGGTCGGTATCGCCCGACGCAGTGAACAGCTCGCCGCGCTCGCGTTGGAGACCGGAATCGAGGTGCACACCATAGATGTCACCCAGGAGGATGACACCGATTGGATTGCGGAACATCTGCGCGCCACCGGCGGTGTTGACGCAGTGCTGAATATTGCGGGCGGTGCCACCGATGCGTCATCCGTGCTTGACGCTGATCCCGATTCGTGGCGCACCATGTTTGAACTCAACGTAATCGGCGTGCAGCGAATTGTGGCGAAAACGATTGGATTGCTGCGCGAATCTGCTGCCATGCACGGTTTTGCCGACATTCTGACGGTTACCTCGACCGCTGGCTTCATCCCCTACGAGACCGGCGGCGGTTACAACGTGGCCAAGTTCGGTGTGCGTGCGTTGATGGGTGTACTTCGCCTCGAGTTGGCGGGAGAGCCGATTCGAGTCATCGACGTTGCGCCGGGTCAGGTGAAAACAGAAGAGTTCGCGATGCGGCGATTTGACGGCGACCGTTCGAAATACGATGCGTTGTACGAGGGCGTCGAGCAGCCGCTGACCGCCGAGGATGTCGCCGAGGTCATTGTTGGCGCCTTGGAGTTGCCCGGACACGTCAACCTTGACCAGGTCGTGGTTCGTCCCGTTGCTCAGGCAGCTCAGCACAAACTGCACCGCGGCCCACTGATTCCCAAACTGTAGATCGAATATCCCGGCAGTCGCCGGTTGTCACTCGGTCGGATTAGGACAATTCAGTAAGCATTTGCTGCATCACCGCGATTTCGGCAGTTTGCCCTGTGATGATGGCTTCGGCCAGTGCGGCCGCTTCTGCGTTGGCGGAATTTTCTATCATGTGCGTCATCTGCAGCGCGCCCTCGTGGTGGGCGATCATGCCGGACAAGAAAAGCTTGTCGCGGGCGGTTCCTGTTGCAGCTGCGAGCTCCGCCATCTCGATATCGGACAGCATTCCGTCCATGCCCATGTCGTGACCCATGTCCTCGCTCGCACCAGCGGCGGCCAGCCAGCCCTGCATCTGTTCGATCTCGGGGGACTGCGCGTCCTTGATTTGTTGAGCCAAAGCTCGAAGCTCGCTGTTTGTGCTCGTTTCGAGCACAAGGGTTGCCATGTCAACGGCCTGTTGGTGGTGGGGAATCATCATCTGGGCAAACATGATGTCCATCGAACTGAACTCCGACGAATCGGAGCCGTTCGACATGCCGTCACCGCCCATATGGGCGCTTCCGTCGTTGTTCGGATAGCCAGTCCCAATGTTTATGGTGCACGCCGACAGGCTGAGGGCCAGTCCTGCAGCCACGGTGATGGCAAGGAACCGGGTTGCGAATTGGTTGCTGATGTTCATGACTCCAGTGTGACATTACGAATCGGTGTTGTCATGAGTGTTTGCCCAGAGTTTGCACAGAATCACCCCTCGTCGGAACGAGGCCGCTTGCGACGAGATTGGTTCATCGCATGGATCAGTGCAAGGTTTTTGATGTCACTCACTACGGATTCCAACAGTCCCAGGCGAACATAGTCCGCGGAAGCTGCGTTTGCCGAATAGGTAAAACCACTGGGCTCGCCGGACACCGGGTCTACGGTGGCGCACACGATGACCCAATCGGTGACCATGTCCTCGCTGCCGGTTTGCAATCGCATGAAGTGTTGAACGTGGTCTTCGAAATACTGTTCTTCTATATCTGCCAATCGTGCCTTCCCCTCTTCGTGTCAGTTGCAGAGGATATCGTCGACCACCGACATGAAACTCGGAATTTTCTGGCCGGCTGCGCACCTAAGGCGGCAATGACGAACACATTTGGCCAGTACCCTGTAGTGATGACTGACGATGACACCTCGGCCGAGACTTCGGCCGTAGACCGGGTTCTTCAGCGCGCCACCGGCGCCGAGGAACGCGGGTCCCGCGTCACCGTTTTTGGTCGGAACGCGCAGGCGCTCAATACCGATGCCGAAGCCGGTAACGCCGGTTTTGCAGGAAATACGACCGGCGATTTCGATCTCGAGGCGCGCTCCTCGTTGAAGCGGGTTGCAGGGTTGCGCACAGAACTCGAAGATGTCACCGAGGTCGAGTATCGCGAACTGCGACTGGAAAATGTCGTGCTGGTCGGCGTGCATCAGGGAGGTCAGCAGGCCGATGCGGAAAATTCGATGCACGAACTCGCGGCACTGTGCGAGACCGCTGGTGCCACTGTGTTGGACGGGATCCTGCAGAAGCGCCCGTACCCAGACCCCGCGACGTTCCTCGGTCGCGGAAAGACCGAAGAGCTTGCGGCCATCGTGAAGGAACTCGGGGCGGACACTGTGGTGGCCGATGCCGAGTTGGCACCCAGCCAGCGCCGCGCCTTGGAAGATGCGGTAAAGGTGAAGGTCATCGACCGCACCGCAGTGATTCTCGACATTTTTAGCCAGCACGCAAAGTCGCGTGAGGGTAAAGCCCAGGTCGAACTCGCGCAGCTGGAATATTTGCTTCCTCGACTGCGAGGTTGGGGTGAATCTATGTCCCGTCAGGCCGGTGGTCAGGTGGGTGGCCAGGGCGCGGGTATGGGTTCGCGTGGTCCTGGTGAAACCAAGATCGAACTGGACCGCCGCCGAATCCGCACCAAGATGGCGAAGTTGCGTACCCAAATCAAAGGTTTCGCTCCTGCTCGTGCGACAAAGCGCGCTAATCGTGAACGGACGGGGATTCCTTCCGTAGCGATCGCGGGGTACACGAACGCGGGCAAGTCGTCGTTGCTGAACCGAATCACGCACGCGGGTGTGTTGGTCGAGAATGCACTCTTTGCAACTCTGGACCCCACGGTGCGTAAGACGGTTACTCCCGATGGCCGTCCCTACACTTTGGCGGACACGGTTGGTTTCGTTCGCAACCTGCCCCACCAGTTGGTCGAAGCGTTCCGTTCAACATTCGAGGAAGTGACGATGAGCGATGTGGTTGTTCACGTCGTCGACGCCTCACATCCCGACCCGGCGGCTCAGATTCAGACCGTGCGCGACGTATTGGGCGAGGTCGATGCCCGTCACATCCCCGAAATTGTGGTGTTCAACAAGAGCGACCTGATTACCGACGACCAACGAATCGTGTTGCGGGGCCTTGAGCCCCACGCATTGTTTGTGTCGGCGTACACGGGCGAGGGAATTCCCGAACTCGATGATGCAATTGCGTCGATGATTCCGCAGCCGGACGTCGAACTCACCCTGGTGATTCCCTACGACCACGGTGAACTCGTCAGCCAATTGCACGATCAGGCACAGGTGCTGGATACCGACTACATCGAGTCGGGTACCCGCATTCATGTCCGGGTAAAGCCCGAACTCGCGGCAAAGATGGAACGCTTCATCGAGGCGTAAGCCGAGCGCCGGGATCGTGCGTGTACGAAAGGCCCGTTCGGGAACTAGTCGATTTTGCGGATAACCGAGATGACCTTGCCCTGAATTTGGGCGTGTGTTCCGTCGATCGGGTCAAACGACGAGTTGCGGGGAAGCAGCCAAGTCTGGCCGTCTTTTTGTTTGAATACCTTGACGGTCGCCTCGCCGTCCAACAGTGCGGCAACAATCTCGCCGTTTGCGGCGGTGTTCTGTTGGCGGACGACCACCCAGTCGCCGTCACAGATGGCGGCATCGATCATCGAGTCGCCGTGGACTTCGAGCATGAACAGGTCGCTAGCGGTTTTGCCGGCAATCTGACGCGGCAGCGCGAAGGTGTCTTCGATGTTCTGTTCCGCGGTGATGGGGCCGCCGGCAGCAATACGGCCGACCAGGGGCACTGAGACCACGTCGTTTTCCCGGATGCGGGTGATGTCTGCGACATTGTCCGTGGGAATGTCGACGAGGACCTCGATGGCGCGGTTCATGTTGTCGCCGCGGCGGATGAGCCCGCGCTTTTCCAGTTGGTTCAGCTGGTGGCTTACCGAACTGGTTGCGGACAGTTCGACTTCGGCCCCGATTTCGCGCATCGAGGGTGGGTAGCCATTCGTGGCGACCGACTCAATGATGAATCGCATGATCTGTTCCTGCTTGGGGGATAGCCCCTCGAAAGCGGTGCTCATGGCGGTCCTTTCGTTTCATGTCGGTGGTCGACGCTGAACTATTCGTATGAATGTTCGACAGATTATCACTGGTCCCACGGAAAAGGGAAACTTTGTTCGAAATGTCGCCGGTTTTTCTGTCGAAAAAGAACTTGACAACCACAATGTTCGAATGTATGTTCGAAACGAAGGTTCGCACCGGGTTCTCCCGGCCGAGGGCTCGGAGCGACTTTCACCACACCAAGGAGGCAACATGAGCGCAGTGACTGTTCAGCAGGGTTATGGTTTCGTTCCGGCACCCCGTCGCCACAATTCAACCCCGATGCGTCTGACACGTCGTGGTCGTATCGCACTGGGCACGGCGATCGCCGTACCACTCTTGTTTGGCGCATACCTTGTGGGTGTCGGCGCCAGCCAAGCCGATGCCGAGGTCGCGGTGACTACTGTTTCCTTCGAGTACGTCACGGTTATGCCCGGTGACACTCTGTGGACTATCGCTGCGGTTGTCGCCCCTGATTCCGACACGCAGCAGGTCATCGACGACATTCGCAGTCTCAACCAGCTGGATTCCTCCGTGGTTCAGCCCGGTCAGCGCATCGCTATTCCTGTCGAGTACTCGAATCAGTAATTCGTTCGGCTAATTCGCACGCCCTACGATAAAAGGGTGAGCCTGGATGAACTGCCCGTACGCGACGACCTTCGCGGTAAGAAGCCTTACGGGGCGCCCCAAATCAACGTCAGCGTTCAGTTGAACGTCAACGAGAACACCCACCCGGTGCCCGCCCACGTTGCCGAAGACATCACCCAGGCAATTCGCGAGGCCCTGTATTCGATCAATCGTTACCCGGATCGCGAATTCACCCAACTTCGCCAGTCACTCGCAGACTATGTCAACTACGGGGATGCGCTGAATGGATCGCACCGGTTGGCTTATGGCACGGGCGCAACGACTGACAACCTGTGGGCTGCCAACGGCTCGAACGAAGTGCTTCAGCAAATCTTGCAGGCATTCGGTGGACCGGGGCGTTCAGTTTTGGGATTCCCTCCCACCTACTCGATGTACCCGTTGCTGGCCGAAGGAACGGGGACTCGCTGGTTGACTGCCGAACGTGGCCCTGGCTTCAGCATCACCCCGGAATCTGCCGTTGCTGCTATCCGCGCCCAGAAACCTGACATCGTGTTTTTCTGTGCTCCCAACAACCCCACGGGCACGCCCGTCAATCTGGACGTCATCGCCGCGGCTTACGACGCCACCGACGGAATTGTTGTGGTCGATGAGGCTTACCACGAATTCATGCCCGACTCTAAGCCACGTGCCACCACTCTGTTGTCGGGGCGTCCGAGACTTTTGGTCTCGCGAACTATGTCCAAGGCATTTGCATTTGCCGGTGCGCGCGTCGGGTATTTGATTGCGGACCCTGCTGCGGTGGATGCACTCAGGCTTGTTCGACTTCCGTACCACCTCAGCGCTTTGACCCAAGCAGCCGCGACAGCAGCATTGGCGCACTCGGCCGACATGCTCGCCATGGTGGACGACATTCGCGCTCAACGTGACCGACTCGTCGTTGAGCTCACGGCACTGGGATACGACGCTTACGAATCACAAACAAACTTTGTGCTCTTTGGCGGAGTCGACAACCCACAGGCGACGTTCCAGGCGCTGATCGAACGTGACATCATCATCCGAGATGTCGGAATCCCGCACACCCTGCGCGTGACGGC
>CAZRHP010000019.1:19917-21268 GCA_964599975.1 uncultured Gulosibacter sp.
GGGACTGAGGCCGAGACCACCGCGTTTCTCGTAGCGCTCTCCGAAATCGGCCGATAGACCGTCTATTAGACTGTGAGCGTGAGCACACAACACCGAATTGCGTCCATTACCCGCGGCACGAGCGAGTCGTCCGTCGAACTGACTATCAACCTTGACGGTTCTGGCCAGGCGGATATTGAAACTCATGTTCCGTTTTTTAACCACATGTTGACCGCATTCGCAAAGCACTCGTTGTGCGATCTCACCATTCGAGCCACGGGTGACATTGATATCGACGTGCACCACACGGTCGAAGACACCGGCATTGTGCTGGGTCAGGCGATCCGTCAGGCTCTGGGCGACAAATCAGGAATTGGTCGCTACGGCGACGCACACGTGCCTCTCGACGAGGCACTTGCACGCGCGGTCGTCGATGTTTCGGGGCGCCCTTTCCTCGTCCACACTGGCGAGCCCGACGGTTTCGCTCTGCACCTGATCGGTGGCCACTTCACCGGTTCGATGGTGCGTCACGTCTTTGAAGCCATCTCGTTGAACGCTGGACTGACGGTCCACGTTAACGTTTTGTCGGGACGTGACCCTCACCACATCGCTGAAGCCGAATTCAAGGCGTTCGCTCGTGCATTCCGCAAAGCTGTCGAACGGGACGACCGTGTTTCCGGTATTCCCTCGACCAAGGGTGCCCTGTAAGTGGTTGTTGACCGTACGCCTGTTGTCGCTGTGCTCGACTACGGTTCCGGAAACATCCACTCTGCGCTGAAGGCACTCGAGGCGGCGGGTGCCGATGTGGTTCTGACCAGGGACCGGGCCCAGATCATGGATGCTGATGGCCTGTTGGTGCCCGGCGTCGGTGCTTTTGCTGCCGTAATGGAGCAGTTGAAATCTGTGCGAGGCGATGAACTTATCGAACGACGCTTGGCCGGTGGCCGCAAAGTGATGGGCATCTGTGTGGGAATGCAGGTGATGTTCGAATCGGGGCTCGAGCACGGGCTTGACACTGAGGGTTTGGGGGAATGGCCCGGTGCTGTCACCCAACTGGATGCACCCGTGCTTCCACACATGGGGTGGAACACCGTCGAGGCAGCAGAGGGCTCGATCCTGTTCGAGGGAATCGAGAATGAACGGTTCTATTTCGTGCACTCATATGCGGCCAAGGACTGGTCGCTCGATGTGTACGGCGCATTCGCCCAGCCCAAGGTTACCTACGCCACCCACGGCGAGCGTTTCATCGCTGCTGTCGAAAATGGCCCCCTGACGGCCACCCAATTTCATCCCGAAAAGTCCGGCGAAGCCGGCCTGCGCCTTTTGGGCAACTGGATCCGATCACTGTAACGAAAGAAATCATGTCGAAACT
>CAZRHP010000020.1:0-7682 GCA_964599975.1 uncultured Gulosibacter sp.
CGCGTTCGATTAACTTGTCGATCGCCACGTAGAATGCCGAGTACTTGTCGGCCGCGCCGGATTCGGCTCGGATGACGTGGGCGTGCCCCCGGATCGTGAGCTCGACCCGGTCGTCGTGGTGGTTACCGTTGGCGTCGTTGTGCCGAGAAACGGTAACTTCGAGGCGGTCTACCGCCTTGTCGAGGTGGTCAATACGTTCCGACTTCTGGGCAACAAAGTCGCGAAAACGGTCGGACAGGGTGATGTTACGACCGGTGATGGTGATTTCCATGACAACCTCCTACCAGAGCGCCCGCCGGATGCTCAGGCGGTTGAAACGCCTACTGTGGTGTTCACACTATTCCCAAACTTCGGAAAAGTGCTCGACACGCCATAAGAATTTTCTGTGAATCGCTGAGGGCGAACAACCGCGAGCGCCACAACGGACACGACGACACCGCCTGCGCTTCGAATTGCGGTGATTGCGGCACCCACCGTCGAGCCCGTGGTCACGACGTCGTCCACGATGATTACACGCCGTCCGCTCATGTCCGCGGAGCGAATAACCGACATGCTGCCGACACGGAGCCGTTCGCGGTCCGTTTGATCCCGGCCGTGTTGCGTGCCGCGGTCGTCCAGTCGCAGGGCATTGACCGTGCGAATTCCCGTTCCCCGCAGTACCGCATCGACGACGGTAAAACCGCGGCGGCGCCATCCCTCGCGCGAATTGGGCACCCGCACGATGACGGTGCCCGGATCGGCGCGAAGGTTCATCGCAAATTCCGTGGTGAACACTCGGGCCAGGCTGGTCGCGCCGCGATGCTTGATGGCAATCAAGGCCGTCCGGACCACCCCCGAGTACCGATAGCTGACCCGCAACGGCACCCCGCCGGGCAGAACCATGTCCCCCGGCGGACGCTGAATGGTCGAGGCGCACCCCGAGCAGACCGGTCCACCTCGCCGCCCGCAGCCCACACACGCCGCTATTCGCGCCCACCACCGTGACAAGATGTTCATTCCGCGAGTGTGGCAAACCCGCGTGGCGCCCGTGCGAAATTCGGCACGCCTGTGGACGGACACGTCAGGGGTGCTGCCTGTTAGCGCTGCGGCCTGTTAGCGCTGCGGCCTGTTAGCGCTGCGTGGCGATGACCGTCGCGGTCACACCCGTCGACTGCCAACCCGCGCCTCGGGGCTGCCACACCATACCCTCGTCGGTCAGCACGGTCACACCGGCTCGGCCGTCGTTGCCGCCGACGATGGCGACGGGTTGGCGAGGCTGGCCCAGCGTGACGGTCATGCCACCGACCGAGGCCAACGCCACGAACTGATTTGCCCCGTGCGTCGCCAGAACCGCGATTTGAGTCGAGCTGGCCCAGGCCAGGTCCACCGCGCTGTCCGCATCGATGTCGAGTTCTCGGAACGAGTCCACCGAGATCGGCACACCCGATTCGGCACGCACGATTGACGCGACGTAGAGCCGTGCGACGCTGCCGGTGTCCACAAGCACGGCCAGTCGCGAGTTATCCCGAGAAACCTCGAGCGCGGTCACGGTGGCGGTCGACGGCCAGACCCCGCGGAACGTGCGGCGAACATCGCCGAGTGTCACCGAGATCTTGTTGGTGCCCCGGCTAACCCACCAGACCGCCTTGTTGTCGTCGATCTGTGGTGCAACCGCGGACGGCGTCGAACTGATGCGCGTACGGCTATCCCCCACAAAATACACACCCGAGGCGGTGCCGACGGCCGCGAACCCCGCGCTGTCATACGAGATCGAGACGGGCGAAACGGCCATGATGCGCTCGCCCAAATTGCCCAGAGGCTCGACCTCGCCCGACTGCACAAACCCCAATGTTCCGTCCACCACGGCAAGCGGACGAGAATCGACGACCGGCTCGAGCAGGTCGGTATTGATGACGTATGGTTGCAGGTCAAGCGTGGTCTGATTGATACTGAACGACACCGAGGCGATACCCGAAATGGATTGCAAGCTGCCGGTCATCTGGGTCAGCATCGCGCGCTGGTCGTCGCTCGTGCTGTCGAGAATGTCGCGGGAAACGTCGACCGTTGCGCGACCGTTGACGACGGTGACGGGCGATGTCACCAGCGTGGTCGTCGCAGGAAACGCGCTGATGGCGCTGGACAGGTACGGGCTCGGCCCGCCGATGACCGCGCGGGCCACGCTGGTCACAGGATCGCCCTGGCGGGCAAACATGCGCACATCGGGGATCAAGTTCTGGCGGCCCGCGTCATAGAAATACAGCGTGTAGGCCTGGAACGCCGCGGCAAAGGTGACCTCGGACAGAATCACGGCGTCGGGCAGTTCCGAAATTCGCCACTCGCCGTCAACCTGCTGGAATGTGAATCGCAGGGTCTGAACCGAGCGGTCGGATTCGACCGCGTAATTGCCATCACCCGTCACGCGTGCGTCGACGCCGAAAGAATAGCTCAGAGTGGTCGCGCCCTCGGACTGCATGTCCCACACCGAGGTCCGGATGATGGTTTCGGCCGCGGGGTTCCAGTCGGCCGCAGCGGACTGAGTTAGATAGCTGCGGGCAATGCTGTAGCCGTTCTGTGCCGCGGAACCGGCCGCCACAAATCCCTCGAGGATCTCCTCTTGTGTGGCGCCCTCGACGGGACCAGACGGCAGGAACTCAAAGTCCTGGGTTTCGGGCTCGGTCAGCGGACCACCCACCTTGACGGGTCCGTAATTCGGCAACGACGCGCACCCCGACAGCATCAGCGCCAGTGCGAGTACCAACAATCTACGCATCGTGACCTCCGTCGGGCAGGGTCGGGGGCAGAGTGAAGGGCGAGACAATGATTTCCCCAGCACCGACCCGCGGCAGGGTCAAACGGAAACATGCGCCCTTGCCCGGCTCGCTCCACACGTCAATCGTGCCGCCGTGCAGTTCGGCGTCGCCCTTGGCAATGGCCATGCCCAAACCGGTGCCGCCGGTCGTGCGCTGCCGCGATGGGTCCGCCCTCCAGAATCGGTCGAAAACTCGCGTGATGTCGGTCTCGTTCATGCCGACACCGTGGTCCCACACGACGATGGACACCGCGCTCTGGTTCGAGTCAACGATGATGTCGATGGGTTCGCCCTCGCCGTGGTCGATGGCGTTGCCGAGGAAGTTCGTCACGATTCGGCGGATGCGACGAGAGTCCACTTCGATGCTGCCGTGGCCGCCGGGAGCGTGCACGCGCAATTCGCTTCCCTTGTTTTCCGCCAGCGCCTGCATGCTCGCGACCGCCTCGTTCACCAGGGCGACGGGGATCACGGGATCCTTCTCGATAGTCGCTGCCCCCGCGTCATATCGGCTGAGTTCGATTAGTTCGGACAACAGGTGTTCAAACGTTCCCGTTTTTTCGTGTAACAGTTCGGCCGCACGGGCGGCGTCCTTGTCAAACTGGTCACGGCGTTCGTACAGCATGTTGCCCGTGATCTTGATCGTGGTCAGTGGCGTTCGCAGTTCGTGCGAGACGTCGGACACGAATTGTTGCTGAAGTGTCGAGAGCGTCGCAAGGCGCACAATCTGTTGCTGAATCGCCGATGCCATCTTGTTGAACGACCGAGCCAGCTGGGCGACGATGTCGTTACCCTCGACCTCGATGCGTTCATCCAAGGCGCCCGCCGCGAATCGTTCCGCCGTTTCCGCGGTCGTGACGATCGGGCGAATCGACCGGGTGGTCACCCAGTACACGATGAAACCGACGACGAGAACGAAGAAGCCCGAACCGACCACGAGGGTGCTCTGCACAAATTGCAGGGTTTCCTGCAGGTCGGCCAGGTCATAGACCAGGTACAACTCGTAGGCTCCGGCGGTGGGAACACTGACTCGCGCCCCGGTCACGATTGCGGGGCTGCCGCCGGGCAATTCGACCGGCTGGAAATGCACGACATCAGCGTCGGTTCGCACGCTGTCGCGCATGTCGGCGGACACCACGCTCAGCGGGAATCCCACCGACGAGGTCGACATCATGGTTTGGTTCGTGGCCTGGCCCGGGGTACGCAGAATCGCAAATCCGACCAAACCGGGTGACGCGGTCGTGGCGCGAATGGTGGTTTGGGCCGCAGCGTTCGCGCCCTCGACATCGATGTAGCCCGTGGAGTCCAGCGAACCGTCGAACAACGCCTGGACGCTGGATGTCACACTCTGCGTTTCCGAGATGGCCTGGTCTCGCCTCGAATCAAAGAAGTTTCCCTGAATGATGATGGTCATGTACGCGCCAATGATCGACACGGCGAGCACCGACAGGGCGACAGAAATGGTGACCATCCGCAGTCGCAGGGACACGCGCCACGAATCGAGCAGCGTCTGCCATTGACGCCCCAACCAATGGGTCATCGCGTGATGGGATCGCCCGCGCGATATCCCACGCCGCGCACGGTGACCACGATTTTGGGGTCCTCGACGTCGAGTTCGACCTTGGAACGCAGTCGCTGCACGTGAACATTCACCAGTCGCGTGTCGGCCTTGTAGTGGTATCCCCACACCTTTTCCAGCAGGGATTCACGGCTATACACCTCGCCGGGGTGAGCGGCCAGAGTGTGCAGAAGTTCAAATTCCAGGGGAGTCAGCGAGATCTGCACGCCGTCGCGGGTCACGACGTGGGCCTTGACATCGACCACGATGTCGCCGATCTTCAGTTCCGGGCTGGTCGAGGCGACGGGTCGGCGCATGCACGCACGGATGCGCGCAACCAACACCTTCTCGTTAAAGGGCTTCTCGATGTAGTCGTCGGCGCCCGCCTCGAGTCCCGCGATGATGTCCTGCGGGTCGGTCCGAGCGGTGAGCATGACAATCGGCGTGCCGCTGGTCTGACGAATGCGTTCACACACGTGAATTCCGTCGAGGCCCGGCAGGTTCAGGTCGAGCAGGACGAGGTTGGGTTCGTAGTCCGCAAACACATCGACAGCGCTGAGCCCGTCGTGCGCCGCCCTGGTGTCAAATCCTTCGGCGCGCAAAACCATGTCGACAACTTCGCAGATTGCGGGGTCATCATCGACGATGAGAATTTTTGCTGTCACACTGCGCCTCTCGGATTTGTTTCAGAATAACCGCAGAAGCGCCTAGGCGCGAATGAGCGCAAGCACCTCGTCGCGGATTTTTTCCATCTGAGCCGCGGTCGCACCCTCGGTGTTGAGTCGCAACAACGGTTCGGTGTTCGAGGGGCGAACGTTGAACCACCAGAAATCGCGGGTCTCGCCGGCAACCGGGGGCAGCGATTCATCCGATACGCAGCACGAAATGGTCAGGCCATCGAGGGTGTCCTCGACGCCTCGCCCGGTGAACGCCGCACGAATACGGTCGTACGCGGCGGGAACATCGGTGACGGTCGAATTGATCTCACCCGATTGGGCGTAGGGCGAAAATTCGGCGGCGAGGCGGGACAGAGGTTCCGTTTGCGCACCGAATTCTGCCAGCACGTGCATCGCGGCGAGCATGCCGTTGTCGGCGGACCAGTAGTCGCGGAAGTAATAGTGCGCCGAGTGCTCGCCACCGAACACCGCACCGGTTTCGCGCATGACGTCCTTGATCAGCGAGTGGCCCACGTTGGTGCGGACGGGAACAGCGCCGGCGCCGCGGATGACCTCGGGCACGATGTGCGAGGTGATGAGGTTGTGCAGAACAGTGATGGGGTTTTCGCCCTCGGAACGCACGCGCGCGATTTCGCGCAACGCCACGATTGCGGCAACGGCGCTGGGGTTCACGGGGTCACCGTTTTCGTCGACCACAAAACAGCGGTCCGCGTCACCATCAAAGGCGAGTCCAATGTCGGCGCCGTGCTCGACGACGGCGCGTTGCAGGTCGACGATGTTGGCTGGCTCCAGCGGGTTCGCTTCGTGGTTGGGGAAGTTTCCGTCGAGCTCGAAGTACATCGGAATGATCTGCAGCGGCAGACCCGGCAGGCCCGCTGCGGATTCGAGGACGGCGGGAACGGTCATGCCACCCATGCCGTTACCCGCATCGACGACGACCTTCAGCGGTCGGATGGAGTCGAGGGGCACGAGGGTGCGCAGGTATTGGGCGTAATCGGCCAGCACATCGCGGGTCGACGAGGTGCCGGGTGCGTCGACGGCGGCGATTCCGTTCGTCAAATAGTCGATGGCGCGGTCGCGAATTGCGGCAAGCCCGGTGTCGAGGCTGATGCCCTGAGCGCCGGCGCGGGACAACTTGATGCCGTTATAGGCGGCGGGGTTGTGCGAGGCGGTGAACATGGCCGACGGTGCGGACAGGGTTCCCGAGGCGTAGTACGACATGTCCGTCGAGCACAGGCCGATGTTGATGACGTTGGCGCCGCGTGCGGTCGCGCCCGCGATGAAGGCGTCGACGAAACCGGGCGAGGAATCGCGCATGTCGTGCCCGACGATGACCGACGAACCTGCGGCGCCGACCTCGTCAACGAAACCTGCGGCGAGTGCCGCGACAACGTCGGTGGTCAATTCCGAGCCCACGAGGCCTCGAATGTCGTAGGTCTTCACAAAGCGTGTCAGATCGGGAAATGTCATCGGGTTACCTTCCATCCAGGACGTCACGATAGCGAACAAGTTCCCACCCCTGCGGCGGCACCCAGCGCTGTGAGTGTGCGGCACACAGGTCGTGTCCCACGGCGGTTGCCTCGGGGCTGAGCGGGCCAATCACTGCGACTAGTGTTTCGTAATCGTAGGTCAGGGTGTGCGCCGCTTCCGCGGGACACAGGGCCATGTTGCACGTTCGTGACATTGGTTCAAGGCTACCCCATAGCCCAGTTGTTAGGCTGAGAACGTGACCGAATCATCCGAACGCCGGGCCGGCCGTCACGGCCGTGGCCCCCGCAGCACCCCGCGTGGGTTGACGGCGATTTCGAGGATGAACCGCAACACAATGTTCGTCGATACCGCCCAGGACGTCATGCGGTACCTGATGGAGACCCGCCCCGACATCATGCAGGGCATCTCGGTCGACATGGCTCTGTTGCCCGTCGACGATGTCCCCCTGGGCGGTGGCGGCCGCTGGACCGCGACGCCCGCGCGGCGACACGTCGTGTTGTATCGCCTGCCGATCGAACGACTAACCAGGCTGCATCGTCAGGATGACTGGCACCGTCGCAACAACATCGAGACGACCGTTTTCGAGGCGATCGCGGAACTCGTGGGCGTCGACCCGTACGACCTCGCTCCGGGTCGCTACTTTCCGCACGCCTAGCCGGTGAAAATTGTCAGCGAGCTGGCACTGCCCGGCGCGGGAATTCCGCGGGTAATTGCGATTCCCTTGGGCGCCGTAAACAGCTGAGCGACCGCGACGACGTCCGTTGACGTCACGACCCAGGTTCCGGGTTGAGTCGAAATCGAGGCGGACATGGCGGGGGCGATGTCGACGGTTGCGTCACCGTTCGGACCCTCGATGGAGACGGTAATGGGCTCGGTACCCGGGTTGTGGATCGACAGGACGCCCGCGGTCGGTGCGACCACGGCGACGGTCCCCGCGAAAGGCTGCGCGGCGGAAGCCCACGCGTGATCGGCGTGGCGGGCCTTGGTGTCAAAGCTGGCAACACGCATGCCGGCGACAAACGGAGTATCCGACTGGACTGTGACCGAATAGTTGCCAGCGGGGATTTCGTCGACCGTCAGGTCGGTGACGCGACCGGCGGTCGCCTCGACGGTGGCGTCGACGACCTCGCCCGTGCCGAGATGGGTCATGCGCATGGTGACGGTCGCATTG
>CAZRHP010000020.1:7692-10037 GCA_964599975.1 uncultured Gulosibacter sp.
GGAACCAACACGCGCAGAACGGTCTCCATGTCCGCAAAATCAGGGTCGGACCGCAATGGGCCGATGACGGTTTCACTTTCCACGCTGACAATGGGGAAATACGCCGAGGTGTCGGCGCCAGTGGCAGCGGTGACGCGGTCCAACCCACCAGCTACCAAGCCGCGGACCACGGAAGTCTGCAGGACCGACCACACGGGGGCACCATTGCTGGTCACCCGAATCACGGGCGAGAGTTCATCAGGGGCGAAACCCGCCACCGAGAGTACGCGCTGGGTCATCGCGGGAATCACGAGCCCCTTCGAGCCGGGCGCCTCGATGGTTCCGTCGCTCCCCCACATGTCGATATCGACCGTCGCATCGACGTCGCTGCCGTTGGTGATGACCAATACGGTCTCGCGGCCCAGGCTGGTGTCGCCACCGACGAGCCACGCGTCGTTGAGGGGGTCACCACATTCCGCGGCGAGCACGCCACGGATGTCGTCCGAGTTCCGGGCCGTAATTTCGGTAGCGGCGACCAACTGCGGTGCGGCAGTGAGCGCAACAACCGCGCCGCTCTCGCCCTGCTCGCCCGTCAGCTGGGCAATCAGTGTGCCATTTCCGATCATGGGCTCGATGTTGGTGACCAATGTCAGGTCGGCTTGTTCGCCGATGAAGTCATACACACCGCCGGCGCACACGACATTGCGTTGCACGGCCGAGGGTTGAACCTCGACGGGTGAATTGGGGATGCTGACGGTGACGCCCACGAGCGATACGAGGTTCGCGCCGACGGCTGCGGCGATCACGGCCGCGCCGATCCCCGTCATCACGATCCGGCGGGTTTTACTAGGCATCATCGTCACCCGCTTCCGTGGCGGTCAGGACCTCGTCGTCATCGAGGCGTCGGCGGCGGCGGATGGTGGTGGGAATACCCGCCACGATGGCCATGCCGACGGCGGCGATTAGCCCGACGAGGTATCCGGGAACACGCTCGGGATCAGCCACCACCGCAGCGGAGTCCCCCTCGACGGCCCACAAAACGCCCGAATCGGTCGCCCCGACGGACACGAGAGCCGAATGCGAGTTGATGCTCGACACGGCGTTGTGGTGCGGTGATGCCAAAAGCACGACAAAGTCGATTCCCAGGTCGGCAAATGCGGCCGCCTCGTCAAATCCGCTGTCAACGACGAGGTTCGCCGCGAGTTCCGCGAGGGCGCGTTCGTTGGGGCCAGCGGCCTGGCGCGTTGTGCCCGAGGCCGGCCAGTCGAGAAGGGTCACGCCGGCACCGCGCTGAATTTCGGCGCGGTAGCCGTCCTCGAGCGGGGTGATGATCAGGGTTCCCCCGGCACGATTTGCCGACGTTTCGGCGTCGATATAGGCGGGCAGAGTGCGGGCGGCGGATGCCGTCACCGGTGACACCGAGCGCAGGACTGCAGTGGCCGGGGCGACGGACAGTGCTGCAATGGCAGCAACGAGTAGGGCGCCCATGGTCGCACGGAACTTCGGGGCCACGGCAATGGTCGTTGCGGAACCAACGAGCAGAGCCCACCACACCACGTCCAACAGCGTTCCCGTGTACACGCCCACCGACACCTCGCCGATGCGGGTCAGGGTCCAGCCCAGGGTTTGGGCTGCCACGGTGACCGCGACGGCAGCAGCGATCACGGCAACCACAACCCGGCCCGAGGCCCTGAGGGCAAGCCCGACAATCGTCAGCACGGCCAGCGTCCCGGCGATGCCCCACGCGATCATTTGTGCGGTTGCGTCGGGAAGGAACGGAATGTGCGCGGGTTGTGCGGTCAGACCCAGCACCTGCAATGGGGTCTGTGTCGCCTCGGTTACGGGCACGCCACGGTCCGCGAAATACGTCCACGGCGTCGCCGAGGTGAACGCCTCGAGGATTCGGGGCCATTCGAGGGCCACCGCAGGAACCAGCGCCAGCAGCACAGCGGGCGAGGCGGGACGCGAGGCGGCTCGGAAAATTACGAACAGAATGACGATGGGGGCCAACACGGGTGCCGACGCCCACACGACGGCAGCGGACAATGCCAACCAGCCGGCGGACACCGCGGTTCGGCCCATCGCGGCGCGGAAAACGAGGGGAAGTGCGATGTGGGCGAGGATGGCCGCGATGCGCCCTTCGGACAGGGCCACGTGAAGCCCAGGGACGACCGCCCACCCGCCGGCGACCAGCAAACCCACCGCGGGACGCGTGACCACGGCCCCCGCACCGATCCAGCCGGCGCCGATCAGCGCACCCAGTGCGACACCCGCTCCGGAACGACGCTCGCGACGGTACTCGACAGGCACGTCTTCGCAGACTTGGCGCGGCTCGCTGACCCGTACCACGCGCGTAATAGGAATAC
>CAZRHP010000020.1:10047-20009 GCA_964599975.1 uncultured Gulosibacter sp.
CCGCACCGATCCAGCCGGCGACAAACGCCATGGGCACGGCGAGCACCATGATGGCCACCACGGCGGCGTTCGGGTTCCACCACGTCAAAGCGCCAATTCCGGCCAGAACCGTGGTGAATCCGTCGGGTGCACCGGTGATTCCCGCGGCAATGCTGTGCACGGTGGCGCCGACCTCGGACCACAAGCCCGCGAGGTCGGCAGGCATGGGTCGCATGCCACCACCGACCAGTGCGGGGGCGCCGAGCCACGGCCCGGCCAACACCAGACCACCGACGGTCGCGAGTGCCGCAAACCACCAGAACGCAACGCCGAAGGGCAGATAGGCCTGTGCGACACCCGATTCGGACCGCGCTAATTCCGCGTCGCGCTCCAGCGCCCGGCGTCGACGCATGTCAGCGGGGGTCACCAACAGACGGGCATACGAGGCGCGCGAGCCGGTTCGGGCCAACCGCGACTGTGCGCGCAGGATCGGAACGGTGCTGAAAATTCCCGAGAGCGACCCCGCACACGAGGCCATCGCATGTGGCGATTTTCGAACCAGCCGTGCCGCGACCAACACAACGGCCGCGACCACCAGCCACAGCGCATGCAGCAACAACAATGCCCGACTGCCGTGCACGAGTCGTCGATAGGCCAGAGCACGGGATTCTTCGCGAGCGATGCGGGCATCGGTCACGTCGCCGAGGAACGCCTCGGTGGATTCATGGCTGACGGTGATGACGGCCGAGGGCACAACCTCGACGCGGTAACCATGCCCTCGAACGCGAATACCAAAGTCCAGTGCGGCGTCGGTCGCGTCGAGTGCGGAATCGAATCCGCCGACAGCGTCCCATGCCTCACGGCGGACCAACATTCCCGCCTCGCCCACGGCGAGGACGTCGCTGATGCGGTCGTATTGGGCTTGGTCCAGCTCGTGTTCGGCCAGGTGCACCGCGATTCCGGTGCGGGACATGGATTCACCAAACTCGCGTATGAAGGCGGGACGTTCGGCATCCATCTGTTTGGGGCCCACCGCACCGACCGAGGGGCTGGCGTCGATTACGGCACGGAGGTTCGCCAGCGCGGTTCGCGCGGGGACGGTGTCGTCGCGCAGGATCCACACGAGGCTGCTGTTATCCCCCTCGAGGACTGTGGCAACAGCGTCGCCCAATCCACCGCTGACGGGAATGGTGGTGTAGCCGACGGGGATATCAGTCTGACCACCGGATGCGTCCGCGACCACGATGGAGTCCGGTGCGACGGATTGCGTGCGAAGGCTCTCGAGTACTTCACCAAGCCGCTCACCCGAACGTCGGGTGACGACGATCGCGGTGACGGAGACGGTGAGCGCCCGGCTGGTCACGGGAAACTGTTACGCGCGACGGCGGAAACGACGGCGTTCGCGCTCGGAAAGCCCGCCCCAGATGCCGAATCGTTCGTCGTTTTCCAAGGCGTATTCCAAGCATTCGCTCTTGACCGAGCACGAGCTGCAGATGCGCTTGGCGTCACGGGTCGATCCACCCTTTTCGGGGAAGAAGGCTTCGGGATCGGTCTGCGAGCAGAGAGCGTCTGCCTGCCAGGCCAGGGGGTTGTCGTCGCCGACGATACCGTTGGAAACGCCCGGGACACCCAGAGTGATGGGGTCAACAAACCAGTTCTCCGGAACGTTGTTACGGTACTCAGTCATTGGCGTAGTCCTGTCGAATTGGTGGGGCGTACGGTTCTAATTACACCCGTGTTATTCGGTTTCGTCAAGTCCAATTTTGGGTCGCGCGTGGCGGATGTTCGCGAGAACGAACATCGATTGGATTTGAGAAAAATTATCGAACTGTCTGGTGCGCGATAAATACGGCACCCAAGCCCGAAATTCCCGTGATCGTCTCGCCAGCCTCAATAAAAAAGGCCTGGGTGGGGCGGGCCGAACGGCGTTCGGACACAACAACTTCCACGTGACCCTCGGTCACCACCGCAACGGCGGGACCCGAGATGGCGAGGGTGGCATCCGCCGCTTCCCCGTTCCCGCACTGCACTCGGGTGATCGTGAAATCATCGACGGGCGGCTGGTAGTGCGCGACCGCGGCAGTTCCCGATGGGGTCAATCGGAAGGGTTCGCCCTGCTCGGCGCTCATGATCCTGACCAGTTCCTCGGTGTCGATGTGCTTTGTCGTCAGACCTCCCCGCACGACGTTGTCGCTGGCGGCCATGACCTCGATACCAATTCCCGACAGGTAGGCGTGCAGGTGCCCCGCGGGAACAAACAGCGCCTCGCCTCGCGACAGCTCGACATGATTCAACAGTGCGGCGACGACAACGCCCGGGTCACCGGGGAAAAAGTTCGCAACGTAGGCGGCAACGCCAAAGGCCTCGCGGACGACGCCCTCGACGTCGGACAATTCGACGGCGGCCAGAGAATTGCTCAACGTCGCCGCATCCGGCGTGCCCGACAGCAGCCACTCGACGGCATGAGTCGCACCGAGCCCGTAGGCCGCAGCAAAGCCGCGACCCGCCTCGGGGAACCTGGTGGCAATATCGGCAACGAGCGCATCGGTGTCCGCCGTCGGACGAAAACCCGCCAATGCGCGGAAACCATCCCGCAACGCCACGATGACCTCGGGCTTGTGGTGGGCATCACGGTAATTCCGGTTCGCCGCATCCACGGGAACACCCGCGGCATTTTCCCGCGCAAAACCCTCGCCTGCTTGAGCAATCGTGGGGTGTGCCTGGATCGACAGCGGCTGTTCAGCCGCCAAAATCTTCAACAGGAACGGAAGGTGCGCCCCTCCCGCACGATCGAGGTTCGCCGAAATCCACTCCCGCAGGGTAGTGGACTCGTCGCCCACGACGTCGGCGGGGTCCTCACTGTGATCGCCCAACCAGACCTCGGCCTCGGCCTCGTCAACACCAGAAATTCCGCGCAGAGCCGAGATTCCGCCGCGAGAGCCCCACGCATAATCGCGTGGAACGTTCGTGATTTCGAGCACAAGCCCCCCTCAAGTCCTCTGGCTAGGATAGTGCGGGTGCGAAAGATAATCGGGAGCAATGCGGCGGTGGTCACCATCCTCGCCGTCATTTTTGCGGGAGATTTCTTTCGAAACGCCCTGACGGTCTGGGGTTGGGGTGCGCTCGCCCTGCTGTCGATCCTGTGGGGTTTCGTCGTCCTGATTCGCGAACGCGTGTCCTGGCGCGCCGTGCCGATGCCGTTCCTGCTGTTCGCCGGCTGGGCCATCGCCAGCGCCGGCTGGTCGCCGTATGCCGCCACGGCGGGGCTCGGCGGATTCATCCTCGCGGGCAGCATCGCGACGGGTGTCGCACTCGCAATCAGCATCCCGTTTGACCATCTGGTACACCTGATGGCCCGCACACTGCGTATCATTTTGGCCGGGTCGCTGGTGTTCGAAATCGTCGTGGCGCTGACCGGTCGGCCGCTTTTCCCCGTCGGGTTCACACCAACTCAACACACCCCCATCGAATGGGCGTGGTCGCGCGGAGACTTCTTCCACCTCGACCAGCGCATCCAGGGACTCGTCGGCAACGCGAACCTGTTGGCCATGCTCGCGGTTCTCGCACTGCTGATGTCGCTCGCCCGATTCCGCTCGGGGCGGGGCACCCGCAGCCACACAATCGCCGACTTTGCGCTGTCCGCCGTGATCCTGTGGCACACCTATTCCGCCACGGTGTTCTTTATTCTCATTGCGGTGGGATTTGCCTCGTTCATCATTTATTTGGGCCGACACCGTCACGTCCCCCGATTCCGCGCCGCACTGGTGGGAACGGTCAGCGCCGGCGCGGGACTTGTCGCCATCATTTTGTTCAACTGGCAATTCGTGACCGGGCTGTTGGGCCGCGCCCCCGACTTTACGAACCGCCTCGGCATATGGACCGACGTGCTCGCCATCTGGCAGGAATCGCCGTGGTTGGGCTTCGGCTTCATCGGATTCTGGCCGCGCTGGGAAGTGTTCTTTGCGATCCACCAGATCGATTCCCGCAATCCGGGCCAAGCACACAACGCCTGGGTTGACCTGCTGCTGCAGGTGGGAGTCATCGGCCTGGTCCTGTTCCTCTTGGCCCTGGCACAGATCGCGTGGCGACTGTTCCAGCACGCCGTGGACGACCGGGACGCGTTGCACTCGCTGCCATTACTGCTGATCACCGCACAGGTCGTTCAGACCCTGACCGAGAGCCGCATCCTCGCCGAATGGGGCATCGTACTGTTCGCCATCTGGGCGGCATTCACGTCAAAGCAGTACGAACACGCGATTCTGGATGAAGAGGACGAGTCGGACGACACGGAAGAAGTGGACGTCGTATTGCGGGACTAACCGCGCACCAGCAGCACCGCGCAGTCCGATAGAGCGCCCTCGCGCCCGGCGAATTACGGAGTGCTTACCGGAACGGGAGCGGTGATGGTTCCGCCCTGGAAGGTTTGAGTCCAGACGCCGTTTGCCAACACGGGCTTGCCCGTGGGCCAGCCGTATGTTCCCTTGTACACGCGAGCGCGCGCATATGCCGACCAGATCGGGCGAGGAATCGGGAAAGTTCCCGCGGGTCCGCGCAGGATAGTTCCGCCCACGAAATCCTGACGGCTGCCGGTCACCCCGTTCGCGCCGTTCGCCGTGACCTGCGCCTTGGTGGGCAGGCCAAGGTACGAACGCACGCCCTGCATGCTGGCATACACGAGACCGATTTGGCCGGGAACCAACCACGTCACACGCTGAGTGGTGCGCACGACCACACCGCCGGTAAAGCGCTGAGATTCGTCGCCCGCAGGGTTCACCACACCGGGTCGGACCGGCCAACCCGCGGCGCTCGACGCGCCCCCGAGCGAGAAGTAGGAACGGTTGATGCCAAGGCTCACGATCTGGACGGTCGAGGGGCCGGCATACACGGTGCCCGCGGCAAAGGCCTGCTTGTCGCCGTTACCGTTCGCACCACCATTGACGGCGACCGGAGCGCTGACAGGAAGGCCCCACGCGTTGGTAATTCCGCCCATTTCCTGAATCGTCGGCGAGATGCTCGCGGGGATGCTCTGGAAAGCACCCGTCGTCGACGTCATGACATAGCCGCCGGTGAAACGCTGTTCACACACATCGCCATCGCAGACCTGCGCTGCGGACGGCCAGCCCAGCGAACCGCTCGGGCCACCACGGTTCACCCAGAACGCATAAACCTCGTCGCTGATCGCCACCGTCTGGGCGTCGGGGTTCGTGTAGATGTATCCGTTAGCGAAAACCTGTCGTTCGCCGACACCGTTGGCGCCACCATCGACAGAACCCACGAGGCTCGCGGGCCCGCCCAACGGTCCCGTCAGTCCGCCCGCGGCAAGATAGGCATCGCCGATTGCGCCGGACACGACTCGGTACTGGTTCAGGTAGTTCCAGGTGATGATCCCGTGCTCGTATTCAACGAAACAGGTATTCGACAGTTGGGTGCAGTTGGCCGTGTTGACCTCGGCGCCCAGGCTGTTTGCCGTGGACTGACCCAGGGTCTGATACTTGTCCTGAATCGCCAGCTTGCCGTTGAACCAGTACTGGTAGTACTCCCAGAAGTTGCTGTTTCCATAGGCACTGCACGAGTCGCCACGGCCGGAAAGGTTCGCGAGCGCCGCAGCATTGGGCGTGTAGGGGGTGTAAACATACAGTGCGTGGGTCGCAATGTTCGAGACATAAACCGACTTGCTACCGCACGCTGATTGCGTTTCGTGATACCAGATCTGCGACGAACGCCCGGCGGGCGCATAGCGCGAGTAGTGGACGCTCGCGGGGTCGGTGTACCGCTTCAACTGGCTGGTGCCGTAATACACCTGGTTAAAAAATCCGTAATATTTTGCGTCACAGACCACAGGTCCGCCCAAGTTGTCGGGGCACCCCATGCCCATCGCGGTCCTGAGGCTCAACGGCTGGGTGTACTTGTTCGTCACCAACCCGTTTTCCTTCTGCAGGGTGACGAGAATCACCTTGGCGCTGATGTGACAGGCCCGCTGGACCTTATAGATGATTCGAGCGGCCGGTTCGTTCTCGGCCCCCTCATACGCATCACACAACGGGTTCACGCCATCACCGTTGATCGACGTCGCCGGACGGCTGGTCGTGTCCTGTTCGTACACGTTCAAGCAGTACGGGCTGGAGGAAAGGCAGGTGCCGATCTTCTTGTCGAGGAACGCCTGAATCTGCGTCTCGGTCATCGAATCGTCGTCAAAGAACGCGGCGTTCGTGATGATGTTGCCCGCATTGAAGTTCGACCCCGACAGGGTGATGGCCGCCGTGGCCTGCTGGGGCACCAACAGCGCGAGGACGAAACCCATCGGTATCACGGCCGACACGAGTGTGAGCACAGCGCGACGCATGTCCACAGAGCCCTCCTCTCGCCACGAAACCTAGTGCTAATTTTACCCGACGTGTCCAAAACGAGGCCGTGGCACAGCCGCTATGGCCCGTTTTATTCGGTCGGTTCGGAGCTGGCCTTCACCGGATACATGGCCTTTTTCACCAGATCTCGCACCAGCGGGTAGTCCACATAAAGGTTGTCAATCACGGGCGGAGCCAATTCGAGTTTCGTGATTTCCAGGCCGCGCGCCTTGGCGCCCAGGTCGGCAAACAGGCCCACCATCGACTGGGGAACATCGGTCTGGACGAGCGATTGACCGGCCGCGGCGAGGTCCTGGAAACGCGAGATCACGGTGGCGGGCTTGAACTGACGCAGCACAGCCTCTTGAATCTGACGCTGGTGTTCCATGCGCTGGAAGTCGGTGATGTTGCACCGCGAACGGGCGTACTTCAGAGCCTGGTGGCCATCCATGTGGTGAATTCCCACCTCGAACGACTCGGTGATCGGCTGCCCGTTGGTGCAAATGTCCACCTGGGTTTCGACGTCGATGTCGATACCGCCCAACGCGTCAATCATGCTGGCAAAACCGCGCATATCGACGATCACATAGAACTGGACGGGTACGCCCACAACGCCCTCGACGGCGTCACGAGTCGCCTCGATGCCCTCGGACGAGCCATTGGCAACCGCATCGGGGTAATGGCCGGGGTTGTCCTCGGCCCACTGATAGATGAACGAGATCAGGCAGTTATCGCCGCAGTTAAAACCGTTGGGCCAGTCCTTCAGCATGGGCGAGCCCTGGGAAAAAGGCGCGTCATACAGGTTGCGTGGGATGCCAACAATCGTGACCTCGCCCGTCGTCGCATCCACGCTGACGAAACTGATCGAGTCAGGGCGCAAGCCAATACGGTTTGACCCCGCGTCACCACCCAGCAACATGAACGTGTACTTGCCGTTGATGGGATCGACGGGGATCGTGTCGGCGAAGACCTCACCCAAGGTGGCATTCGACGTGTTGGCGATAACCGCCGCGTAGGACGCGAACCCCGCGGGCGCCAGCAGGGCAAACACCGCGAGGGCGGCCAGCCACGGTCGACGGTTGTGCGCAACGTTGACGAATCGGACCAAACGGATGGTGTCACCTGCGGCGATAAACCATGTCGCGGCCGCCACAATGGCGACCACCTGGGCCGCAATCAGCCCCCACGAGCTGGTGATGAGGCTGAGGAACCATGCCCGGTTCAGCATGAACAACGCGAACAGTGCAACCGCGAGACCCAACAGGCTCAACCAGGCCCCGACGAGGAACCGTCCGAACCGGCGGTTACCGGCCAGCATCTGGGCCGACCCGGGCACAAACACCGTCAAGGTCAGCAGCCACCATGCACGACGCGTCATGACCGTCGTATTGCGATGGTCAGGATTGCGCAGTGGGGACGTCAGACTCACTTCAGGGAATCTTTGAGGGCCGTGTTCTTGTGTTCGACCATCGTGGCGAGGTCAGCGGCGAATCCAGCGAGCTTGCCCGCCAGTTCGTCATCAGAGATTGAGAGCATGCGCAGCGCGAGCAGCGCGGCGTTGCGCGAATTTCCAATGGCGACGGTGGCCACGGGAATTCCGGCAGGCATCTGCACGATCGACAGCAACGAATCCATGCCGTCAAGGCGCGACAGCGGAACGGGAACAC
Source organism: uncultured Gulosibacter sp. (assembly GCA_964599975.1). Classification (GTDB taxonomy): domain Bacteria; phylum Actinomycetota; class Actinomycetes; order Actinomycetales; family Microbacteriaceae; genus MWH-TA3. Next base: position 18,038 of record CAZRHP010000020.1, read on the forward strand.
CAATCACGGGAACCGTGGTCACCGAGGCCACCATGCCCGGCAGGTGAGCGGCACCGCCAGCACCCGCAATAATCACGTCAATGCCGTTGTCGCGGGCGGACTTGGCCCACTCGATCATGGCCTCGGGGGTGCGGTGTGCGCTGATCACATCGACAGACGAACCCACGCCAAACTCGTCCAGGGCGGCTTTCGCCTCGGCCATGACCGGCCAGTCCGAATCGGAACCCATGATGATGGCGACGTGGTGTTTCTTCACGGTACTCATGTTATGTCGACCTACTGGAATATCGCCGCTACGGCGCGCGTTTCCGCGAGCACGGCAGCCAGATCCGAACCCGTGCCCGTGACGTGACCGACCTTGCGGCCCGCACGAGGTTCCTTGCCATAGTTGTGCAGTTTCACCCTGGGGTGACGCGCGGTGTGCTCGTACTTCGCCACGTCCATTCCGCCGAGCACATTGATCATCACAGCCCACTCGTCACGGGATTCCGTGGATCCCAACGGCATGTTCGCAACGGCGCGCAGGTGCTGTTCGAACTGCCCGGTCACGCTGCCCTCCATGGTCACATGGCCTGAATTGTGGGGGCGCATCGCGAGCTCGTTGATGAGGACCCGATCATCGGTGGTGTGGAACATCTCGATGGCCAACACACCGGTCGCATCAATCGCGTTGGCGATATCGATCGACATTTGCGCGACAACATCGCGCACACGGTCACTGAGATGTGGTGCGGGCAAAATCACTTCGGCACATACGCCGTCCTTTTGCACAGTTTCCACAACGGGCCACGCCTGGACTTCTCCGTTGGCGTTACGGGCAACCAGCGACGCCAGCTCCCGTGAAAAATCCACCAACTCTTCCAGCAGCACGGGTCCCAAATCGAGCCACTCCGCGATTTCATCGGCGGCGGTGATGACCTTGACGCCCTTACCGTCATATCCGCCACGCGGGGTCTTGGCCACGACTCGACCGCCATGAGCGGACAGGAAAGCATCCACATCGGCGGCGTTTTCGGCCCTCGCCCAATCCGGCATCGGCATACCCAACGAACCCAATTTTTCGCGCATCAACAGTTTGTCTTGAGCAAACTGCAGTGCGTGGGCGGCGGGATGCACGGCGACTCCGTCGGCGATCAGTGCCGCAATCACATCAGAGGGGACGTGTTCGTGATCAAACGTGATGACATCCACACCGCGAGCAAACTCGCGCACCGTCTGAACATCACGGTAATCCCCCACCGCCGTGGCCGCGAGAGCGGCGGACGAACCCGGAACTTCGGCCAGGACACGGAAATCCAAACCCAGTTCGACAGCGGGGCCGATCATCATGCGCGCCAGCTGGCCGCCACCGATCACACCAACAACTGTCATTTCCGCCTCGTCCCGTCAGAGTCGATCACACTTTCGTGACCAGTCTAATTTGCGGCAGGAAAACCGGGGTGCTGCCCCCGAGCGTTGGCGTGAACGAGCTCGGCCAGCGCGGCGCGCACCCGGGCCACTCCCGCAACATCCTCAATCACCAACGACTGGTCCAACCCCGTGTTTAGGGACACATCGCCGCTGCCGGCCATCGATTGACCGATGCTCTGGCGGACACTGATGTCGATCACCCGGGACAGCAACACCTCGTGATACTGGCGACGAAGGGTGCCGCGTTGCGTAAACACGCGAATTGTCGTGATGGTGGTCGTCCGCACCCACCACCGCAACCACGGAACAGCGACGAACGCCACAAATGCGAGCGCCGCGGCAAGTGTGGCGGGTAGTTGCCACGGCTCGTCCAACTGCGGAATGGCCCACAGGCCACCACCCACAATGATGAGCGAACTGATGAAGGGAAACACCAACACTCGGCCGTGGCCACGAAGCACTGCGACGGTCTGTTCGACCGAAGATTCGAAGGGTGCAGAGTTCATGTCATCAGCCATTATGGCGAAGATGTGTCACATCCCCGGCCGTCACACGCCGACGC
>CAZRHP010000021.1:0-17466 GCA_964599975.1 uncultured Gulosibacter sp.
CCATCGGGTCGGGGCCGGTGCTGTCGCGTATTTGGTTTGCGCCGGCAATCACCGTGACCGGCATCGACGCACCCAGTGTCGTCAACGCGTCCAACACTTTGACGCCCAGTGTCCGGATCAAGGTGTCGGTGCGGGTGGCTCCCGGCCAAACGGCGGCGGACGCGTTTCAGGCAGTGGCCACGCATATCGAACACCACACGCCGTTTGGTGCGCATGTCGAGTTTGGCGATGTGGATTTGGGGAACCCCTTCCTCGTCGATGCGTCGGGTTCCGCCGCGATGATGGAAATCGAGGCGCTGCGTGACGCTTGGGACGGTGCCGAACCGGTGCTGGCCGGCGTGGGCGGGTCGATTCCGTTCATCGCACAGTTGGCCGAGGTTTTTCCCGACGCTCAGATCTTGGTGACCGGGGTAGAGGACCCACAGTCACGAGCTCACAGCCCGAACGAGTCACTGTCGCTCGATGTTTTCCGACGCGCGATTCTGGCCGAGCTGCTCGTGCTGGCCCGTTTGCATGACCACGAGTGAGTATCTGGTCAGGTAAAATCGCACTATGACAATTTTGCAGGGTAAGACCGTTACCGAAAAAGCTCACCACGTAGTCCTGACCGAGGCCGCTGCACTGAAGGCGAAGTCGCTCATGGAGCGCGAGCAGCGCGACGACTACCGTCTGCGTTTGGCCGTCAAGTCGGGCGGCTGCAGCGGCTTCCGTTACGACCTGTTTTTTGACGAGCGAGTGCTGGATGGCGACACCATCGTCGAATTCCAGGGCGTCGAGGTCATCGTGGACAAGAAGAGCGTTCCCCTGCTCGGCAAGTTCAACGCGGATGGATCCGTAGAGAACGCCGTCATCGACTTCGAGGACACCATTGCCAGCTCGGGATTCCGTTTCGATAACCCCGGCGCACAGAACTCGTGCGCCTGTGGCGAGTCGTTCCACTAAATATTGGGACCAAAGTCACAAAGCCTCGGCGTTGTGACTAATTTTGCGTCGTATCGGCGCAGAATGAGCGTGTGAGGCGTGAAAAACACGACGCCGACCGCGTAGACTGACATCACCATTAGACACATTGACGTTCGAGAGGTACAACGTGTCACAGAACCGACTTCGCTGGATTGCAGGGGCAACCGCTGCAGTATCCGCACTGGTCCTTTCGGGCTGTACTCAGCAGGAATTGACGGGCTGGCTTCCCTCGGAAGACGGAATCACCAACCAGACTTCGCGCATCATCGGCCTCTGGTCGACCTCGTGGATTGTGCTCATGATTGTGGGCATCATCACCTGGGCGCTCATGATTTGGGCCGCGATTGCCTACCGACGCCGCAAGACCGACACCGGTCTTCCCGCACAGCTGCGCTACAACACCCCGATCGAGCTGTTCTTCACGATCGTCCCGCTGATCCTCATCATCGGATTCTTTGCGTTCACCGCGCGTGACCAGGCCGAGATCGAGGCCAAGGTCGAACCCGATGTCACCATCGAGGTCTTTGCCAAGCGTTGGGCATGGGACTTCAACTACATCACGGACGATGTGTACTTCTCGGGCATCCAGGCTCAGGAAGACGAAAACAACCTCATCGAGGCCGATTCGCTGCCCACGCTGTACCTGCCCGTCGGCAAGAAGATCGAATTCATCATCGAATCGCGCGATGTTAACCACTCGTTCTGGATCGTGGACTTCCTGTACAAGAAGGACAACATCCCCGGCAAGACAAACCACTGGTACGTGACTCCCGAAAAGGAAGGCAGCTACGCCGGTAAGTGCGCCGAACTCTGTGGCGAGTACCACTCGTTGATGTTGTTCAACGTCGAGGTAGTGTCGCAGGCCGAATACGACGCCTACATCCAGTCGCTGCGTGACGCAGGACAGACCGGTCGCCTCGGACCCGAGTACAACGTCAACCTCAACTTGCCCGGTACCACCGGTAACACCGAAGAAGGATAAGGCTGAACCATGACTACAACAGCTCCTCGTCCCTCCGCCGCAGCATCAATTCCTGCGGGCGCGAGCACGGTCCGCGCGGGTAAGACCGGCGGTGTGTTCCTCGACTACCTGACGACGACGAACCACAAGACCATTGGGTACATGTACTTCGTCACGTCGTTCGTGTACTTCCTCATCGGTGGCGTCATGGCCCTCATCATCCGCGCCCAGCTGTTCCAGCCCGGCATGGACCTCGTGACCAAGGAACAGTACAACCAGCTGTTCACCATGCACGGCACCATCATGCTGCTGATGTTTGCGACCCCGTTGTTCGCTGCATTCGCCAATGTCCTGATGCCACTGCAGATCGGCGCTCCCGACGTGGCATTCCCCCGTCTGAACGCGCTGGCTTTCTGGCTGTACTTCTTCGGTTCGGCCGTGGCCACCGCTGGATTCCTCACCCCTCAGGGTGCAGCGTCGTTCGGTTGGTTCGCCTACACCCCGCTGTCGACCACAACCTTCAGCCCCGGCGTTGGATCCAACATGTGGGTATTCGGTCTGGGCCTCTCGGGCTTCGGAACCATTATGGGTGCCGTGAACTTCATCACCACCATCATTACGATGCGCGCACCGGGTATGACCATGTGGCGTCTGTCGGTGTTCTCGTGGAACACGCTCATCACCTCGTTGCTCGTCATCATGGTGTTCCCCGTGTTCGCCGCCGCCGCGCTGGCGCTGGGTTCGGACCGTGTGTTTGGATCCCACGTCTATGACGCGGCCACCGGTGGTGGGCTGCTGTGGCAGCACCTCTTCTGGTTCTTTGGCCACCCCGAGGTCTACATCATCGCGCTTCCGTTCTTCGGAATTATCTCGGAAATCATTCCGGTGTTCTCGCGCAAGCCCATCTTTGGGTACAAGACCCTGGTCTTTGCGACCATCACCATCGCTGCTCTCTCGATGACGGTGTGGGCTCACCACATGTACGTCACCGGAAGCGTCCTGCTGCCGTTCTTCGCACTGATGACCATGCTTATTGCTGTTCCCACCGGTGTGAAGATCTTCAACTGGATTGGCACCATGTGGCGCGGTTCTGTCTCGTTCGAGACCCCGCTCGTCTTTGCAATGGGCTTCCTCGTGTCGTTCGTGTTCGGTGGTTTGACCGGTGTGATTCTCGCATCGCCCCCTCTGGACTTCCACGTTTCGGACACCTATTTCGTCGTAGCGCACTTCCACTACGTCATCTTTGGAACCGTGGTGTTCGCCATGTTCGCGGGCTTCTATTTCTGGTGGCCCAAGATGACCGGCAAGATGCTCAACGAGAAGCTGGGTCACCTGCACTTCTGGTTGCTGTTCATCGGCTTCCACATGACCTTCCTCATCCAGCACTGGGTTGGAGTCATGGGTATGCCCCGTCGTTACCAGACCTACCTGGTCGAGGATGGTTTCACCTGGATGAACCAGCTCTCGACCGTGGGTTCGATGATCCTCGCAGTCTCGATGATTCCGTTCCTCTTCAACGTGTGGTGGACTCACCGCAACGCCGAGAAGGTTACGGTCAACGACCCGTGGGGTTACGGCCGCTCGCTCGAGTGGGCTACGTCGTGCCCTCCTCCTCGTCACAACTTCACGTCGATTCCCCGTATTCGTTCGGAATCCCCGGCTTTCGACCTGAACCACCCCGAGACCGCGCCCGCGGGCTACCAGGATAAGTAAGGAGCCGACAGACCATGAAAACTAACGTTGTTCTGTACGCCATCCTCTCGGTGTTCTTCCTCGCCTTCTCGATCATCTATCCCGTATGGGTGACGACGTCGCTGGGGCAGTTGGAGTGGGTGGGCACCATTGCCCTTCCCTTCACCCTGGCCATGTACCTGCTGCTTGGTGGCTTCCTCTTCCTCAACCTGCGCCGTCAGTCGGGCGGGGTACTTCCCGAGGACCGCGAGGACGCCGACATTGACGATGGTGACTCGGAAATGGGTTACTACTCACCGTGGTCATGGTGGCCCTTCTTTGCCGGCGCTGTCGGTGGCGTGGCGATGCTCGGTATGGCCGTCGGAATTTGGGTCGCGTTGTTCGGGCTCGGTGCCGTGATCATCACGTTCCTTGGCTGGTTCTACGAACCCGTTCGCGGAAACTTCCGTCGCTAAACACGGCGACTACAGCGAAGGCCCCTCACCAGTGGTGAGGGGCCTTCGCTGTAGTGTACGAACCATTCGTAGGGCGGGCGGGGCTTGAACCCGCGACCGACGGATTATGAGTCCGCTGCTCTAACCGGCTGAGCTACCGCCCCACGCGATTCAGTTTAGTCGAATCGGTTTACGGCTGTTGGCGGTGGAATTTCGGGTTGTCGAGCCCGTCGAAGCCAGCCCGCAGGATCTCGGCCAGGCTGCGAGGGTCGTTGTGCATTGCCCACCAGACCGAGGCGTTGTGTCCCGCCGCGTACATCGCGGCAACCAGAGTGGTGACTTCGAGCGAATCCCGGGAGAACCCGGTGCGCTTTTCGATGTTTTCGGCCAGCACGCCGAGCGTCTCGGCCATGGCGTTGAGCCCCCAGGCGTATGCCTCGTGTGACTTGCCCACCATTTGCAGACGCAGTCGGGTAACTTCCAGAGAACTGTCGAGGTGTTCGAGTGAGGACACCCATGCCTCGACCAGCGCATCCGCCGGATCCTCAGGAAGGTCCTCACGCTCCAATTCTGCTCGCAGGCTTTCAGTCCACGGCTTCATTCCGCCCCAGACCAGCGCCGCCTTGGACGGGTACAGGCGGAATACCGTTCGTCTGGACACTCCTGCCGCGGCGGCGATGTCATCCATGGTGACATTTTCGATGCCCTTTTCAGAGAACAAATGGAGTGCGGTCAGCGCCACATCGGCGGGGTCGATGCTGACCGGTCGGCCGGGGGAGCGGCGCGTCGGGGTGAGTGTCATAATTACTCCATTATTCCGCAGAATTGCTATTTATGGCACTAACTCGCTCGAATGCGCTATTCTTCATCTTGTAGAGAAAGGGTCGGCATGACGCGCACACGAGCTCGGGGCGAACTCGAATCCCTGATTCTGTCGATATTACGTCGGCACGATGCCCCTCTGAACGCCGGCGACATTCAAGCGGCCTGCTCCGAGCCCACTCCGGCCTACACGACCGTGTTGACGGCACTGGAGCGCATGCGCATCAAGGGCGATGTTGAACGCGTTGGCGAGGCTGCTCGGGGGATTTTATTTACAGCCACCCGGAGCGTCGAGGAACAGGCCCTCAACACCATTACCGAGGCGCTGGACGCCTCGCAGAATCGCGATGCCGTGCTACTCAAATTCGCTGGAACGCTGAGCGCCCGAGAAATCGACATCCTGCAATCCGCTCTGCGTGACCGCTAAGCGATGGACCAAGTCCTCATTCTGCTGGGCATCGCCGTTGTCGCGACCCTGACGGCCCCGCTATGGGTCGGGCAAGCTCGCTGGCAGATCAGACACCCGCAGAGGGCCCTATTCGCGTGGTTGACGGTGTTTACCGTCGGAATTCTGACCTTGGGTTCGGCAATCATGCTCGCCATTGGTGTCTCGACGGGACTCGTGGAACATCAGGACGATCACCATACAACGTGGGATCACACCGTGTTGGCCCTCGGCGCATGGGGTGCCCTGGGCTTGGTCGGCGCGCTGGGGGTTGTGGTGACCCTGGGTCTGGAACGCATTCGTGCTCAACGACTGCACGTCGATTCCGCGGTTCGGTCCTTGACCGGTGGCGTGGTTGCCCGCGACGGCCACCACGAGTACGTGATTGTTCCCAGTGCCGATGTGTCCGCCTTTTCCCTCCCCGGCCCCGAACCTACGGTTGCGGTGACGAGGGGGCTTGTCGACGCCCTCGACGCCACACAACTGGGCGCTGTGCTGGCGCACGAACGGGCACATTTGCAGTATCGTCACGCAGCCATCCTCACGCTCGCGGACCTCAATGCAGCGTGCGTTCCGTGGCTGTCGGCGGCACGCCGATTTGCCTCATCGTCGCGGCTGTTGGTCGAGCTGATCGCCGACGACGTGGCCGCGACATCGGTGGGCGCCGCTGCAGTAGCCTCGGCACTGACCCACCCGGCCGTGGCCGACCACGATCCCGCTGCACTGCTGCGCGCCACACGGATCGAAGGCCAGCGTGCGCCGCGCCGCGGGCCTCGGAGTGAGTAGTCTGAAGACACAATGCACGTTTTATTTTTTGGCGACCAACACCCCCACACGCTGGGTGGCGCTCAGGTGTCCATCACGCTGCAGGGTGAATTTTTGGAGAAAGCCGGTGGGGTAGCCACCTGGGTATCGCCCGCGTTGCGCGGAGGAGCGCTGGATGATCCTCGATTCATCGATGTTCCGTCGCACGCGCTGTCGCCATTCGACAAATACACCGGGTTCTGGCCGTCTCGCAGGGCGCTGGATTTTGTTGACCGGGCCTTGCAATCGCGACCCGTCGTCGATGTGGTCCATGTCCAAGCGGATTTCTGGTCCGCGGCACTGGGATACGCCTATGCGCGTCGCCACAACATTCCCGTCGTACACACCATGCACAACCGGGTCGATGTGGGCATCGATGCGGTGATTCCGTTCCCTGCGGTTGTGTACGCGCTCTTCGGTGTCTGGCAGCGCTGGGCTCTGGGGTCACGAGTTCCCCGTGTGTCTGACGGGTGGGCGTACCTCGCACACTATGCCCGTCGTGCCGCAATCGTTACGGCTCCGTCGGGGCACTTTTCGGCGCGCCTCGAACGCCACGGTGTGGTGTCGCCCGTGTCCCCACGGGTGCGCACAATTCCCAACGGAATCGATGATGACATTCTGAGGCGCGTGGGCTCCCGTGTCACCACCAAACACGCCGACCCGACGGTGGTGTGGTTGGGTCGTTTTTCGGCCGAAAAGCGTTTGCTGGATTTCGTTCGCGCCACCAGGTTGCTGAACCCCGAGGTAAAAATTCGTATTGTGGGCAGCGGATTGTTGGAATCCAAGGCGCGGGCTCTGGCAGGTGACAACATCGAATTCTTGGGCGTGCTGACGTACGAACAGGCCCTCACCGAGATCGCCCGGGCGCATGTGCTCGTCCAGACCTCGAACGGTTTCGAGACTCAGGGTATGACCGTGATGGAGGCGGTGGCGTTGGGTACGCACGCCGTCGTCGTTGACGCCGATATCGCCGCCGAATTGCCGGCGGGACTGTGTTCCGTGGTGCCGAACCTCGAGGACTCGGCCCTGGCTGCGACGATCGACGATGCGCTGACGCGCCACTCGGGCACACAGCGCACCGCTGTGTATCTCGAGGAATTCGCGCAGTCGTCGCGAACACAGCAGATGATGCGCCTGTATGACGAGGTTCTGGGCGCACCGTCGGAATAACTCGGCTCGTTCGGTGTCGCACGAGTAAAAGCCGCGGGCCGTCGGCAGAATAGAAGCATGACTGATGTTGCCGCCGAACGCTTTGCCAATTTTCATGCTCGACGCGAATCGATGGCAACGGAACCGTTCGGCAACCTCGCGCTGGTGTTGACCCAATGGGTGGACAGCGAACAATCTATCTGGGGTGTTCCGGGCACCTGGTCTCCGACCTCGGACGGCTCTGCGGGCCTGCAGTTGACCGCGACAGCGGCGGACGGAATTCGTGTCGATGACGAGGTAGTCGACGGAACCGTCGTCGTGCGCCCCAAGGGTGCCGAGTCCGGTACCGCGATTTCGTTTAGCGACACCGTTCAGGGGACCGTCATCGTCGACCCTCAGGGTCTCAGCGCTCTGCGTGTGTGGGACTCTCGCAGCGAGTGGATCGAAAACTTCGGCGGAATCTCGGCCTTTGACTATGACCCAAGCCTCGTCATCACGGCACAGTGGGTCCCCGCGGACGCCGGCACCACACTCGCCGTCGACAAGGTCAAGACGGGTGCCGCATCGGGCACCGAATCCGTCCCCGGTCATGTGAAGTTCAGCCATGACGGTCACGATGTCGAACTGGTTGCATTTTCCTCGGGCCGCGCTCTGCAAATTGTGTTCGCCGATGCCACTAACGGCGTCGAGACCTACAGTGTCGGCCGTTTCCTCTTCGTCGTTCCGAATCCCGACGGTACGATCACGCTGGACTTCAACCTCGCCGTGCTGCCTCCCTGCGCGTTCTCGTACAACTTCAACTGCCCGATTCCGCCGAAACAGAACCGACTGCCCTTCCCAATTCCCGCCGGCGAGCAGAACGTGATGGCGTTGGACGGCACTCTGCTGCACGGCTAGGCGACACGCCTCGACTTGACCCCGCGTGAGCATGCGCGCATACTGAAGTAACCTCCGAGTTTCCGCCGATGGGGAAGTCGAACGGAAATGGAGGTACGACGTGGACGCTCGTGGTGTCATCATGATTCACTCAGCGCCTGCTGCGTTGCGCCCGCATATCGAGTGGGCGATCTCGCGGGTGCTGGGTGTTGCCTACCGGCTCGAATGGTCGCCGCAGCCCGCACAACGAGGAACGTACCGTGCGCAGTGCGCCTGGGACGGCCCGCACGGCGCCGCAGCCGCCCTCTCCAGCGAATTGCGGGGATGGATGGACACGCGGTTCGATGTCACCGAAGAGGTCGCACACGGTCGCGACGGCGTGCGATACGTGCACACTCCGAGCCTCGGAATTTTTTACACCCAAATCGATTCCGCAGGGAATTCGGTGATTTCGGAAGACCGCGTGCGATACGCAATCGAAATCGCCAGCGGTGACGCGGCGAACATGGCGCGAGAACTCAACATTGCACTGGGCGAGGCTTGGGACCGGGAACTCGAGCCGTACCGTTCGGGTACGCCCGAGGAGACCGCCAGCGTTGTGGCGTCTGGCGCCTAGGGTCTAGTTCTCGTCGTACGACTTGACGACGATGACCGAGTTGTGGCCACCGAAACCAAACGAGTTTGAAATCGCGACGATCGGTCCGTCGCCCAGGGGCAGAGGCTCGGTGACCACGTTGAGCGGAATGCGCTCGTCCTGGTTCTCGAGGTTCAGCGTCGGGGGAGCGGTGCGTTCGTTGACCGCAAGAATGGTGAATACGGCCTCGAGTGCGCCAGTTCCACCGAGCAGGTGGCCGGTAGCGGACTTGGTCGCCGACACGGGAATTTCGCGGACACGGTCGCCGAACACGCGCTCGAGGGCCTGGTATTCCGCGACGTCACCCACGGGGGTCGAGGTGGCGTGGGCATTGATGTGGTTGACCTGGTCGGGGGTGACACCCGCCTGCTTGAGAGCCTCGATCACGGCACGTGCGGCGCCCGAACCCTCGGGGTCCGGAGCGGTGATGTGGTACGAGTCGCTGGTTACGGAACCACCGGCGATTTCGGCATAGATTCGTGCGCCACGAGCGAGCGCGTGTTCCTTGGTTTCCAAAATCAGGGCGGCAGCACCCTCGCCGAGGACGAAACCGTCACGGTCGACGTCGTAGGGGCGCGAGGCGCGTGCGGGCTCGTCGTTGCGCTTTGACAGCGCGTGCATGGCGGCAAACGCGGCGATGGGCAGCGGGTGAACAACGGCCTCGGTGCCGCCACAGATGACGACATCGGCGATGCCAGAACGCAGGTGGTCAATGGCGTTGGCGATGGATTCCGTTCCCGAGGCGCAGGCCGACACGCAGGTGCGTGCGCCACCACGGGCGGTCAAGTTCATAGAGATGGCGGCGGCGGCCGCGTTCGGCATCAGCATGGGGATGGTCATGGGGGCGACACGTCGCGCGCCCTTTTCTTTGATGACGTCCCATGCATCGAGCAGGGTCCACAGTCCACCGATACCGGTCGCATAGTCCACGAGCACGCGCTCGGGAGCGTCGGTGATTTCGCCTGCATCGGCCCATGCCTCGCGAGCGGCGATCAGAGCCAGCTGTGCCGAGGGGTCGAGACGTTTGGCCTCGATGCGGTCGAGGACTTCGGTTGCGGGGACTTTAACCTGTCCCGCGAAGGTGACGGGCAGGTCATGTTCTGCCACCCAGTCCTGTTCGAGGGCGCGAACGCCGCTCTCGCCACGAAGCAGCGCTTCCCAACTGTCACGGGCGTTACCGCCGAGGGGGGAGGTGGCGCCGATGCCGGTCACAACGATGGTGGAGGTCATGTCACTGCTCTTTCGTGGTGTGTGGAAAAAATGCGGCGGGGCGTGTGCCCCGCCGCACGGAAAGTCTTAGCCCTGGGCTGCGACGATGAAGTTGACAGCGTCATCAACGGTCTTCATGCCCGCTGCTGCGTCGTCCGGAATCTTGACGCCGAACTTGTCTTCTGCGTTCTGGATGATGGTGATCATCGAGATCGAGTCAACGTCGAGGTCGGCTTCGAATTCCTTGCCGAGCTCTACGGTCTCTACGGGGATGCCGGTTTCGTCGTTGACGAGTTCAGCGAGGCCAGCGAGGACCTCGGTCTGGGACAGTGCCATTATTTCTCCTTGTGTGTGGGTGATTCCGCCACCATTTTACGGTGCGGGAGTGGTGTTTCTAGGGAAGACGGACGATTTGCGCGGCAAAGACCAGTCCCGCACCAAAGCCGATGGTCAGCGCATAGCCTCCACTGAGTTCGGGGTGTTCTTCGAGCACGCGGTGCATGGCCAGAGGAACCGACGCTGCCGAGGTGTTGCCGGTCGTTTCGATGTCACGGGCGATGACGACGTGCTCGGGGACGTTAAGCTGCTTCGCAAATTCGTTGATGATGCGCATGTTGGCCTGGTGAGGAATGAAGGCGGCGAGGTCGGCCGACGTGATTCCGGCGTCGTCCAGGGCGCGCTGAGCCACCTTGGCCATTTCCCACACTGCCCAACGGAATACGGTTTGGCCGTCCTGACGCAGGTAGGGGTGGCCCTCCTCGGGGTGCTCCCAGTGTTCCTTGATCGTGCGGTCCATGCCGACGGCGTCCCACTTGGAACCGTCGCTGCCCCACACCGTGGGAGAGATGCCGGGCTCGTCGGCGGCCCCCACGATGACGGCGCCGGCGCCATCACCGAGAAGGAACGAGATGGTGCGGTCGTCAGGCTTGGCGAAATCGCTGAGTTTTTCCGCGCCGACGACAAGAACGTACTGTGCGACGCCCGAGCGAACCAGCGCATCGGCCTGCGCGATTCCATAACAAAAACCTGCACAGGCGGCCGAGATGTCGTATGCGGCGGCGGGGGTTGCTCCCACGCGGTCCGCCAGAAGGGCGGCAAGCGAGGGGGTCTGTACGGTGTTCGAGATGGTGGCGGCAATGACCACACCGATCTGCTGTGGGTCAATTCCCGCACGGGTGATGGCTTCGGTGGCTGCCTGTGTGGCCATGTCGACGGCTTCGAGTCCCGCGCTGGCACGACGGCGGGTGATCACGCCAGTGCGCTGCCGAATCCACTCGTCGCTGGAATCGATGGGGCCCACGATGTCGTCGTTCGGAACAACGAGGTCTCCGCGAGACGCGCCAACGGACAGAATTCGGGTGAACTGGGCTCCGCTGAGCTGCTTCAGAGTGGGCTGGTTCATGATGCCTCCAAGAGTTCGATGGCGGCCTGAAGGTCGTCGGGGGTTTTGATTGCGACAGTGGGGGTGCCCTTGAGTGCACGTCGGGCCAAACCGACCAGGGCGCCGGCAGGGTTGAGTTCGATTACGCCGGTCACGCCGTCGGTCGCGAAGGACTCCATGCACAGATCCCAGCGCACGGGGTGTGACACCTGTCCGACCAGCAGGTCGAGGTACTCGGTGCCCGAAGCGACACGGGAACCGTCACGGTTGGTGTAGATCGGGATCTGGGGGTTGTTGACCTCGGCGGATTCTGCGGCCCGGCGCAGAACCTCGACCGCACCCTGCATGTACGAGGTGTGGAATGCTCCGGCCACGGCCAACGGAATCACGCGCAGCCCGGTCGGGGGAGTCGCCGCGAATTCGGCGATTGCGTCCTGCGCGCCGGCAATAACAACCTGGCCGGCACCGTTCATGTTGGCGGCAAACAGGCCGCGTTCGGCGAGGACGGGCTGCAGTTCGGCGACTTCGCCACCGAGCACGGCGGCCATACCGGTCTGAATCTTTGCGGCCTCGGCGGCCATTGCGCGACCACGAACGCCCACGAGTCGAAGAGCCTCGGTGTCGGACAGGATTCCTGACACGGCGGCGGCAGCGAATTCACCGACAGAGTGACCGGCGACAGCGCCCACACGGCCCGAACGACCAGCGGTGATTAAGGACGCGGTGACAATCGATGCGGCAACGATCAGCGGCTGCGCGATCTGGGTGTCCTTGATTGTGGCTTCGTCGCTCTGCGTTCCGTGACGAATCAGATCCACCTCGGCTGCATCCGAGAGGCGTTCCAGGTGTTCACGAACACCGTCCACCTCGAGCCACGGAGCAAGGAAACCGGGGGTCTGCGAGCCCTGACCGGGTGCTGCGAGAACAATCATGTTTCTAGTGTCCTTTGTCATGACGATGGATCGGTTGTCGCATCCCACAAAGAATACCGCGAAAGCCTGTGCGAGCCTATGAACCGCGACGATTTCGGGTGGTTTCGGGTTCCGCGATTGCCCCGACGATCAGGGCAGTGTGAACGACCAACGCATCCCGCGGATTCGACGGATCCCAGCCCAAGATTTCACTCATGCGCTTGAGGCGGTACCGCACTGTATTGGCATGAACGAACAGTTCCTTTGCCGTCAGTTCCAGTGAACGACCGGAATCGAGGTACGCCCACAGCGTTGACAACATGTCGTCGTTGTACTCTCGCAAGGGGACATACACGCGTTCGATGAGTGTGTGCTTGGCGACCTTGTCGCCGGCGAGCGCGCGCTCGGGCAGCAGGTCGTCGGCATTGACGGGACGTGGGGCATTGCGCCAGGTGTGTGCGACCGCAAATCCCGCGAGTGCGGCCTTGGCGCTCGACGCGGCCTCGACAACGCTGCTGACCGTCGGTCCGAGGACCAGTTTGCCGTCTCCAAAGTATTCCGACAGTTCATGGGCGATGGCGGTGAATGCGTGGTCCTCGACGGTGCCCTCGTGCAGTTGTCGACCGATGACCACGACCAGGCGGCTGCCCTGCACCCCGATCAACACGTCGGCGTGACGGTGGCGTGCGACGCGTCGAATCGCATCGACATCGACCCATCTCGTGGACGATCCCACGAGCACGGTGGCCTCGCCGTGGCCGTTCCATCCCAGTGCGGCGATGCGGGACGGAAGTTCCGATTCGTATTCGCCGGACAAAATCGAGTCAACAACGAGCGCCTCGAGTCGTGCGTCCCACAGTCCACGGTCCTCCGCGGCACGCGCGTAGACATCGGCGGCCGAAAACGCTACCTCGCGCGAATACCGCAGAATCGCCTCGCGCAGGTCGTGTTCGCTGTCCACGAGGTGCTCCTCGACGACCTCGACGGTCACGCGAATCAGCTGCAGCGTCTGTTGCAGGCTGACCGAACGCAGAAGTTCACGGGGAGCGGAACCGAACACATCCGAGGCGGCCCACGGAAGTGAATCGGGGTTTTCGTACCACCGAATGAACGAGGTAATGCCGGTCTGAGCCACCATTCCGACGGCGCTGCGCCGGCTCGGGGGCATGGCGGAATACCACGGCAATGTGTCAACCAAACGGGTGGCAACGGCCGTGGACAAATCACCCGAGAGGGATTTGAGCCAGGCCAGTGCCTGCTGTTTGGGCATCGACATTGGGTGCCTAGGCGTCGCCGCCCGTGTTGCCCGTGGTGCCGGCGTTCACGTTGTTGAGGTCATAGCGGTTGAATGCCTCGGCCACGACGTCCTGCGAGATCTGACCGGTGCGGGCCAGCTGCTGCAGGACACGGACCACGATCGATTGAGTGTCGATGAGGAAGTGACGGCGAGCGGCGGCGCGGGTGTCGCTGAAACCGAATCCGTCGCCACCCAGTGTTGCAAAGTCACGGGGGACGAACTGACGGATCTGGTCGACGACACCGTGCATGAAGTCGCTGACGGCGACGACGGGACCCTCGGTCTGCTGAAGACGTTCGGTGACATAGGCCACGCGTGCGGGCTCGTGCGGGTGGGTGAAGGTGTAACGGTCCGCTTCGAGTCCGTCGCGGCGCAGTTCGTTCCACGAGGTGACCGACCAGACATCGGCGGCAACGCCCCATTCTTCGGCGAGGATGCGCTGTGCATCGAATGCCCACGGAACGGCAACGCCACTGGCGAGGATTTGTGCGGGGATTCCGGCGTTCTCGGCCTTGCGTGCCACGTACATGCCACGCAACAGACCGTCGACATCAAGGCCTTCGGGTTCTGCGGGCTGAGCGATGGGCTCGTTGTACACGGTGAGGTAGTAGAACACGTTGGGGTCAGCGTGCTGACCGCCGTACATGCGCTCGATACCGGCCTTGACGATGTGGGCGATTTCGTACGCAAACGCCGGGTCGTACGACACAACCGAGTGGTTGGTCGAGGCCAAAAGGTGCGAGTGGCCATCGGCGTGCTGCAGGCCCTCACCCGTCAGGGTGGTCTTGCCCGCGGTGGCTCCGAGGATGAATCCACGAACCATCTGGTCGCCGGCGAGCCACATCGAGTCTCCGGTGCGCTGGAAACCAAACATCGAGTACAGGACGTACACGGGAATCAGGGCCTCGCCGTGGGTAGCGTACGAGGAACCGACGGCGGTGAAACCGGCCATGGCTCCCGCTTCGTTGATTCCGGTGTGCAGGATCTGACCCTGTGCGCTTTCCTTGTAGGCCAGCAGCAGCTCACGGTCTACCGAGGTGTAGTTCTGACCGTTCGGGTTGTAGATCTTGGCGGTGGGGAAGTAGGCGTCCATTCCGAATGTGCGCGCCTCGTCGGGGATGATCGGCACGATGCGCTGACCCACGTTGGGGTCGCGCAACAGGTCCTTGAGCAGTCGTGCGAAGGCCATGGTGGTGGCGACTTCCTGCTTGCCCGAACCCTTCTTTGCCGAATCGAATACCCTGTCCTCGGCCATGGCCAAGGGGGCGTGACCCGAGCGGCGCTGGGGCAGTGCCCCACCGAGCTCCTGGCGACGTTCCATCATGTAGGCCAGGGCAGGGTCGTTCGCCTCGGGCATGAAATAGGGAGGCTGGTAGGGGTTTGCCTCGAGAACCTCATCGCTGATGGGGATGCGCAGGTTGTCACGCAGCGTCTTGAGGTTATCCAAGGTCAGTTTCTTCATCTGGTGCACGGCGTTGCGACCCTCGAAGGTCTTGCCCAGGGCGTACCCCTTGACGGTCTTCGCAAGAATAACCGTGGGCTGACCCTTGTGTGCGAGAGCTGCGGCGTACGCGGCGTACAGCTTGCGGTAGTCGTGTCCGCCTCGCTTGAGGCTCCAGATCTTGTCGTCACTCCAGTTCTCGACCAACTTTGCGGTGCGAGGGTCGCGACCAAAGAAGTGCTCGCGAATGTAGGCACCCGATTCGGCCTTGTAGGTCTGGAAGTCACCATCGGGGGTCGAGTTCATGAGTTCGAGGAGCGCGCCATCGGTGTCGGCCGCGAGGAGTTCATCCCATTCGCGTCCCCAGATGACCTTGATGACGTTCCAGCCGGCACCGCGGAAGTACGATTCCAGTTCCTGAACAATCTTGCCGTTACCTCGAACGGGCCCGTCAAGTCGCTGCAGGTTGCAGTTGATGACGAAGGTGAGGTTGTCGAGCTTGTCGTTTGCGGCCAGCTGCAGAGCGCCTCGCGATTCGACCTCGTCCATCTCGCCGTCACCGAGGAAGGCCCAGACGTGCTGGTCCGAGCAGTCCTTGATGCCGCGGTTGGTGAGGTAGTTGTTGGCCTGTGCCTGGTAGATCGCGTTGAGCGGGCCGAGGCCCATCGACACGGTCGGGAACTGCCAGAACTCGGGCATCAGGCGGGGGTGAGGGTACGACGACAGTCCACCGGCGTGGTGCGACTTTTCCTGACGGAACCCGTCGAGCTGGGCCTCGGTGAGGCGACCCTCGAGGAATGCGCGGGCGTACATGCCGGGAGAGGCGTGGCCCTGATAGAAGATCTGGTCGCCGCCGCCGACATGGTCGGGTCCGCGGAAGAAGTGGTTGTGGCCAACTTCATACAGTGATGCACTCGATGCGTACGAACCGATGTGTCCACCGACACCGATGCCGGGGCGCTGTGCACGGTGCACCATAATCGCGGCGTTCCAGCGGATCCATGAACGGTAACGGCGTTCGATTTCCTCGTCGCCGGGGAATTCGGGTTCGTTCGAGGTCGCAATGGTGTTGATGTAGTCCGTGGTGGGAACCATGGGGACACCAAGGTGCAGTTCCTTGGAGCGCTTGAGGACCGACATTACGACCTCGCGGCCGCGCTGGGGGCCTTCGATGTCGACAACCGCGTCGAGTGACTCACGCCATTCGGCGGTCTCGTCCGGGTTGGTGTCGTGGAAATCCGACGAATACGGGTCTTGAGTGTTGACGCCCATTGTGCGCTCTTCCTGTGATGGTGGTGAGGAGAGTATGAATCCCTTTGTGGGGATCCAGCGTGTTAATTCTAGACCCGCGAAGTGACGTGTACTTGTACGCCGAAAATATCCGCTACGATAAAAAGCACATCGGGGCCTGTAGCTCAGTTGGTTAGAGCGCCACGTTTACACCGTGGATGTCGGGGGTTCGAGTCCCTCCGGGCTCACTCCGATTTTTACCGTCATCAGCGTGGATGCAAACTCAGTCTTTTCTTGGACAATAGTCATACGAAGCCCGCTTCGTTTCATGAGACAGAAAGCACGGAATCCACCATGGCAGAACGTACAGCCACCATTCAGTCCGCTCACGGTCTGCATGCTCGTCCCGCAGCACTCTTCGTCCAGGCAGTTAACGACTCGGGCATCGCCGTCACCATCGAGAAGGACGGTCGCGAATTTCCCGCGGGCAGCATCCTCGGTGTGATTTCGCTGGCCATCAACCAAGGTGACACCGTCATCATTCGTGGCGAGGGCGACGGCGCAGACGCCGTACTCGACTCGCTGGTTGTATTCCTCGAGACCGACCACGACGCCGAGTAAATGCAGGAGCGCATTCTGACCGGCGTTGGCGTCGGTCGTGGAATTGTCGTAGGCGATGTTCGCCGCATGCCCGATCCGCTGCCGGAACCGGCGCAGATCAACAGCACACTGGGCCCCGACGCCGAATTGGCGCGTGCAACCAGCGCGTTGGGCGACACTGCTCAGGATCTGCGCGATCGCGGAGCCATCGCGGGTGGACTGGCTAAGGAAGTACTTGACGCTTTGGCCATGATGGCCGACGATCAGATGCTGCTGTCGGACGTGAAGAACCGCATCGACCGCGGTGCAACCGCCGAGCGTGCCGTCTTTGACGCCTTTGCTGGCTTTGCCGAGATTCTCACGATGGCCGGTGGTTACATGGCCGAACGTGCGGGTGACCTGGGCGACGTGGCTAATCGCGTGATCGCCAAGATTATGGGCGTCCCCGCTCCGGGTGTCCCCGAGTCGACCGATCCCTTCATCCTTGTCGCTCGTGACCTGGCCCCCGCCGACACCGCGCTGTTGGATTTCTCTATCGTGCAGGCGTTGATCACCACTGATGGTGGCCCCACGTCGCACACCGCAATCCTCGCTCGCGAAAAGGGTTTGCCCGCCAT
>CAZRHP010000022.1:0-16023 GCA_964599975.1 uncultured Gulosibacter sp.
CAAAGATCCGTGAAGTGTTGCGCCGCGACCGCATCACCGTGCGTTCGGGGCACCACCAGGCCGTTGCTGAGGTTGCGCTGGAACTTCGGGCTACGGCTGTGGCGGATGACGGAATCGTCGAGGGCACCGAACACCGCACCGCCCGCTGGGTCGTTGGCGTCCAGTGGCACCCCGAGGATTCGGACGGGTCGAGCGAGGACCGTGAGGCCCTGTTCCGCGAGTTTGTGCGTCAGGTGCGGGATTCCCGCGAGGCTCGCGCCTAGGCGAAATCTTGGTGCTGGGCGTACACGAGAGTCAGCGTGACATCGTCGAGGGGGAGCGTCACAGCTCCTCCGTCGGCGGGTATCGTGCGGACTCGGTTGCCCACCAGGTATCGACCGGAGTTCCCGAGAACCACGATGTTTTCCTCGGACACCAGCGCGGCATCACCGGGGATTCGGCGCAGAATCGGCACCATGACCTTTTCGAGGTCGCGGACCTCGATATCGCAGCCGGCCATGCCGACCGGTACGCCGTTGACCGACAGGGGAACCGTCAGGGTCAGGATGTACTGATCCATCCCGCCGTAGTCCATGTACGGTCCGGTGATGGCGCGGTGGCCGGTGCGGGCGACCGTCTCGAACCAGGGCAGGTTTTCGAAGTCGTAGTACGAACCCGAATCGGGTGTGAGGTTGAACAGCACCTTACTGTTGGGGCCGTCGTCGCTGTGGCGCCACCATTCGATAGCGCCGTGGGTGGCATCGACAGTGCCCGGGCTCAGGATGACACCGGCACCCTCGGCGGTGGGGTTCGCCGCCAGGAACGCCGTAGCCACATCGCGCACGGACTTCAGGTCAGAGTTCGTCAGGTGGGTGCGATTGCGCTTGCTGGCCGACAATGCGGCCCCGATATTGTCAGCCAACGTGTCCAAATCGGTGTACACGGTTGTCAACCAGGCGGCAACGGCTTCGGCGGCGTCTCGTGACTGCTGTTCGAGCGTCATACGTTCTTTCCTGCGGTCTCGGGGTAGGTCAGGTCGAGCTTCGCGTCGATCAGTCGGTACACATTGCGGCGAATGTGCTCGCTCGCCAACGATTCTGCGGCCTTGATGTCTTCGGCGCGCATCGCCTCGGAGATGGCGAGGTGTTCGGCGGCGGCCCTGGCGCGGTCCTCGGGGGTGCGCAGGACCGACCACAGCATCTCGACGGTCTCGCTTTGCAGCCGAATTTCCGCCTGCATCAGCCGCTCGGACTGGGTCAACGCGGCCAACTGAATGTGAAATTTGCTGTCGGCGCGGGCCGAGCCCTCCAGGGTTTCCTGTTCGCCGATTCCCGCCGCAATGGTGGCCAGTCGGTCGATGTCGCGGGGCATGGATCGCTCGCATGCCAGTCGTACCGTCGCCACGGCGACACCCGTCTGTTCGTCGGCGAGGTCCCGCAATTCCGCCATCGACAGGGCGATCAGTCGTTCGTGGAGCGTGGCCTGGCTGGCAGAGGGCGAGCCGGTCACGAAAGTTCCTCCGCTGCGTCCTCGGCGGGTTTCAATGATCCCGGCATCGCGCAGGGTTGCCAGTGCGTCTCGGACGGTGGCGCTGGCGACACCGAACATCTGGGACAGTTCGTTTTCGACGGGAAGTTGCTCGCCCTGTCGGATCAGGCCCAAGGCGATGGCCGTGGTCAACCGGTCGGCGACGGCATCGGCGCGCAGAACGTCGGGGAGTGGGCGGAAAACCTGTCCGCGCATTCCGTTGAGTTCTGCCATGAAATCGTTCGCTTCCGTATGATTAAGGTACGGGTCATATGCCGTAGCAACACGCTAGCGCGTAAATCACTCAATACTGCAGAAATTGACACCAAATAGGAGAAAAACATGGGTTACGCAATCACCAATCCGGCAACCGGACTCGTGGAAAAGACCTACGACAGCCTGACCCCCGAGCAGATCGACACCGCAGTCGCCACCGCTCACGCCGCCTACCAGTCGTGGAAGGACGCACCGGTTGCCGAACGCGCCGCTGTGCTGCACCGTGTTGCCGATGCATACAAGGCCCGCGCCGCCGAATTGGGCGCCATCATCGCTCGCGAAATGGGTAAGCCCATCGCACAGGCCACCGGCGAGGCCAGCTTTGTCGGCGACATCTACAAGTACTACGCCGAATACGGCCCCGACCTTATTGCCGACGAGGACATGCACCCGATGAGCGGGGGCGGGGCAATCGTTCGTTCCGCGCCCATCGGCGTTCTGCTGGGCATCATGCCCTGGAACTACCCCTACTACCAGGTTGCCCGATTCGCTGGCCCCAACCTGCTACTGGGAAACACCATCCTCTTGAAGCACGCCAGCAACTGCCCCGAATCGGCCCTCATTCAGGAAGAAATCTTCCGTGAGGCCGGACTGCCCGAGGGTGCCTACCTCAACGTCTTCGCCGACAGCCGCAACGTCGCCCAGATCATCGAGGATGACCGCGTCCAGGGCGTTTCGTTGACCGGATCCGAAAAGGCCGGAATTGCCGTTGCCGAAATCGCCGGCCGTTCGCTGAAGAAGTATGTATTGGAGCTCGGCGGAAGCGACCCGTTCATCGTCCTCGATGGTGACAACCTCGATGCCACAGTCGCGGCCGCAATTTCTGGCCGCATGAGCAATGCAGGACAGGCCTGCACCGCCGCCAAGCGCTTCATCATCGTCGATTCCGTGTACGACGAATTCATTGCCAAATTCGCTGCGGGCCTCGAGGCCATGACCCCCGGTGACCCCATGGATCCCGCCACCCGTTTCGGGCCGTTGTCCTCGCTCGGAGCCGTCGAGGAACTCGTGGAACAGGTCGACGACGCAGTCGCGAAGGGCGCCACGCTCGTCACGGGTGGACACCGCATTGGCGACACCGGCGCGTTCATGGCCGCAACGCTTCTGACCGACGTGGTTCCCGGCATGCGCGCGTATTCCGAGGAACTGTTCGGGCCCGTCGCTGTCGCCTACCGCGTGGCCGACGCCGATGCCGCAATCGCCCTCGCGAATGACAACGAACTGGGGCTCTCGAGCGCGGTTTTCTCGTCCGACCTTGACGCGGCCCAGTACGTGGCCGATCGACTCGAGGCTGGCATGGTGTACATCAACGAAAACACCGACTCGCACGTGGACCTGCCCTTCGGCGGAATCAAGCGTTCGGGTGTTGGCCGCGAGCTGGGTCGTTTCGGCCTCGAGGAATTCGTCAACAAGAAGTTGATCCGCACCGCACCGCAGAAGTAGTACCCGAGCCCGTCGTCCTGTGGATAAATTTCGCGGGACCGGAGTTCCTGCACGCACACTCGGGGGATGACACAGAACACGCCACCGAACATTCGTCCCGATTTTTCGGGCGCTGACCCGCGCGAACGCGGCGATGTGCCCGGCTGGGTCCTCATCACGCTCATGACCGCAGGCCTTGTCGTGGTGATCTGGGCCATGGCCGGGCCCGCTCTCACCGGGGTGTTCACCGATGCCATCGACCGCGTCACCAGTTTTTAACTCTCGCAATAACGAACTGGGCAGCGCCCCGGTGGAATTTGTGATGGTCTCGGGGCTATTGGTTGCCGTCGTTCTCGCCGCACTGCAGGTCAGTTTCGCGGGCATGTATCGGGCTGTGGTGACCGATGCCGTCGCGTCGGGATCCGCCTACGCGGCACTCGCCGACGTGCCCGATTCCGCCGGAATCACCCGTGCGCACGACCTCATACGGTCCAGCTTCGGTGCCGCCGTCGCCGACGCTGCGAGCATCAACACAGTGCAGGCCGAACCCGGGATTGTCGCAATCGAGGCGCGCGTCACGTTACCCGTCATCGGCCTGTGGGGCGTCCCTGGGTCACTGACTGTCGTCGGCCGGGCGGTGCGCGAGGTCATGCCGTGACCTCGCGAGGTCGGTGGTGTGGCGGTGGTCCCGACGAGCGGGGGAGTGCGAGCCTCGAATTTATTGTGGCGGCTGTCATGCTGATCGTCCCGGTCGCGCTGTTTTCGGCGGTGATGACCCAGGTTTTTAGCGTCGCAACGGCCGCTCAGAATGTGGCTCGTAACGGCGTGCACGCCTTTGCCCTCGCGGTGTCCGACGCTCGCGGTCGGTCCGTCGTGCGGGAAACTGCGGCTCTGACCTTTGCCGATTTCGGTATCGACACGATTGTTCCGCGCGTGACGATTTCGTGCAGCAGCACTCCGTGCCATCAGCGTGAAGGCCTTGTGACCGTGACAGTCAGCGCGGATGTCCCGGTGGTTGGCCTGCCGCTGGTCGGGATGACGTCGATTCCCATCACGGCCCACAGCACCGAACGCATTTCCCGATTGTGGGACATCGATGCACCGCGATGACGGATCGACGCTGCCGCTCGTGGCGGGGCTGTTTGCCCTGGTGTTGGGTGCGGCATGTGCGATCGTCGACGTGTCGTCGTTGTTCCTTGAACGCGCGAGGCTTGCGCAGGTCGCCGATTCGGCGGCGCGGGTCGGTGCCGAGGCCTTTGACGTTGCGGATGTGTCGGTTACCGATGCCGAAACCCGCATCCCGCTGAAGTCCGACGATGTTGCCCGAGCGGTCACCGAGTACCTAGCCCGCGTCGACACGATCGGGGTCGCCCTCGTGTCGGCGACCACTCCCGATGCGCGGACCGCCGTAGTGGTCCTGCAGTCTGCGTGGGAACCGCCGGTTGCTGTGCCGTTCCTGCCCGCTGCTATCACGGTGACCGTCACGGGCAGCGCCCGATTGGCGACGAACTAGCGGCGAACGGCTCGGGTAGGCTCGTAACATCATGATTTCTTTGGACGTAGCCGACCGCATTCAGTCATTGCGCGCACTTCTGGGCGACATTGTGTCGGTTGTTGACGTCCCGCAGCTGCAAGCCACCATTGCGTCGTTGTCCGAACAGGCGGGTGCCGCGGACCTGTGGGATAACCCCGAATCTGCTCAGAAGGTCACCAGCGCACTCAGTCACGCGCAGGCTCAGTTGGCCCGTGTGACCGGTGTCGCGAACCGGCTCGACGACCTAGACGTGCTTGTCGACATGGCGAAAGAAGCGGACGATCAGGAATCAGCGGACGAGGCGCTCGTTGAACTGGCCTCGTTGGAAAAGCTGCTCGCCGAAATGGAAGTCCAGACCCTGCTCGACGGCGAATACGATGCCAACCCCGCTATCGTCACCATCCGCGCCGGAGCCGGTGGAGTCGACGCCGCGGACTTCGCGGACATCCTGCTGCGCATGTACCTGCGCTGGGCGGAACAACACAAATTCCCCACCCATGTGCTCGACATTTCCTACGCAGAAGAGGCGGGCATCAAGAGCGCGACGTTCGAAGTCGACGCGCCTTTTGCGTTCGGAACGTTGTCCGTCGAGGCGGGCACCCACCGACTCGTGCGCATGAGCCCATTTAATTCGGCGGGTAAGCGCCAGACGTCGTTCGCCGCGGTCGAGGTCGTACCGTTGATGCCCGAAACTGTGGTCAGTGAGATTCCCGAAGGCGACCTGCGCATCGATGTTTTCCGCTCGTCCGGTCCCGGCGGGCAGTCGGTCAACACGACCGATTCCGCCGTCCGCATCACCCACCTTCCGTCGGGAATCGTCGTGAGCTGCCAGAACGAAAAGAGCCAGATTCAAAACCGTGCCGCCGCAATGCGCGTGCTGCAGAGCCGACTGTTGCTGATTCAGCGCGAGGAAGAGGCGGCCAAAAAGAAGGAACTGGCGGGAAATATCACCGCGTCATGGGGCGACCAGATGCGGTCCTATGTCCTCGCGCCGTACCAGATGGTCAAGGACCTGCGTACCGAGTTCGAGGTCAACAACCCACAGGCCGTATTTGACGGAGACCTTGACGGGTTTATTGCCGCGGGTATTCGCCACCGCAAGCAGAAGACCGACTAACGAGTGTCGCTCTGCGGGCCCGCGGGGCCACGCGAATAGGCTGGCATCATCATGATTCGCTTTGATTCCGTCTCGAAAACCTACCGTTCGGGCAACCGTCCCGCGTTGCACGAGGCAAGCCTCGAGGTCGAGCCCGGCGAATTCGTGTTCCTCGTCGGCGCATCGGGCAGTGGAAAGTCGTCGTTCCTGCGATTGATCCTGCGCGAGGAACGCCCCACCACCGGCACCGTGCACGTTCTGGGCCAGGACCTGGGGCGCCTGTCGAACCGCAAGGTTCCCCACTACCGCCGTAACCTCGGCGTCGTTTTCCAAGATTTCCGCCTCTTGCCGACCAAAACCGTCTTTGACAACGTGGGTTTTGCGCTGCGTGTGCTGGGCAAATCCGAGGCTTTCATCCACGAGGCTGTGCCCGACGTGTTGCGCATGGTGGGCCTCGAAACCAAGGCCAACCGTTTGCCCCACGAGCTGTCGGGTGGTGAACAACAGCGTGTAGCAATCGCCCGTGCGGTCGTCAACAAGCCCGCGATTCTGTTGGCCGACGAACCGACCGGTAACCTCGACCCCACCACCTCCGCGGGAATCATGGACGTGCTGCGCCGCATCAATGCATCGGGAACCACCGTGCTGATGGCGACCCACGACAGCGGCATCGTCAACGACATGAAGAAGCGCGTCATCGAACTGGCCGACGGCCACATCATCCGCGACGAAACGGGTGGCGGTTACCGCACCGAGGCCATCCCCGTTCAGTCCGTTGACTCGTTCATCGACGACGCGGGCCTCGAATCGGGCGACACCGCCGATCTGACTGCCGCGTTGGCGTTCGCCGCCGATTCCGCCGATTCCACCGAATCCGCCGATGTGAGCGATTCCGCACCGTCAGTCAGTCCACCAGACTTCGTCGAGGCCGAGCCTCGAATCGCAGTCGGCGTCGAAGCCGCCGCCTCGGACGACGACGCACCCGCGCCGCGACGAGCCGACACTCAGCCGATCGAAATCGAACCCATCCGGATCGACCCGATTCCGGGTTTTGACGCCAT
Organism: uncultured Gulosibacter sp.; assembly: GCA_964599975.1. Classification (GTDB taxonomy): domain Bacteria; phylum Actinomycetota; class Actinomycetes; order Actinomycetales; family Microbacteriaceae; genus MWH-TA3. The sequence continues at coordinate 6,896 of CAZRHP010000022.1, forward strand.
GGCACCGGCCGCGACGGAAAGCATCGACTTGTCGTACCTCGACGGCATGGGGGAGGGTCGCTGATGAGCTTCCGTTTCGTACTCGCCGAGGCCTGGAACGGCCTGCGCCGCAACGTGTCCATGGTCGTGTCCGTTGTCCTCGTGACCCTCGTGTCGCTGACATTTGTCGGTTCCGCCGTGTTGCTGCAATTGCAGGTCAACCAAATGAAGTCGTTCTGGTACGACAAGGCCCAGGTCGCCGTGTACATGTGTACCGAATATTCGACCTCGGGCAGCTGCGACCAGCAGGAAGCCGGCGAGGATCAGAAGGCCGCCATTCAGGCCCAGCTGGAATCCAGCACGCTCGAGCCATATGTCAAGAAGTTCTATTTCGAAAACCACGACGAGGCGTACACGAACTTTGTCGCCCAATTCGATGGCAGTGCCGTCGTTGACCTGGTCACGGCCGACCTGTTGCCGGAAACCTTCTGGGTCAGCCTCGTTGATCCCACCCAGTCTGACATTGTGTTCGAGGCGGTCGGCGGCATGTCCGGTGTCGAATCTGTGGTCGACCAGCGTTCGTATCTTGACGGAATTTTCTCGATGCTCAACGCCGCCAGCCTCACCGCGGTCGGTGTTGCGGCCCTGATGCTCGTCGCGGCGGCCCTGCTGATCGCCACGACCATTCGCCTCAGCGCGTTCTCGCGCCGACGCGAGCTGGCCATCATGAGGCTTGTCGGTGCGTCCAACTGGTTTATCCAGACGCCGTTCATCATGGAGGGTGTGGTCGCCGCCACAATCGGTTCGCTGTTGGCCTGCGTCGCCATCGCGGGAATTGTCGTGTTCTTTGTCGACGGTTTCCTCGCCGAGGCCATGCCCACCACGGCATTTATCGACCTGGGCGATGCCACCATCGTGTTCCCCATCCTTCTCGCCGTCGGTGCGGTGCTCGCCGCAACTTCGGCGTACATTGCCATCAGCCGTTACCTGCGCGTTTAGGTGTCGGCCCTCCGCGGTAAACTGGAGGGCTAGTACACGCTGAAGCCAACGGAAGGAGGCGAACAATGCCCCGCGAAAAGGGTGAAAAGGTTGTCGCCACCAACCGCAAGGCGCGACACGACTACGCCATCGACGACACGTACGAGTGCGGCATCGTCCTGATGGGCACCGAGGTCAAGGCCCTGCGCGAAGGCCGCGCGAACCTGACGGACGGCTGGGCGCACATCGAAAACGGCGAGATGTGGATGGAATCCGTTCACATCCCCGAATACTTTCAGGGCAACTGGACGAACCACTCCACCCGCCGCAAGCGCAAGCTGATGCTGCACAAGGCCGAGATCATCAAGATCAGCCATCAGGTCAAGGCGGGCGGTTTCACCCTCGTTCCCCTGAAGTTGTATTTCAAGGACGGCCGCGCCAAGGTCGAGCTCGCCGTGGCCAAGGGTAAGAAGGAATACGACAAGCGTCACACCATCCGCGAACGCGAAGACAAACGCGAAGCGGATCGGGCAATGAAATCCAAACGGATGCGCGGGGAATAAATCACCTCCCCGGTGTGTCTTAGACTGTAGTCCCCACCTCGGTGGGTGTTGAAAACTCCATAGTGCGGAATGTGCCAGCCTTCCTGGGGATGATCGGTTTCGACAGTGCGTGTCAACCTGAGGGAAGCGGGCCGAGGATGCAGGGTTATCTCGTTAACGATCTCTGTAAACCAATAGGTGCCAAAGCTAAGCGCACCGACTTCGCTCTCGCCGCCTAATAAGCCGCCAGACAAGTCCGTCGGACCAGGTTCGCCTTAGGCCTGGACCCCGGCGCCATTTATAAGGCTCGCTGTGGCATCGCGTTTCAGGGTGCCGCGGGACTTTTACTGGGACTGGGCCTGTCGATCACGGTGTCTCTAACAATGATCGGGGCCAAGCAGAACAACTCATGAGACTACGCCCGTAGAAGACTTAGCTTCTCCGTATTGGACGGGGGTTCAATTCCCCCCATCTCCACCATGTGTTGGCACATTCCGCACTCTGGTTCCCTGTCGGACCCTCGCCCTACTCTTGAGGTAGTTGATCGGAGGGGCTGATGGCCAAAAATTCCTGTGGCGCCACCTGTGGTGGGTGCTTCGGTGTGTTCATCGTGATGGCGGTTGCCGGCACTGCCGCCTCGTTGAGCGACGCTCTGGGGACGTTGATCCTGGTCGCAACAGCCATTGCCGTTATCTATGCGACCATCACAATCGCCTACGCTCGTACCTCGCTTCAGCAGTGGAAACGATTCGTGAGTGAGGTCAAACCCAATCTGGCCTATGTGGTACTCGACCTCGAGACCAGCGGGCTGGAGCCGGCGTACGGCGCCGAAATCGTGCAGTTCGCGGTGATGGCGTTCGACGAGAACCACACGAAGCTCGGTACGTTTTCGACCCTGGTCAAGCCGGCGAATGGCGTCGGGGCAACCGAGATCCATGGGATCACACCAGCGGCTGTGCGGTTCGCCCGAGGTTTCAGTTCCTATGCCCGGGGCATGAGCGAGCTTCTGGACGGAACGATCGTCGTGGCGCACAACGCGCCCTTTGATGTCGGTTTCTTGCGCAGCGCTCTGGTGTCGCCGTTCTGGGCACACCTGGGTCCGCGGTTCCGCACGATTGACACCTTGGCTCTCGCCCGCGAACACCTCACCACACTGTCTAATTACAAGCTGGCCAGCTGTGTTGATGCCGTGGGCCTGGACCTGCGCGAGGCGCCCGGTCGGGGAGCTCACGACGCACTGTTTGACACGTGGTGCTGCGCCGGTGTGCTGCACGCCATTGTGCGCGATAAGCAGCTCAACATTTCCGACATCGCGAAGTGGGGCTAGGGACCGCGGCAATGCTCTGTGCCGCTGGGTAAATTCACAGGAAGTGGCCGTAAACTCAGCGTATGAGCCTCATTGCACAGACACAGACAGGCTCGAGCTACACCGAGCTCCTCGCTCGGGTTAAGTCCGCAGGGCTGCTGAACAAGCGCCCCAGTTTCTATGTGATTCGACTGGCCGTCATCACCACAATCGCCGCAGCACTGTGGGTGGGCGCGGGTTTCTGGGGTCTTTCGGACATCGCCCCGCAGTGGGTCGAAATCCTCGTCGCGTTCGTGATTGCCGGATTGTTGGGTGTCCTGTCGGCTCAATACGGGTTCATCGCGCACGAGGCCGCGCACCGCATGGTGTTCCGCAACAACAAATGGAACGACCGCCTGGGGCTCGTGCTCGCCAATCTGTTCGCGGGACTGTCTTACGGCTTCTGGATGCGCAAGCACAACAAGCACCACCAAAAACCGAACCAGATCGATGCCGACCCCGACATCGCAATCCGAATTCTGTCGTTCACGGTTGAATCGCGTGACAGCAAGCGGGGGATTGAACGCTGGTTGTCGAACCGCCAGGGCTATTTGTTCCCGTTCCTGCTGTTCCTCACCGGTTTTGACCTGCTGCTGGATTCGTTCCAAGCGCTGGGGCGCAAGGACAAGTCGGCCCGGCAGCGAGCCCTCGAATTCGGCCTCATGCTGGTTCGCCAGACCGGGCCCTACGTCGCGATGGGCCTGATGTTTGGCTGGTTGTGGGCCATCGCACTGTGGGTGTTCATGATGTTAATTTTCGGATTCTTCATGGGGGCAGCATTCGCCCCGAACCACAAGGGCATGCCGCTGGTGCCTCGCGATATGAAACTCGACTTCTTTGAACGTCAGGTGCTGACAAGCCGCAACATTCGGGGCAGCTGGTTGAAGGACAACCTCATGGGCGGGCTGAACTATCAAGTCGAACATCACTTGTTCCCGTCGATGGCGCGCCCCTATTTGAAAAAGGCCCACGACATCGTCGAGCAGTACTGCACCGAGATGAACATCACCCTGGTCGAGATGAATCTTCTCGCCAGTTACAAGGTGATCATCACCTATTTGAACAAGGTGGGACTCAGCGGAAACACTGACCCGTTCGTCTGCCCGATGGTCGCGCAGCTGCGTCCCCGTTTCTGATCGACGTCACGCGCAATTCGCTCTGCGCAAGCGTTGTCATTTCCCACATTTGACGCTCAAATTTGGGCAACCCCCGCGCTAATGTTGTGCTCATGACTGCAGCAATCGTTCGCCGACCGACCGTCCTCGCCGATGGCCGAGAACTGATTTATTTCGACGACGCCGACACCACGCTGGGCCCCGAGCGCGCCGTTGACGCCCGAGTGCTCGATGCGCGTCCCGCTACAGCCACGATGCGACTCGATGTGTTGACCGGTGAATGGGTGTCCATCGCCGCGGCCCGGCAAAACCGTGCGTTCCTGCCGTCTGTCGAAAACGACCCGCTGGCGCCGCAGTCCGCCACGAACCCGTCCGAAATTCCGTCACTGTATGACGTCGCCGTGTTTGAAAATCGTTCCCCCTCGTTCGGGCCCCTGCATATGCACGAGAACGCACCGTTGGGCCTCGATGACCTGGCCGAACTGGGAATCGGGCGCACCCGCACCTCGGTGGGTCGCTGTGAAGTTGTGTGTTTCAGCCCCGAGCACGAGGGCGCGCTGGGGAACATGTCGACCAGTCGCGTGCGGACCGTCATCGAGGCGTGGGCCGATCGCACCGCGGCGCTGTCCGCGATGCCGGGTATTCAGCAGGTGTTCCCGTTCGAAAACCGTGGTCAGGAAATCGGTGTGACCTTGAACCACCCCCACGGTCAGATCTATGCCTACCCCTATGTCACGCCACGCACCACCAAGACTCTGCAGTCGGCGCAGAAATTGCCCAACATGTTTGCCGACATTCTGGAATTCGAGCGCGCATCCGACCGGGTGGTGCTCGCCGGCGAACACTGGACGGCATTCGTTCCCTTTGCCGCCCGCTGGCCGCTGGAAGTCCACATGATGCCCCACCGTCACGTCGCCGATTTGGCCGAAACCACCGATGCGGAACGCGACGAATTAGCGGTGCTGTATCCCCGGCTCCTGCGCGGATTCGATGCCCTGTACGACACGCCCACACCGTACATCGCCGCGTGGCACCAGGCCCCGGTCAACGTGGGTCGTGACATCATCCGTCTCAATCTGCAGTTGACGTCGCCTCGTCGCGCAGCCGACAAACTGAAATTCCTCGCCGGTTCGGAATCCGCGATGGGCGCATTCATTGGCGACATTGTTCCCGAGGCGCAGGCCGATTTCATTCGCCAGGGAGTTGCGCGCGTATGACCTCGTTGGCGGAACGCACCCAGGAACTCTTCGCGTCGATGATGGGGTACCGCCCCATCGGCGTGTGGTCGGCACCCGGCCGCGTCAATCTGATCGGCGAACACACCGACTACAACGGGGGCTTTGCCCTGCCTATGGCCATCAACCGCCGCACTGCCGTCGCCGTCGGTTTCCGTGATGACCGTCGTGTCCGTGTGACGAGTTCGTTTGACCCCGAGGTGGTGGAAATCGACATGGACGCCATCAGCGCCGACACGGTGTCGGGCTGGTCGGCCTATCCCTTGGGCGTGGTGTGGGCGTTGAATCCGCCCGCCGATGCCCGTGGCGTGGACCTCGTCATCGATTCCGCCGTACCGGTCGGGGCTGGGCTGTCCTCATCCGCAGCCATCGAATGCGCAGTTGCCGTCGCCTTGACTGAATTGTGGGGGCTGTCCCTTTCGGCAATGGAACTGGCGCGCGTGGGCCAGAAGGCCGAGAACGACATCGTGGGCGCTCCGACGGGACTGATGGACCAGATTGCATCCATGCACGGCCAGCGTGACCACGCGGTGCTCATTGACTGCCGTGACCTCACGGCAACCCCGATCGAATTGGGGTTTGACGACCACGACCTCGTGTTGTTGGTTATCGACACCCAGGTCCGCCATTCCCATGCCACGGGCGGATACAAGGACCGCCGCGCGTCGTGCGAATCGGCTTGCGCGGCTTTGGGAATCGCATCGCTGCGCGAACTGACCGTTGACGATTTACCCCGGATCGAACCGCAGTTGTCCGAGGTGGAATTCCGTCGCGTTCGACACGTGGTGACGGAAAACGACCGGGTGCTTACGACGGCACGATTGGTGCAGTCCGAGGGGCCTCGCGCGATTGGGACCCTTCTGGACGAATCACATGTTTCGATGCGCGACGACTACGAAATTTCGACACCCGAATTGGATTGCGCCGTCGACGTGTCCCGTTCTGCGGGTGCCATCGGTTCGCGCATGACGGGTGGCGGTTTTGGCGGTGCGGCGATTGCGCTGGTGCCGAATTCGGCCGCAGAGTCGGTGTCCGATGCCGTTGTCGACGAGTGTGCGCGTCGCGGCTTTGCGCGCCCCGATATCTTCACGGTTGCCCCGGCAGAGGGTGCCCGTCGGGACATCTGACCGCCACGCTGGCAATCGAGGCCACCAGGGCAACCCACAGCGTCCTTAGGCGAACAGTGTTTCGCCCACGAACCCACCTTCGGCACATCCCGGCGGTATCGCGAATACGGCGCTGCCTACGGGGGTGGTCCAGATATTCAGCAGGTCAGCTGCGGCGAGGCTTTCTTGGATCGGCACGAACTGTGTGGTGACGTCGCGCTGGAACGACCCGAACAGTAGTCCAGATACGGTCTCGCCCTCGATCACGTCGACAAACGAGTGGCCGCGACGGGCGATGCGCTGTGATCGGTCCGACATGCGGGCGCGACGCATGTGCGCCAGGTCGGGGATGACAGGCATGCCCATTCCGTCGCGCGAGTCGAAATCGGGCTCGTCAAACTCGCCGTGTCCGCCCAGCGGGGCACCAGTGTCCAGGGTTCGTCCCACCGATTTTTCGCGGTCAGGGCGGTCCAGCGTGTCCCACTTATCCAGGTTCATGTCGATCCGTCGTAACACGAACGAGGTGCCGTTGTGCAGCCAGCTGGTGTCGTCAATCCACGCGACCGTATCAAAATCGGCAGTACCGGGAATGGGGTTCACCGTGCCGTCGACCTGGCCGAACAGGTTGCGCGGGGTGGTGCCGGGGGCATGCGAATCATGCGCGGGCAGGAAACCCCGATATGTGTACGCAGGCTCGCAGAAAAATCGTGTGTTGCGGTTCAGGACACGAACTGCGTGTTCCACCGTCAGCAGGTCATCGCCCTGGACGGTGATCAGCAAGTCGCCGCCCGTCCAAGCGTCCTTCAGCTTGTCAATCGTGAAGTGGGGGAGCGGGCGCAGCCACGCGGGAACCGTCGCACCAGCGCGCGACACCAGTTCCGCACCCACGCCGATAGTGACGGTGAGGCGCGCGGGGGCTACGGCGAGCTCGGGTTCGCTGTCGGTTATGGGGGCCATGCCCCGGGTCAATCGTGCGGCATCATCTGACAGAATCCGCAGGAGGTTTCGCAGTCGGTCTCGGTCCGTTTCGGGCTTCAGTGCGTAGACGAGGTGAGCGACGCGCTGCGTCAGGGGAGTGTCGATTCCGGCCTGACGGGCCCCATAGAAGGGGAATGCGCGATCGCCGTGCATTCGACCCGCAACCTGTTCCGAGGTATCCCTTGGGGTTATGTCCACCGAGGTGCTTATGGCGGCAACAGCAGCAATCCCGGCGCCGGCTCCGATGAGCCCGCGCCGGGAAATGCGTGAGTTAGTGGTCACTAGTTTTCGACGTAGGTTTCGTTCGCGGCATCCCATTCACGGATTTCCGTGTTGACGGTGATGCTGGTCCCGTCGTCGAATTCGATGGTGAGGTCGACGAATTCGCCGGGTTCGAGAGAGTCAGTGAGTCCCATGAACATGAAGTGATTGCCGCCGGGCTTAAAATCAAAGCTGCCGCCTGCGGGGATGACGAGGTCCTCTTCGACCTCGCGCATGACCATTTGGCCGTCAACCATCGCCATCTCGTGCACCTCGACACGATCAGTAACGGTTGAGGTGGCTCCGACCACGGTCAGGTCGGCGTCGGTCGAATTGGTGAGGGTCATGAACGCCCCGGTCATGTCGGACATGTCGGCTGTAGTGGCCTTGGCCCAGGGGTCGGTGGCGGTGACGGGGGTGCTGGCAGCACAACCCGAGAGTGCGAGTGCGACGGTGGCGGCGAGTGCGGCGACGGTGGCGGTCACGGTTTTCTTCATGAAATTCAATCTACTACTTCTTGTAGAACAAGGCGCGGTTCAGGGAAAATTTAGGACAAAAGTCCCAGAACTTCGTCGTGCAGCAGGCCGTTGGTCGCGAGTGCGGTGCCATGCCAGGGGCCGTGTCGTCCAGCGATGTCGGAAAAGCGCCCGCCGGCCTCCTCGACGATGGGCTGCAACGCCGCCATGTCATACGGCTGCAGGTCGCATTCGGTGGCCACGTCGATCAGGCCCTCGGCCACGAGCATGTAGGCCCACATGTCACCGATGGCACGTGCCCGCCATGCGGAACGAGCCAGAGCAATCGCGGATTCACCGCGGCCCGCATCCCACCAACCGGGCAGCGAGTTGTAGGACACCACGGCGTCAGCAACCGTTGCGACCTTGCTGACCGACATGCGCGTTTCGGCGCCGCCGGTTCGTTGAGTGTATGCGCCGTGACCGCTAGCCGCCCACCACGTCTGTCCCAGGGCGGGAGACGAGACGACACCCACACGCGGTACTCCGTCGACGGCGAGGGCGATCAGGGTTCCCCAAATGGGCACACCGCGCAAGAAATTTGCGGTGCCGTCGATGGGGTCAATAATCCATTGGCGGTGAGGCCGGCCCTCGTCGTGGCTCTCGCCCGATGCGCCGAATTCTTCGCCCAAAATGGCGTCATGAGGCCGCGCCGCCGTAATTCCCGCGCGAATCGTCTGTTCAACCTCACGGTCAGCGTCGGTGACGGGGGTGCGGTCGGGCTTTGTCGTGACCTCGAGGTCGAGCGCGCGGAATCGTCGCAACGACACGAGGTCGGCTTCGGCGGCGAGTGCACGAGCGAGGGCGAGGTCATCAACGAGGTCGTAGTTCACCATCTCAGGCTAAACCGTTTCCATCGAATCGAATAGTCGGTGAATTGAATCGAGGCGCGCGATGCCGGTCTCACCCAGCTCGCCCCGCGCAACCGCCGACACAATCGCGCAGTCCTCGGCACGATGGTCGCAGCCTCGGGGGCATTCCTCGGCCAATTCGGCGAGGTCGGTGAACGACGCGAGGACAGAATCCGGTTGCACGTGTCCAAGCCCGAACGACCGCACGCCCGGAGTGTCGATC